>CAZRBS010000006.1:3971-47164 GCA_964598405.1 uncultured Dehalococcoidaceae bacterium
TACCATGAAGCAGCTCAGGGCAACCAAGGCCATGCAGGAGCTTCAGCCCCAGCTTGCCGAGCTTCAGAAAAAGCACGCCAAGGATAAAGCCAAGCTGGCTCAGGAGCAGATGCGGCTGTACAAGGAGTCCGGGGTAAGTCCTGCCGGATGTACGCTGCCCCTGTTAATCCAGATGCCTGTCTGGATAGCGCTCTTTCAGTCGATCATACGGGTACTGGCGGTAGTCCCCGAGCAGTTCCTTAACCTGTCACGGCACCTTTACTCGTCCTGGGCAATGGTGTTTTCCCTTGTGCCGCTGGACAGCAATTTCCTGTGGCTGGACCTGGCGACGCCTGACAGAATTCTCTTGCTGCCGATTCTGGTTGGCGGTACGATGTGGGTACAGCAGAAAATGGTAACGCCAACCACTGCTGACCCCAGACAGCAGGCACAGAGCCGGATGATGGTCTGGATTATGCCCCTGATGTTTGCCTTTCTGACGATGCAGTTTCCCAGCGGTCTGGCGCTCTACTGGGTGATTTCAAATATTATCAGCATAGTCATTCAGTACTATGTTACCGGGTGGGGGGGCCTGGTTCCTTCATCCGCCGGCAGACCGGCGGGCAGGGACAGGAGTTATTTGAAGCGTCTTACCCGCGTTGAGGAAAAGCCGACGGATTATGCCGATGTCGGGGCGGATATTGTTGAATCGAAGGATGCCACGGGAATCGGCAAAGGCAGTTACCAGCCGTGGAGGGACAGAGCCAGGCGCTCCAGGAGAAGGAGGTAATTCCGAGCGAGGTGATTATGGAAAAATCCGGGAGTGAAGTTACCGGGGCAGCGAAGAACGTCCTGGAAACGCTTCTCAGTTTAATAGGAATAGAGGCTTCGGTTACCACTTTACCCGGACTTCTTACCGAAGGCGAAGGAGAGGCTGCTACCGGCATTATGCTGGACGTTGAAGGGGATGATTTGGGCATCCTCATCGGGCGGCGCGGACAGACTCTGGCCTGCCTCCAGTATATTATCAGGATTATCGTTGGAAACCAGACGAAAGTATGGCTGCCAATAGTTATTGATGTGGAAGGCTACAAGCGGCGCCGCTGTAACGCGTTGCGGGCTCTGGCCTGGCGAATGGCGGAACAGGTAAAGAACCGGAAGGCCCCGTTTACTCTGGAACCCATGCCAGCTTTTGATAGACGTATCATCCACCTTGCTCTGGCGGAAGACCCTGATGTTACCACTCAGAGCAGCGGCGAAGGGGAGGCGCGCCGGGTTGTTATTCTGCCCAGAGAGCAGGCTGACTGATTGACTTGCTTTTCCGGGTGTGCTAATCTGTAGCGAGAAAGGCCGTGACGGAGACGAGTAGGAGAGGCAGCGGACACTCAGCGAGTCTGGCCTGGTGGAAGCAGATATGCCCGGCTCTCCGAAAATCACTCCCGAGCCGCCAACCGAACGGTGGGCAGGCAGGACCTGACACCCAGTAGGCCTGGCCGGCAGCGCCAGCCGTTATCCCAGGCGAGGGCATGGAGGTGTGCCTTTAAGGAGTGCCCCGGTGGTCCGGGGAAGTAGGGTGGTACCGCGGGCTTTATGGTTCCCGTCCCTAGAGGGGGCGGGAATTTTTGTATCGGAGGAGTTTTTGTGTCCAGGTTTCGTACGGTAAGCAGTCGGGTCAATTTGCCTCAAACCGAGGAAAAAATACTCGGCTGGTGGCGGGAAAGCCGTATATTTGAACGGAGTGTGGAGTCCCGCCGGGGCTGCCCCCGCTTTTTATTGTACGAAGGTCCTCCTACCGCCAACGGGAGTCCGGGTATTCATCACGTGCTGTCCCGGATCTTCAAGGACATTATGCCGCGCTACAAGGCGATGAAGGGGTATTACACCCCCCGTATTGCCGGCTGGGATACGCATGGACTGCCGGTGGAACTGGAGGTGGAGAAAGAACTCGGTTTTTCGGGCAAGTCACAGATTGAGGAATACGGGATTGACCGCTTCAATGCGCGCTGCCGGGAGAGTGTTTTCCGTTACCTCAAAGAATGGAACGCTTTGACCGAGCGTATTGGTTTCTGGATTGATCTGGAGCACCCGTATGTTACCATGGAAAATTACTATATTGAGAGCGTCTGGTGGGCGATAAAGCAGATGTGGGACAGGGGGCTTATTTATCAGGGCTACAAGACGGCTGCCCACTGTCCCAGGTGCGGGACTTCTCTCAGTTCCCACGAGGTGGCACTGGGATATGAAGATGATGCTGAGGACCCTTCAGTTTACATAAAGTTTGCGATTGTCCTGTCTTCACTGGTCGCCTCTGCGGAGCGTGAGAAGCTTCTGAAACTCTTCACTGCTTCGGGCAAGCCAGCCTATTTCCTGGCATGGACGACTACCCCCTGGACGCTGCCCGGCAACACTGCCCTTGCCGTGGATGCCGGCGCCGAGTATGCCGTGGTGGAAACGCCGGAAGAATTTCTCATCTTTGCTTCCGCTTTGCTCGGACAGGTCGGGCTGGATGGCGCAAAAGTGGTCGGAAAAGTGAAAGGGAGTGAGTTTGTGGGCGGAAATGGCAGGGCTGCGGTGGAATATGAACCGCTCTATAACCCCCATCAATATGGACTGGAGCGCAGGCGTTTTGTCCTGGTGCGGGACAGCGGCAGCGGGCACGAACGGCGGGACCTCCAGGTACAGGAACCTGACATGAAATTGACCTACAAGGTAATTGGCACCGATTTCGTGTCTCTGGAAGACGGAACGGGCATTGTGCACGTGGCCCCCGCTTTTGGTGAGGTGGACTTTGAGGCGGGGCAGCAGCAGGGTATTGACTTCGTTCAGCCGGTGAACCTGCAGGGAGTGGTGACCGGCAACTATGCCTTTTCCGGCCGGTTTGTCAAGGAAGCTGACCCTCTGGTCATAGATGATTTGAAGGCAAGAGGGCTGCTCTTCCGCAGTGAGGTAATACGGCATACCTACCCCTTCTGCTGGCGCTGCGGGACACCGCTTCTCTACTATGTGAAGGAGAGCTGGTATATCAAGACCACGGCGGTGAAAGAAAGGCTTATATCCGGCAACGCCGAGGTAAACTGGTACCCGGAGCATATCAAGTACGGTCGGTTCGGAGACTGGCTGGAGAATAACGTTGACTGGGCATTCTCGCGGGAGCGCTACTGGGGGACGCCGCTGCCCGTCTGGCGCTGCGAGTCGTGCGGATGCTTCGACTGCGTGGGCGGGGTTGAAGAGTTAAAAAACAGGCCCGGCTTTTCCGGCTTGAAAGAGCCTCTGGACCTGCACCGCCCGTTTGTGGATGAGATGACCTTTGCCTGCCCGCAGTGCGGGGCAAAGATGAAGAGGGTTCCGGAGGTGATTGACTGCTGGTTTGATTCCGGAGCCATGCCGGTAGCCCAGTGGCACTACCCTTTTGAGAACGGCACCATTTTTGAGGACGGGCGTTTTCCGGCCGACTATATCTGTGAGGCGGTGGACCAGACCCGCGGCTGGTTTTACAGTCTGCATGCGATATCCACCCTGCTCTTCAGTCGTCCCTGCTTTGAGAACGTTATCTGTCTCGGGCATATCCTTGACGCCAAGGGCGAGAAGATGAGTAAAGCCAAGGGGAATGTTGTTGAGCCGTGGCAGGTGATTGATAAGTACGGTGCCGATGCCCTGCGCTGGTATTTCTTTACCTCTTCCCCACCGGGTAACGTGCGCCGTTTTGCGGAGAACATGGTGGCTGAAGTGACGCGTCACTTTCTGTTGACCCTGTGGAACGTTTATTCCTTCTTCGTTAATTATGCCAATATCGATAAATTCACTCCCGGTTCTGCCGAGAGTACAGGTCAATCCGAGCTTGACCGGTGGATTATTTCCGAGCTCAACCAGCTCGTTGCTGACGTGACCGCTGCAATGGAGGCTTACAACCCCACGGAGGCGGGGAGAAAAATAGAAATTTTTGTGCATGGTCTTTCCAACTGGTACGTGCGGAGGAGCCGGCGGCGCTTCTGGAAGAGCGAGAATGACGCGGACAAGCTTTCGGCGTATAACACGCTCTATCAGTGTCTGGTAACGTCGGCAAAGCTGCTGGCTCCGTTCACACCTTTTCTGGCGGAGGAGATTTACCGGAACCTGGTTGGTTCGGTATTTCCCGGCGAGCCGGAAAGCGTGCACCTGGCTGATTTCCCGGAAGCTGATATGACCAGGGTTGATGAGCACCTGGCGGCGGAGACCAGGCTGGTGATGAGAGTATCGAGCCTGGGCAGGGCAGCCCGGAGCCAGGCTGGCATCAAGGTGCGCCAGCCCTTGAACAAATTGCTGGTGAGGGTTGCCCCGGGAAGGGAAAAACGGGCCATCAGGCGTCTGGCTGTCCAGGTCATGGAGGAGGTCAACGTAAAAGGGCTGGAGGTGGTCGATGTCATACCGGATACCGGTCATCCTGTGGTTTCCGAGGGGGAGCTGGCGGTGATGCTGGATACCGGTATTACTCCGGAGCTGGCGGCGGAAGGAATGGCGCGCGAGATTGTGCGACGCCTGCAGATGATGCGCCGCTCGGCCGAATTCGATATTTCCGACCATATCGTTACTTACTATCGGGGCAGGGAAGATGTGGGGCGGGTGTTTGCCGACTTCGCCGAGTACATCAAGCAGGAAACCCTGTCCGAGCAGCTTGTGGAAGGCATCCCGGAGGAGGGGGCTTTTACGGAGAGTCATAAACTGGGTGACTCTGCCGTTTCTCTGGGGGTGAGAAGGCTGGCTTAGGGGGGAGGCGGATTTTCCGCCAGGGTTATCTCGGTGGTGCTCCTGGTTTCGCCCCGCCAGAAAGTCATTTCCACCTTTTGCCCGATTTCGGAAGCGTGGATAGCCCGCACCAGTTCTTCAGCACTGGTTATTTCAGTGCCGTTAAATCTGACAATCACGTCGCCGGGTTGCAGTCCTGCCCGTGCCGCGGGACTGTCTGGAGCTACCTCGGTGATTAAAACTCCTTTTTCTACAGCCAGGTCGTACCTCAGAATGGCGAACTGGTCCACCGTGTACAGGCTTACGCCGAGCCAGGGACGGACCACGTATCCCTTCTGAATCATTTCTTCGAGAATGGGTATGGCGGTCTCGGTGCTGATGGCGTAGCCCATGCCTTCCACGCCGATGGTGGCGATTTTGGCACTGGTTATGCCGATTACCTCTCCGGACAGATTGACCAGCGGGCCGCCGCTGTTGCCCGGGTTGATGGCGGCGGTGGTCTCAATCAGGTCATACAGGGTCTGCCCCGCTGATACGGGCAGTTGAACCCCGCGGCGGCTGATGATGCCCTCGGTGGCCCGTATTCCCTGGCCCAGTGCGTTACCAATGGCTATCACCCAGTCGCCCACTCTCAGCTTGGAAGACTCGCCGATATCAAGTTCCGGCAGTCCCCGGGCATCAACTTCGAGTATGGCCAGGTCGCTGAGCTGGTCGATGAATATGGAGTCCATATCCACGTCATAGGTGCTGCCATCATCAAGGGTTACGGTGATGCTGCGGGCATCTTCAATTACGTGGTTGTTGGTCACGATGATTCCGTCTCCATCAATAATCCACCCGGAGCCGGCGCCCTGCTGTGTATACTGGCGGTTGAAGAAATCGGATGTTATTACCTCGGTGGTTATGGCGACAACCGAGGGTTTTACCTTGGCGACGACATCGGCGATGGATGGTAGTACCTGCGGGTCCTGTGTTTCTGAGGTTTGTGGGGGTGTCCAGGTCGGGTTGATTGGTGCCGGTGGCGGTGCTGCTGAAGGCGCCGGGGAAGGGCTGGGTGAGGGGGGTGGCGATATGTCAATATAGGGCACGGCACAGCCGGTGCCCAGCACAAGCGAAAGGACAAGGAGGAGTGATATAAACAAGGATTTCCCCTTCGTTATTTTCATGACGGTTCAATTTTAGCAAAATAGTCTGCGCAAAGCAAGAAGGGGGGCGGGAAGCAAGCTCCGCCTCCCTTCTTGTCACCTTCTTTATGTCTGGGGGACTTTGGGCAGGTGAGCCAGTGCCTCTTTTACCTTCTCTTCAGGGTATGCGTAGTCCTGGAGCTTGCCGGAGAGGTAGGCTTCATAGGCTGCCATGTCAAAGTGCCCGTGTCCGCTGTGAGCCAGCAGGATGGTCTTTGCCTCACCGGTCTCCTTGCACTTTAGGGCTTCATCAATGGTTACCCTGATGGCGTGGTCAGTCTCCGGAGCACTGATGATGCCCTCGGTGCGGGCGAAGGTTATCCCGGCTTCAAAGGTGGCCAGCTGGGGAACGGCGCTGGCTTCAACAATGCCCAGCTTATAGAGATGGCAGATGATAGGCGCCATGCCGTGATAGCGCAGACCGCCGGCGTGGACTGGCGGCGGCATGAAGTTGTGTCCCAGGGTGTACATCTTGAGGATGGGGGCAAGTCCGGCGACATCGCCATAGTCCCAGGTGTAGAGTCCCTTGGTCAGGGTCGGGCAGCTTGTCGGCTCGGCATTGATGACACGCAGGCCTGGTCTGGTGCCGTCAAGCTTGTCCTTGATGAAGGGCAGGAACATTCCGGCAAAGTTGGAGCCACCCCCGATGCAGCCGACGATGATATCGGGGTAGGCGTCAGCCTGCTCCATCATTAATTTTCTGGTCTCCAGCCCGTTTATGGTCTGGTGCAGCAGAACATGGTTGGCGACGCTGCCGATGGAGTACTTGGTATCGTCATGGTTGAAGGCATCTTCGATGGCTTCGCTGATGGCAATGCCCAGGCTGCCCGGGGATTCAGGGGCTTCCTTCCGCAGGCGGCGCCCCACTTCTGTGTCCGGGCTGGGGCTGGGGACGCAATTGGCACCCCAGGTTTCCATCATAATCCGCCGGTATGGTTTCTGGTGGTAACTCACGTTGACCATGTAGACCTTGCATTCCAGTCCGAAGAGCATGCTGCCGAAGGCCAGGGAACTGCCCCACTGCCCGGCACCGGTCTCCGTGGACAGGCGTTTGACCCCTTCTTTCTTGTTATAGTATGCTTGGGCTACCGCCGTGTTGGGCTTGTGGCTGCCGGGCGGACTGGTACCCTCGTATTTGTAGAAAATCCTGGCGGGGGTATCCAGTAGCTTTTCCAGCCGGTGCGCCCGAAATAGAGTCGTCGGTCTCCAGAGCCGGTAAACTGCCTGCACTTCCTCGGGGATTTCAATCCAGCGTTCCGGGCTGAACTCCTGGGCGTTAATCGCTTCCGGAAACAGGGGAGGGGGAAGGGGGGAGGGTTCCATCGTCCCGGGATGAAGTTCAGGCGGCAGCGGTTCGGGCAGGTCGGGCAGGACGTTGTACCAGGATGTTGGCATGTCTTTTTCATCGAGAATGAATTTTGTTCTCTCCAATTTTTCCTCCTTTTTTGCTTTTGTTTTCCGCTTATTTTTCATTGGCCTGGCCCCGCCAGGGCCAGGCCTTGGTATACATATTAGCCCTCCTTCCCGGCCTGGTGCAAGTCCAGGGCCTCTCTCAGACTCAGGACGAATGCTTTGAGCGAGGATAGGGTGTTGTCCTCTTCTATTAACTGTATCAGGCGGCTGCCGACGATGATGCCATCGGCCATTCTGGCGACCTGCCTGGCTTGCTCCGGGGTGGATATGCCGAAGCCGATGCAGAGAGGCTTCTCCGTTTTCCGCCGTACTCGCCGGACGAAGCCTTCCAGCGCTGGCGGCAGATTCTCTCTGGCTCCGGTAACGCCGGCTAAAGAAACCAGGTAGATAAAACCGCGGGACTTTCCGGTGACCAGGCTGATGCGTTCCCCGGTGCTGGT
This sequence comes from uncultured Dehalococcoidaceae bacterium, assembly GCA_964598405.1. Classification (GTDB taxonomy): domain Bacteria; phylum Chloroflexota; class Dehalococcoidia; order Dehalococcoidales; family RBG-16-60-22; genus CAZRBS01. The sequence goes on from CAZRBS010000006.1 coordinate 11,710, forward strand.
GGGAGCCAGCAGGTAGATGAGGTCAAGGTTGTGCTTTCGAGTGGCTGCTTCCAGTTCCTCTCCCTCTTCCGGCGGCAGGTCCGGGATTATCAGACCGCTGACCCCGGATCCGGCGCAGGCCCGGCAGAAGGCGTCTAGCCCGAAGTTGAGCACCGGGTTGTAATAGGTCATGAACACCAGGGGGGTGCTTATCTTCCGGTGCAGCTGGCGGGCCGCTTCCAGGCATAGCTCCGGCGTGGCACCCTGCTGAAGCGCCTGGTAACTTGCCTTCTGGATGGTGGCACCATCTGCCAGCGGGTCGGAGAAGGGGATGCCCAGTTCGATGATATCGCAGCCGTTGCCGGCAAGAGCCAGTGCTGCCTCCTCCGTTGTTTCCATATCGGGGTAGCCCACGGTGATGTAGGCAATCAGGGCTTTATAATCCGGTCTGAAAACGGATGTAATGTTGCTCATAGCTCCTTCCCTGCGGCTGCGGTGACGATGTCCAGGTCTTTATCACCGCGGCCGGAGAGGTTGACCACGATAATCCGGTCTGACGGCAGTCCCGCTGCCAGTCTGGCGGCATGGTAGATGGCATGGGCTGGCTCCAGCGCCGGAATTATGCCTTCCGTGCGGCACAGGAGCCGGAAACCCTCCAGCGCCTGCTCGTCGGTAACCGGTATGTAGCTGGCACGGCCGGTATCTTTGTAATAACTGTGTTCCGGCCCGACGCCCGGGTAGTCCAGCCCGGGAGCGATGCTGTGGGTGGCCCGTATCTGCCCGTGGCTGTCTTCCAGCAGGTATGACCTGGTTCCGTGCAGAACGCCCGCCTTCCCGGCAGCCAGCGGAGCGGCATGCTGGTTGCTTTCCAGACCCCGCCCGGCGGCTTCAATGCCGATGAACCGGACTTCTCTGTCATTGAAGAAGGGGTGAAACAGGCCGATGCTGTTGCTGCCGCCGCCGACGCAGGCAATCAGATAATCGGGCAGCCGGTGATATGCTGTCAGAACCTGTTCTCTGGTTTCTCGCCCGATTATCGACTGGAAATCGCGCACCATTAGGGGGTAAGGATGAGGGCCGACGACGGAGCCAAGCAGGTAGTAGGTGTCGTGCACGTTGCTGACCCAGTCGCGTATGGCTTCGTTGATGGCGTCCTTCAGCGTGCGGCTGCCCGAAGAAACGGGGCGCACTTCGGCTCCCATCAGCTTTATGCGGTGCACGTTGGGCGACTGGCGCTGAATATCATCCTCCCCCATGTACACGATGCAGTCCAGCCCCAGCATGGCGCAGACCGTCGCCGTCGCTACCCCGTGTTGACCGGCGCCGGTCTCGGCGATTATCCTTTTCTTGCCCATGCGCCTGGCGAGCAATCCCTGTCCCACGGCATTGTTAATCTTGTGGGCGCCGGTGTGGGCCAGGTCCTCCCGTTTCAGCAGAATGGCGGCGCTGCCCGCTTCGGCAGACAGCTTCCGGGCGAAATAGAGGGGGGTGGGCCGGCCGATGTAATCCCGGCACAGTTGCTGAAATTGCTTCTGGAAACCGGCATCAGCACAGGCCCCGGCATAAGCTGACTCAAGCTCCTCAAGGGCTGACATCAGCGTCTCGGGGACAAACTTGCCCCCGTATTTTCCGAAGTAACCGCGGGAGTCAGGTCTATCCTTGTTCGGCATCCGTCCTCCTTGCGGCGGCAATGAAGGCTCTGATTCTGGCGTTGTGCTTGACTTCATCCACTTCCACCCCCGAGGAGACATCAACCCCCCAAGGTGCCACCATTCTGATTACCTGCGCTACATTCTCCGGGGTAAGACCGCCGGCGACCATTACCGGGAACCGTTCGGCTGCCGGTTGTGCCAGTTTCCAGTTGAAGGTTACTCCCGTTCCACCATACTTTCCTCTGACTTTCGGGTCGAGGAGGTAGACATGTTTTCGCCGGGCAAGAATTTTTGCCCCTTCTTGCAGGGGGGTGCAGATTTCCCGGGGACTCTGTCTCCGGCTCACTCTGATAACCTTGATTACGGGTTTGGTGATATTGCGGCAGTATTCCCACGACTCATTCCCGCTCAGTTGGACCCAGTCCAGCCCGCAGGAAGCGGCGGTCTCGTTTACCGCGGGGGCGAACATATTGACGAAGACGCCGACCACCTCGGTGGCGCAGCCGCTTTGCTTTATCGCTGCCGCTATCTTCTCCGCCTGCGCAGGGGTTACCTGGCGCTGGCTGGGGGCGAAGACCAGCCCGACGAAGTCGGCACCGGCTTCAGCCGCAGCCAGCGCGTGAGACTTTTCCTTCAAGCCGCAAATTTTGACGCGGGTCATCTTGACGTTAACTCCTTCATTTTGGCGCTGATATCGTCGGCTGTTGCCAGAGCCTCGCCGACGAGAACGGCGTTGACACCCCATTTCTCGAGTTTTACCGTGTCTTCCCGGTTTCTGATGCCGCTTTCGCTGACCACGAGTCGGTCAGAGGGAATGAGGGGTCGCAGACGGCGGGTGGTGTTGATGTCAACTTCAAGGGTATCGAGGTCGCGGTTGTTGATGCCGATGATTCCAGCGCCGTCAACAGCGAGCGCCCTTTCCATCTCTTCTTCGCGGTGGACCTCGACCAGGCAGTTCATGCCGAGGTTGCGGCTCAGGGACAGCAGTTCGGCGAGCTGCTCCTGATTCAGGACGGCTGCAATCAGCAGTATGGCGTCAGCACCGCTGGCGGTGGACTCGTATACCTGGTACCGGTCGAAGATAAAATCCTTTCTCAGCAGCGGGATTCCGACCTCCTTTCTAATCGCGGTTAGATGGTCCAGGCTGCCCTGGAAGTAGTTTGCTTCGGTCAGTACGGAAATGGCAGCCGCGCCGCCCCGGGCATACGCTTTTGCCACTGCCACGGGGTCGAGGTTGGGGCAGATTACTCCCCGTGACGGAGATGCTCTCTTCACCTCGGCAATAAGCCGGAGGCTTTCCCCTCTTAAAGCGCGGGCGAAGTCAAGTGGCGCCTTTCGCCCGGCAATGCTTTCCTTCAGGACAGAGAGGGGCAGGCGCCTCTTCCGTTGCTCAACCTCTTCCCTTTTGTCCGTCATAATTTTGTTCAGCATGTTACTGTCCCAGCTTCTGGCTGAGGGTGACCAGTCCCTCCAGCTTTTCCCTGGCCTGCCCGCCGTCGATTGCCTCTTCGGCAAGGCGGGCTCCCTGCTTCAGGTTCGGTGCCCGGTTTCCCGCGAGCAGGGCGGCGGCGGCATTCATGACCACCACGTCCCGGTCAGGACCTCTTTTACCCTCCAGAATGTGGCGCAGCACCGCTGCATTCTCTTCAGGCGAGCTTCCCTGAATTTCGGTCAGGCTGGCTTCCGTGAAGCCAAAATACCGGGGAGATACCTCGTAGGGCGGCAGCACCCCGTCGTGGTGGACCTCCCATACCACTGATGGGCTGCTGATTGAAATTTCATCCATGCCATCCCGGCTGTGCACTACCAGGGAGTGTCCGGTGCCAAGGCGGTGGAGGGCGGCGGCGAGCTTGCCGCCCAGCTCTTCGTCGGGGACACCGATAACCTGGGATTCAGCCCGGGCGGGGTTGGTCAGTGGTCCGAGGATGTTGAAGACGGTGCGAATGCCAATCTCACGGCGCGGGGCGGCGGCGTGCTTCATTGCCGGGTGGAAAAGGGGGGCAAACATGAAGCCGATGCCGATTTTCTCCAGGCATTCGGCTACTCCCTGAGCGCCGAGGTCGATTTTTACTCCCAGAGCCTCCAGAACATCGGCGCTGCCGCAGCGACTGGTCATGGCCCGGTTGCCGTGCTTGGCTACCCTGAGACCGGCCCCGGCGACGACGAAAGCCGCCGCGGTGGAGATGTTTATGCTGGCGCAGTTGTCCCCTCCGGTGCCGCAGGTATCTACCACCGGTGGAGTCACCGCCACCGGAACTGCTTTTTCCCGCATGACGCTGGCCAGCCCGGCAATCTCCTCCACGGTCTCACCTTTGATGCGCAGGGCGGTGACAAAAGCGGCAATCTGTGCCGGGGTGGCTTCGCTGCCCATTATCTCTGCCATGGCGGCGGCGGCGTCCTCAAAGCTGAGAGGTTTGCCGGAGACTAGGGTATTGATGGCTTCTTTAATCATGATTGCTCCTCATGCGGATAAAATTCCTGAGCAAGTCCTTGCCCACCTTGGTCATGATTGATTCGGGGTGGAACTGGACGCCTTCCACCGGGAACTGGCGGTGGCGCAGTCCCATAATCAGCCCATTTTCCGTCCAGGCACTGACTTCAAGGCATTCGGGCAGACCGTCGCGCATGACAGCCAGGGAGTGGTAGCGGATGGCCGGGAAGGGGCCGGGCAGTCCGCGGAAAAGCCCCCTGCCGTCGTGGTGGATAAGCGATGATTTGCCGTGCTTGATTTCCCCGGCGCGGTTGACCTGCCCCCCGTAACTGTAGCCGATGCACTGGTGTCCCAGGCAGACCCCCAGGATGGGAAGGCGGGCGCTGAAATGGCGGATAACATCGTTGGAGATGCCCGCCTGCTCCGGGGTGCCCGGACCGGGTGAAATGACGATGCGCTCCAGCGGGAGCCTCTCCATTTCATCAAGGCTCATTTTGTCGTTCCTGACCACCATTACCTCCTCTCCCAGCTCACTCAGGTACTGGAAGAGGTTGTAGGTAAAACTATCATAATTGTCTACCAGCAAGAGCATGCTTGGCCTCCGCCTGTTTGATTGCGGCGAGCAGTGCCTGGGCCTTGTTCAGGCTTTCCTGGTATTCACAGCCGGGGACGCTGTCCGCAACGATGCCGCCTCCCGCCTGAACATAGGCGGTGCCATCCTTGATAACAATGGTGCGGATGGCGATAGCCGTGTCCAGGTTTCCCGAGAAGTCGAAGTAACCCACCGCCCCGGCATAGGGACCTCTTTTGTCCGGCTCCAGCTGGGCGATAATTTCCATTGCCCGTATCTTGGGGGCGCCGGAGACGGTCCCGGCGGGAAAGCAGGAGCGCAGGGCGTCAAACTGGGTGAGCCCGGCTCTCAGCTTGCCCTGAACGTGGGATACCAGGTGCATGACGTGGGAGTAGCGCTCGATGTCCATGAGCTGGGTGACCTCGACCGTGCCGCACTCGCTGATTCTGCCGATGTCGTTGCGACCCAGGTCCACCAGCATGATATGCTCGGCGCACTCCTTTTCATCGTTCCTTAGCTCCTTTTCCAGGGCGAAGTCCTGGGCGGGTTCCCTGCCGCGCGGACGGGTGCCGGCGATGGGGTGGTTGGAGACGGTACCGTCCTCCACGCGGACCAGGAGCTCGGGCGAGGCTCCCACGATGTGGGAATCGCCCAGATGCAGGTAGTACATGTAGGGGGAGGGGTTGATGGAGCGCAACGCCCGGTAGATGGCAAAGGGGCTGGCGGCGGTGCGTTTGGACAGCCGCTGTGACAGGACCGCCTGGATGATGTCCCCGCCGTAGATGTATTCCTTGGTCCGGGACACTATGGCTTCAAACTCGGCCCGGGAAAGGTTTGACGATACGGGAAACTCGGCCGAGTCCGATGGCGGCGCCTCGGCGGGGAGCGGTTGCCGTAACCTTTTCACCAACCGGTCAATCCTGGCCGTTGCCCCGGAATAGGCGCGTTCAACGTCGCCATCTAGATGGGCGTGAGAGACGACCTTGATTCTGTGGGTGAGATGGTCGAAGACCAGGAGCGTGTCAGCCAGCATCAGTATCGATTCGGGAAGGTCGAGCGGGTCTGATTCGGGAGAGGGCAGGTTCTCAAAATAGCCTGACACTTCATAGCTGAGATAACCGACCATCCCGCCGTGGAACCGGGGAAGGCCGGCTACGGGCACTGATTGAAACCGCCGGAACTCTTTCTCTATCAGGAGCAGGGGGTCGGCCGGGTTTTCACTGCCCGTCTTCAGGATGAGAGAAGGCTCGGTGCCGATGAAGCTGTAGCGGGCAAGCCTTTCTCCTCCTTCGACACTTTCCAGCAGAAAGGAGTAATTGCCACGGGCTATCTTGAGGAAAGCCGACACCGGTGTTTCCATGTCAGCCATCATCTCGTAGTAAATCGGCACCAGATTGCCGTGTTTCTTCAGCTGGCGTACTTCTTCTAATTCGGGATAGTACATTTTCTTCCCCTTACCGCAGAAATTAAAAAAACCTCCTGCCCTTGAAGGGGCAGGAGGCTTGCTTCCGCGGTGCCACCCTTCTTGGCCGTCTTGAATAAGGAAAATGATGGCCATCTCAGTTAGAGTACAGAGGTTAATATTACCTCGATACCCCGGGATTTAATAACGTTTCCCTTACGTCAAAGCCTACTCGCCTGCCGGTTCGGCAGCTTTCGGTTTGCGGCTCCTAAGTCCATTCAGCTTCAGTGAAGGCATCGGCTCACACCTTTCCCGACTCTCTGAGCCTCACTTTGGAAGCTTACTAGTCTTGTTCTCAGCCTTTACCTGTTTGCTGGGAGTTTAGCATTATACTGGCCGGTTTGTCAAGGGCTGGAGCGTGATTCCGGCTTACTTTTTTGTCCCGGGGAGCAGGCTGTTTTTGAGGCGTATCCTGATGACCGAGAGGGCCACTGTGAACCCGTGTTTTATTGCCTCCCGGTTGAGCTTTGACGGACTGTAGGAGCATGTGATGGGCACTTCTTTGATGCGGGCTCCTCTTTTAACCGCTTTTTCAAGAATCTCGATGCTGACGCCCATCCCCTGTTCGGCAAGCAGTAGATTGTCAAAGACTTTTTTGCTGTAGATCCGGTAGCCGCTCTGGGCATCGGACACTTTTGTTCTGGCTCCGAAGTTGAACAGCCGGGTAATCACCCCGATGCCGAAGGCGCGGTAACGGGGCACTGACGTCTGTTTGGCTGGATGTAAAAAACGGGAGCCGATAACAAGGTCAGCTTCGCCGTTTAGAACGGGGGCGAGCAGCTTTGGCGTTTCATCGGGGTTATGCTGGCCGTCGCCGTCAAGGATGACGAGGATGTCAGCGGAGTACTCCTTTGCCGCTTGGAAGCAGGACATTATTGCTCCGCCGTAACCCCTGTTTTTCTGATGACTCTTGACAGTGGCACCGCTATCCCGGGCGGCCCGGGCGGTGCCATCATGCGAGCCGTCGTCAACTACCACGACGTGGTCAACATATTTCTTGACTCTTCTTATTACGTTTCCGATGGAAAGCTCGGTATTGAAGCAGGGGATGGCAGCCGTGATTCTGATTTTAGCCTTCTTGGAAGGCGATGGCGATTGCGACATCAGATTCATTTTCCCCGGTATTTCCGTTCCCCGTTTTCAAGCATTCATTATAGCACAATATGCTTGAGATTTGGTTGCCTGAAATTGCAATTTAGTAATATTTACAAGGTAACACCAATTGTGCCAGTTGTCAAGATATAGGCCAGCTGGCAAGCAAGATGTTTTGCGCCATCTTCAGCTTGCCTTGAGCGAAAGAAACGCGAAAGGGGGATTAAATAAAAGGGGCTTCTGAAACCGGCTGGTGCCGGGTAAAAACGCTGTGTTGCTGCCTAGTTAGAGGGTATGCTATACTGTTAAGCAGCCAAAAGCGATTATTTGATAGACAAGGGGGGTGGAGATTTGCCGGACACAACTACAATTAAACAACTCTTGGAGGCGGGTGCTCACTTCGGGCACCAGACTGGACGCTGGCATCCCCGGATGAAGAGTTACATTTTCACCAAGCGTAACGGTATCCATATCATTGACCTGGAGCAGACGGCAGCAAAACTGGATGAGGCGTGCGATTTTATTCGCCAGGTGGTAGCTGAAGGCGGCACGGTCCTGTTTGTTGGCACCAAAAAACAGGCACAGGAGGCGATAGTGGAAGAGGCGCAGCGCTGCGGTATGTATTACGTCGAGCAGCGCTGGCTGGGCGGCATGCTGACCAATTTCGCTACCATTCAGTCACGCATCGACCACCTGGTCCGTCTGGAAGACCAGCAGTCCCGGGGGGAGTTCGAGCGCCTGTCCAAAAAGGAAATCCTCAAGATCGGGGAGGAGATTGCCAGCCTGAACCGCCAGATGGGGGGAATCAAAGAGATGACCAGCCTCCCCAGTGTCCTGTTTGTGGTTGACCCGGTAAAGGAAAAAATTGCCATTGCTGAAGCCAAACGCATGGGAGTCCCGGTGGTAGCGATAGTTGATTCTAACTGCAACCCCGATATTATTGACCATCCTGTTCCGGCGAATGATGACGCCATTCGAGCTATCAGGCTGATATGCAGCAAAATTGCGGACGCGGTCCTTGAAGGGAAGGCTGACCTGGCAGGTGTCGCTGCCGAAGAGGAAAAGGAAAAGGTGGCGGCGGAACCGGAGAGCGCGGAAGCCCTGGAGCCGTTTATTTTTACTCCGGAAGAAGAATAAGAGAGGAAAACTTTGGAAATTTCTGTAGAAAAGATAAAAGAGCTGAGAGACCAGTGCGGAGCTGGAATTATGGAGTGCCGGAGCGCCTTGCTTGAGGTAGGAGGAGACATGGAAAAGGCGCTTCAGATTTTGAAGGAGAAGGGCCTGCTCAAGGCGGAGAAGAAAGCAGAGCGGGCTACCGGTCAGGGGCTGGTTGAAGCCTATATCCATGCGGGAGGACGCATCGGGGCCATGATTGAGGTGGATTGTGAGACTGACTTCGTCGCCCGCACCGAGGAATTTAAGGAACTGGCGCACAACCTGGCGATGCAGGTGACGGCTCTGGCACCCCAGTTTATCGCTAAAGAAGAGGTTCCGGCGGAGGATGACATTGACCCTCAGGCAGCCTGCCTGCTTCTTCAGCCTTACATCAGAGACCCCAGCAAGACGGTTCGTGACGTTATCGTCGAGACTATTGCCAGAGTGGGTGAGAATATCAGGGTAAGCCGATTTGCCAGATTCGAACTGGGCAATTAGGAAACGAGGGAATGGCGGAAATCAGGTATAAACGAGTGGTGCTCAAGCTCAGCGGTGAGGCGGTTGGCGGCAAAAAAGAGTATGGCATTGATATTGCCACGTTAATTCGAGTAGCCCGGCAGATTAAGCAGGTGGTGGAGATGGGGGTTGAGGTGGCCATAGTTGTCGGCGGGGGTAATATCTGGCGCGGGGACGAGGCTGAGGGGAATGGAATAGACAGGGTTACCGCTGATTATGCCGGGATGCTGGCCACTGTGATAAATGCTCTGGCCCTGCAGGATGTGCTGGAGAAGCAGGAGGTAAATACCAGGACTCTGTCAGCAATCGGCGTTAATCAGGTGGCTGAACCTTATATCAGGCGCCGTGCCGTGCGCCATCTGGAGAAAGGCAGAGTGGTTATCTTTGCCGGCGGCACGGGCAACCCGTATATGACTACTGATACTGCGGCTGCCCTGAGGGCAATAGAGATTGGGGCACAGGTCTTGCTGATGGCGAAAAATAACGTCGATGGCATTTACAGCGCTGACCCGCTGAAGAGCCCTGATGCCAGGAAGTTTGATAAGCTGACCCATCTGGAAGCACTGAACCTGCGCCTGGAGGTAATGGATGCCACCGCCCTGTCTTTGTGTCTGGAAAATATGCTGCCGATAATTGTTTTTGACCTGAATGCTCCGCACAGTATGGAGAAGGCGGTGGCTGGCGAAGCTATTGGCACTCTGGTATTGAGCGAAGGATAAAAATGGTTACTGAAGCTTTACAGACAGCTGAAGAGAAGATGCGGGCTTCCGTAGCGGGATTGCAGAAAGAATTGTCCACCATTCGTACCGGGCGTGCTTCCCCGGCTTTAATCGAGCATATCAAGGTGGAGTATGCCGGAGTTCCCATGCCGCTTAACCAGCTTGCCGGTATCTCTGTACCCGAAGCCAGGCTTCTGGTCATCCAGCCCTGGGACAAGAATAGCCTGCATAGCATCGAGAAGGCTATTCTGAAGTCTGACCTCGGGCTGAACCCGACCAATGACGGAAATGTAATCCGGATAGGTATCCCCCAGCTTTCTGAAGAGCGGCGTCAGGAGCTAATCAGGGCGGTGCGGAAAAGGGTCGAGGAAAGAAGAATCGCCGTGCGCAACCTGAGACATGACGCCATGGGTGCCCTGAAATCTCTGGAGAAGGAAAGGGAAATATCCCAGGACGAGCACAGGCGTGCCTTAAATCAATTGCAGAAGCTAACTGACGCCTTCATGCTCGATATCGAGCGTATCGGGCGGGATAAGGAAGAAGAGCTTCTGGAAGTGTAGACCAAATTGCCGGATTCCTCAGGACGAAGTGATAAGGTAAAAGCTGGCCGCTCATCGGTGAAGAAAATCGCTCACCTTCCCACTCATGTTGCCATCGTGCCGGATGGTAATGGCAGATGGGCAGAAAAGCGCGGACTGTCGAGGCTCGCCGGTCACCGGGCCGGGGTCAAGAAAATGCGCTCTTTGATTGAGCATCTTAACGGTTACCGGATAAAATACGTGACGCTTTACGGTTTTTCCACGGAAAACTGGGGGAGACCCGGCGATGAGGTTGATGGCCTCTTTCATATCCTGGAAGAAAGAATAGGTAAGGACGTGCCCCGGCTTCATGAGAAGGGCGTGAAGGTGCGCCACCTCGGGCGGATGGAAGAGCTCCCGTCCTGGCTGCAGCGGGCGATAAATAGCGCGGTGGAGCTGACCAGGAATAACAATGGACTGACCCTCAACCTTGCTTTTAATTATGGGGGGCGTATTGAGATTATAGATGCGGTGCGCCGCCTCGTTGCTGAGAATGTCCCGCCGGAAAAGATAGATGAAAAGCTGTTCGGGAGCTATCTTTACACCGCTGGCCTGCCCGATGTTGACCTCTTGATCCGCACCGGTGATGAACTCCGTCTCAGTAATTTCTTAATCTGGCAGACCGCTTACAGCGAGTACTACTTCACCCAGACCCTGTGGCCTGACTTTACCAAAAAGGACGTTGATAAGGCTTTGCTTGCCTACAGCCAGAGGGAGAGGCGTTTCGGCGCCCTGTAGTATCGGGCATGCTCAAGAAAAGGGTCATAACGGCGCTCCTGGGCATCCCCCTTCTTATTGCTTTCGTCTGGTTTGATTCCCCGGTGCCGTGGTTCACTGTGCTGGTGGCTATCTGGGGAGTGCTGGCCGCCTTTGAATTTTACCGGCTGGTGGCTGTCTCAAGGGCAAAGGTGCTTACCTGTTTTGGCCTGCTCTGGGTGCTGTTGTTCATTCTGAGCCCTCACTGCGAGTATGAATTTATTATCCCGCTTCTTCTGACTTCGGGAATGGTGCTGCCCCTGCTGTGGCTCATACTGCGCCCCCGGGGGGACGGGACTTTTCTCACATGGGCGTGGGTAATGGTCGGCGTTCTCTACGTGGGCTGGCTGTTAAGCTATCTGGTAGCATTGCGGCTGGAGGCGGGCAGGAACTGGGTGTTTTTTGCCCTGTTTGCCACCTTCGGATCTGATACTCTGGCTTTTTTCATTGGCAGGGCGGTGGGAAGACACCGCCTTGCCCCGCAGGTTAGCCCCAACAAGACGTGGGAAGGAGCTGTGGGAGGGGTCTTCGGGGCAATTATCGTCAGCCTGCTTTTTATCTTGCCGACGCCTCTAAATCTGCCACTGAGCTACGGGCAGGCAGTCCTTCTGGGTTTCCTGGTCAGCGTTTTCGGCCAGTTCGGCGACCTGGTGGAATCTCTGTTCAAACGCAACACGGGGGTGAAGGAATCAGGGAACTGGATACCGGGACACGGCGGCTTTCTCGACCGCATGGACAGCGTTGTTCTGGCGGGCGTGGTGGTCTATTTATACTATATCTTTGTTGTACTATAATCCTTTGGACTTCCTTTTCTACTTCTACCTCACCCCCTTTATCCCCCTCTCCTTCAAAGGAGAGGGGGAGTTGTTATGAAAGAGGGGCGAAGCCCCTCTTAAACACCTTGGGCAAAAAGTCCTCTTGGGTACTTGACAAATCTGTATTTTTGTATTATTCTGTATCGCAGAAATACAGATACACTGCTAATAATGGTAAAGATACATCTAAATTTGTAATATCCTACAGAATAAGGGGGTGGAATTATGCCAGTGATTGAGATTGATGATGAAGTCTGGGGAGAACTTCAAAGGAAGGCTGTACCATTAGTTGATACTCCTAGTACAGTGCTTAGGAGAATACTCGGGCTGGACAGTCAAAAGCAGACCACGCTGCAGGGTGCTATAGTAGAAATACATCTAAATAATCTTAATAATTATTCCCGGAAATGGGCATTAATCCCTGTACCTAAGGACAAAAGGCGATTCTTTCCGGGATATAAAGTAAAATTTAAATTAGAAACTGATGTAGGGGCTTTGCTTGCTCGTGTTACTTCTGCTCCAAAAGGAACGTTTGTAGGTGATCCAGATGCGGGAGCATACATCACAGGTAGGCTCCGGCAGTGGTATGAAAAGCACCCACGATTAAAGGATGGGGACAAGGTTCGAATAGAATGCTTGGAGCCAGGCAAGCACTATAAGCTATCTATAGTCTAACTATCTAAGTGAGAATGATGGAAAAACTCGCATCTGGCGCTAAAAAGCTGGGCTGGTACCTTTCTCCCCGGCAGCTCGAGCAGTTTCAAATCTATTACCGGGAACTGGTGGACTGGAACCGGCGGGTGAACCTTACCGCCATTACCGAGTATGAGGAAGTGCAGATAAAACATTTTCTTGACTCTCTTACCGTCTCGCTGCCCGTGAGGCAGCAGCTGGCAAGCGGGTTCAGGGTGATTGACGTTGGCACCGGCGCCGGTCTACCCGGCATACCGCTGAAGGTTCTCTTTCCCGGCATCAACCTGGTGCTGCTTGAGGCGACGGCGAAGAAGGCTGCTTTTTTGCGGCACATTACCGCCAGGCTGGGGCTGGACGATGTTGAAATCGTGGTCGGTCGGGCGGAGGATGTCGCCCACCAGCCCAGGTTTCGGGAGAAGTTTGGGCTGGTGCTTTCCCGGGCGGTTGCCGAATTGCCCGCCCTCGTTGAGCTGACATTGCCCTTCTGTGCCCCGGGCGGTAAGTTTATTGCCCAGAAGAAGGGGCCCGTGGAACGGGAGATAAACCGGGCAACCAGGGCCATTGGTTTAGCTGGAGGCAGCTTATGCAAAGTGGAGAGGGTAAGCCTGAAGGAATTTGCCGACGAGCGCTGGCTGGTCGTCATTGATAAGGTGCGACCGACGCCGCCGCAGTATCCGCGCCGTCCCGGCATGCCGACAAAAAGACCGCTTTTACCCGTGGATGCTCAGGGGTCGGAGGTCAATTTACAGGAGCGGATTGAAGAGGAGCAAGCTTGATAAACAGGCTGAAAAGGAGTAAGATATAGTTGCGAGAAGTTGCAGCTCGTTGTAGAGCGAGGAGGAAGAAATGGAAACCGGAACGTGGAAGGTTAAAACCGGACTGGCGCAGATGCTGAAGGGGGGCGTGATTATGGATGTGGTCACCCCGGAGCACGCCAAAATTGCCGAGGAGGCGGGTGCCTGTGCGGTGATGGCGCTGGAGAGGGTCCCGGCTGATATCCGGGCGGCGGGTGGCGTGGCCAGGATGGCTGACCCGACGGTTATTGAAGCCATCATGAAGACGGTCTCTATACCGGTGATGGCAAAATGCCGGATAGGGCATTTCGTTGAGGCACAGGCTCTGGAAGCTCTTGGTGTGGATTATGTTGATGAATCCGAAGTGCTTACGCCAGCTGACGAGAGCTATCACGTCTGGAAGCACGATTTTAAAGTCCCCTTTGTCTGCGGCTGCCGCAACCTGGGAGAAGCCCTGCGCCGGATTGGCGAGGGGGCGGCAATGATAAGGACCAAGGGTGAAGCCGGAACCGGCAACATCGTCGAGGCGGTCAGGCATATGCGGGCGGTGATGGACGGCATCCGTGAGCTGGTACAGACACCGCAAGAGGAGCTTATGGCGAAGGCGAAAGAGATGGGGGCACCGTTTGAACTGGTAACCGAGGTGCATAAGACCGGGAAATTGCCGGTGGTGAACTTTGCCGCTGGCGGCGTGGCTACCCCGGCTGATGCCGCCCTGATGATGCAGCTTGGTGCTGACGGCGTATTTGTCGGCTCGGGGATATTCAAGTCCACCAATCCGTCGGCCAGAGCCAAGGCGATTGTGAAGGCTACCACTCACTACAAAGACCCTCAAATCATCGCCGAGACTTCCAAGAATCTGGGCGAGGCTATGCCCGGACTGGACATAAAGCAGATACCGGCCGAGGAGCTGCTAGCACCGAGAGGGTGGTAATATGAAGATTGGCGTCCTTGCTGCGCAGGGAGCCTTTGCCGAACACATTGCTAAATTGCACCAGCTGGGAGTAGAGGCCGTGCCCGTCCGCCTGCCCGGGGAACTTGCGGGATTGGACGGGCTAATTATACCCGGTGGAGAGAGCACCTCTATCAGCCGGCTGATGCAGGACTACAGGCTTGCCGGTAAGATAAGGACTCTGGCCAAAAGTGGTCTGCCGGTACTCGGTACCTGTGCCGGTATGATACTTCTGGCCAGGGAGAACTCGGACAGCTATCCGGAACCCTTGGGACTGATGGACGTGATGATAAGGCGCAATGCCTTCGGCCGGCAGAGGGAAAGTTTTGAGACGGAACTTCTGGTGCCGGTTCTGGGAGAGGAACCGTTTCCGGGCGTGTTTATCCGCGCGCCGCTGATTGAGAAAGCGAATGGGAAAGTGGAAGTGCTCTCCCGGCTGGCTGATGGCACCATTGTTGCGGTCAGGCAGGGAAAGCTGGTGGCTCTGGCTTTTCACCCCGAGCTGACCGATGACCTGAGATTTCACCGGTATTTTCTGGATATCGTTGCCGGACGCAAATAAAAAGGTATTCGGGAGGAATTTTGCAGAAAGTAGCCACGGATGACATGGATGCGCTGCTTGATATTCTGCCTCCGCACATCCGCCAGCAATTATGCCGGCAGGATGACCTGGCTGAACTGCTGGAAGTCGTCCTGGACCTGGGGCGCCTCCCTGAAGCCCGCTTCTCCCGGCGGGAGGTAGTCCTTGACCACAAAGAAGTTGATGAGATGGACATCGACTACGTTGTCTCACGGGTGGGGAGCTTCAGCGGTGACAACCGGGCCGGGGTTGAGCGCACGCTGCATCGCATCTCCGCCATTCGCAATCGAAAGGGGCGGGTGGTCGGGCTTACCTGCCGGGTGGGCCGGGCGGTCTTCGGCACGATAAAAGTTATTGAGGACCTGGTACAGTCGGGCAGGAGCGTGATGCTTCTGGGCCGCCCCGGAGTCGGCAAGACGACAATGCTGCGCGAGGTAGCCCGCGTGCTGGCTGACGACATGAAGAAGAGGGTTATTATCGTTGATACCTCGAACGAGATTGCCGGTGATGGTGACATTCCCCATCCGGCGATTGGTCACGCCCGGCGGATGCAGGTAACCACACCTACCCTGCAACATGCCGTCATGATTGAGGCGGTGGAAAACCACATGCCGGAAGTGATTGTCATCGACGAAATTGGTACGGAACTTGAGGCTAAAGCCGCCAGAACCATCGCTGAACGCGGCGTGCAGCTCGTCGGCACGGCTCACGGCAACATGCTGGAAAACCTGATGATGAACCCCACCCTGGCTGATCTTGTCGGCGGTATTCAGTCGGTGACCCTGGGTGACGAGGAAGCCAAGCGCCGGGGAACTCAGAAATCGATACTGGAACGCATGTCACCGCCCACTTTTGACATTGTGGTTGAAATTCAGGAAAGGGACAGGGTCGCCATCCATCCCGATGTCGGGGAGGCGGTTGACGCCATCCTGCGCGGGCAGCTCACGGCTACCGAGACCCGCTGGCTGGACGATAGGGGGGAGGTCAGGATAGAGAAGCCGGTCGCGGCGGCGAAAAAGTCCGCAGCCGAGCGAATGACGGAGGGCGATAAACACCGGCTTTACCTCTTCGGCGTCAACCGGGCGCGGCTGGAGCAGATGGCCAATGAGATGAACCTGAGCCTGGACATCGTGGCCAGCCCGAAAGAGGCCGACCTGTTTATCACTTCGAAGAACTACTACCGGCGGAAGCCGCAGAAGGTCAGGGATGCGGAAACGGCCAGCCTGCCCATCTATGTTCTGAAAAGCAACACCCCGGCCCAGATAAGACAGCTGCTGCAGCATATCTATCCGGTAGCTGGCGCGGATAAGGCGGACTCCTTCAAGTCTGCCATCAATGAGGCGGAAGCCGCCGTGGGGCGGGTAAAGAACGGTGGGGAGGCG
Source organism: uncultured Dehalococcoidaceae bacterium (assembly GCA_964598405.1). Taxonomy (GTDB): domain Bacteria; phylum Chloroflexota; class Dehalococcoidia; order Dehalococcoidales; family RBG-16-60-22; genus CAZRBS01. The sequence continues at coordinate 27,837 of CAZRBS010000006.1, forward strand.
GTTGAACTCAGTCCGCAGAGCGCCTATATCCGCCGCTTGCAGCACCTTATTGCCGAAAGGAACGCTCTGGCTTCACAGAGCACGGGCAAAGACTCCAACCGGAGGGTCAGGATTTATAAGGGAGGATAATAGGGATAAGGGGATTAAAAGGGGCGAAGCCCCTTTAGAAACTTCCTTCCATCTCCCCTTCATAAGGGGAAAGGGATAAAAGGTGAGAGGTTAGGAACGATTATGGCTCTATTCATCACCTTTGAAGGCGGGGAAGGCTCCGGCAAGAGTTTTCAGGCGGGGGCGTTATACAAAAGGCTTTCACGGCTGGCTATCCCCGCTGAATTGACCCATGAACCCGGGGTTACCTCGCTGGGGAGGAAGATAGCCCGCTGGCTCAAGTGGGGTCAGGATATGGGCATATCACCCGAGGCTGAGTTATTGCTGTTCAACGCTTCCCGCGCTCAACTGGTCACCGAGCTTATCCGGCCCGGCCTGAAAAAGGGCGGGGTGGTCATCTGTGACCGCTATGCTGACTCGACTATTGCCTACCAGAGTTACGGGCGCGGCCTGAACTTGGGCATGGTCAGGGCAGTCAATGATGCTGCCGTTCAGGGGCTCAATCCCGACCTGACCATTCTGCTGGATATGCCGGTTGAGGCAGGACTTGCCCGTAAAAGAGACCGGCGGCAGGACCGCTTCGAACGGGAGAATGTTGCCTTTCATCAGCGGGTGCGGGACGGTTACCTCAAGCTGGCGGCTGCCGAACCACAGCGCTGGCTGGTGGTTGATGGCGCTCAAAGCAAAGAAAAAGCGGCTGAAATTATCTGGCAAAGAGTAAGCCGGTTGCTGGAAGAACGATGCCTGCTCCGTTAGAGAAGCTGGACGGTAAAAAGGCCAAGGACATAAAGGTTCTGCGCAACTTCGTCTCTATCTTCTGCCGGGAAAACCACCGGGCGGAGGAGAAGGTTGTCTTTTCCGTTAAGGATGCCAGGTTGCGCCAGGTTCTGGGCGATAAAAAACCCCTGCTGTGCCGGGATTGCAGCAGATTGCTCAACCACGGCATAGTCAAGCTGCTTTTGTGTCCCTATGACCCCAAGCCGATGTGCAAGAAATGCACCACTCATTGTTACGCTCCGGGCTACCGGGAGAAGGTGCGGGAAGTTATGCGCTTTTCCGGCCCGTATCTCATAAAGCACGGCCGACTGGATATGCTGCTTCATTACCTGTTTTGAAGGTGGAGAGTTAATTTTGCTGGAAAGCCGCCGGGTACCATCTTTCACCGAGGAGGAACTGCTTGGGACGCAGGGCTACCGGCTGATTGCGGGGGTGGATGAGGTGGGGAGGGGAGCCCTGGCCGGGCCGGTGGTGGCGGCAGCGGTTATCCTGCCGGGCAAACTTGAAACTCGCTGGCTGGCTGAGGTAAGGGACAGCAAACAGTTGAGCCCGCTGAAGCGTGAACTTTTGTCCCGATACATTCAGGAAGTTGCTGTCTCGGTGGGGGTTGGTGTTGCCAGTCACCGGGCGATAGATACCATAGGCATAATCAGGGCAACACGGCTGGCGATGAAGTTTGCCATAAGCAAACTTTCCCCTTCACCGCAGTACCTTCTTATCGACTATCTGCCCCTGCCGGAAATCCACCTGCCACAGAAGGGGGTTATTGACGGCGATAGCCTGTGCTTTTCCATCGCCTGTGCTTCCATCGTCGCCAAAGTTGCCCGCGACCGCCTGATGGTCGGTCTGGACAGGGTATATTCCGGTTACAGGCTGGCGGAGCACAAAGGTTACTGTACCGAAGGGCATGTCGCCTGTCTGCACCGGCTGGGCCCATCGCCAATCCACCGCCGAACTTTCCAGCCGGTCAGGTATTTAATCTGAATGCCGGAAGGCGGTTTTCAGGAAAAAGATGAAGCGCAGAGATACCGGTATCCTGGGGGAAAAGCTGGCTCAGGACCTGCTGAAGAAGCGGGGCTATCGCGTTCTGGAGACCAACTACCGCTGCCCCGAAGGTGAAATCGATATCGTTGCCGAGCACGGAGACTTTCTGGTCTTTCTCGAGGTGCGGACCAAGAAGAGCCTTCAGTTCGGCAGCCCGGAAGAATCAATTACACCGCACAAGAAGGAAAAGCTGAGGGCGGTGGCGAATTACTACCGGCAGATGCATGGTGATTTGCCGTCTTCTTGGCGCATTGATTTTGTTGCCGTGGAAATGGACAGCAGGGGCAGGCCGTTGCGGGTTGATTTGATTGAAAATGCCGTTGAGGAAGCCTGAAGCTTTCCTGGCTTTACCCTCCAGCAGAGCTGTGCTAGAATTAACCCGCCGGGACACCTGTAATATGGAGACAATGCCAGACCAGAAACTACGCATTATCGATGCCAATTTGAACCGCATTGGCGAGGGCCTTCGCGTCCTTGAGGATATTGCCCGCCTTCTGCTCGATGATGCTGAGTTGAGCCAGCAGCTCAAGGATATGAGGCACGAGATGGTGAAGGTTGATTTGCAGCTTGCGCGGCAGTTTCTCCGGGCGCGGGACTCGGAAGGTGACGTTGGTATCAACCTTGAGGCGTCTGACGGGGGAAGGTATAAGGAAATCCCGGAAACGGTGGTGGCTAACGCCCGGCGGGTGCAGGAGGCGATGAGGGTTATGGAAGAGCTGGCGAAAAACCCGGGCGTGCCTCTGGCGCCGGATAAGTTCAAGCAGGCCCGGTTCAAACTCTACACGATAGAAAAGGAGCTGTTCGCCAGAGTGGCACGGCATGGCAGGAAGGACATTGAATAGATTAACCGGCAGCCTGGATTCGATTGCGGAGCAGATACGGCAGAGCTTTGCGACCAAAGACGCAGCCAGGGAGAAGGTGCTGCCACTCTGCCGTGACGTGATTCGTTGCTGCAGTCAGGCTATCCGCGCCGTACACCGCCGTGAATTCAGCCAGGCTGCGGAGTTGCTCAGGTCAGCCCGTGAATTGCTCGCCGAAGTGGAGCAAGCCGTTGCCGAACGTAGCGAGTTTAATACCGGGTTTATCCGTGATGCGCAGAAGGAGTTTGCCGAAGGAAGCATTACCCTGGCTCTGGTAACCGGGGAAAAAATTCCTGAGCCGGCCGGGCTGGGCATTAGCGAGGCTGCTTACTTAAACGGACTGGGCGAAGCGGTGGGCGAGATACGCCGCTACCTGCTGGACAGCATGAGGCAGGGGGACCTGTCCCGTGGCGAGGAGCTGTTAATGGCCATGGATGATATCTATGGTGTTCTGGTAACGATGGACTTCCCCGACGCTATCACGGGTGGCCTGCGGCGTACCACCGATATGGTGCGGGGTGTCCTGGAGAGAACGCGCAGCGACCTGACGCTGGTCGTGAGGCAAAAGGACCTGGAGACCAGACTGAAAAAGTTCGAGGGTAATATCCACCAGCGTTCCGATTGATTTCCGCAGGCGGATAGGCTAAAATAATTAACTTAGTGGGTAAACCCGGCCATATGCAGCAAGCTCTGTAAGGAAGGTGGTTTTCAAGACCAGCCTTTCTTTTTACTATGAAAGTATAAAGCAGACGAGTTTCTGGAGGTTATTTTATGGAGCCGTTGATTCTGAGAATACTTGTGCTGATAGCCGGTGCGCTGGCTCTGGGCTTTGTGGGATATCTCACCGCCGCCATCATGCGTGAGAACCCGGGCACGGAGAAGATGCGGGAGATTTCTCATGCTATCCGGCAGGGAGCCATGGCCTTTTTGCGCCGCGAATTTACCACCCTGGCTATATTTACCGTGGTGATATTCATTGCCCTGGCCATATTTATTGAGCCCAGGCCTTATGTGGCTATCGCCTACGTCTGCGGTACTTTGACCTCGGCTCTGGCCGGATGGCTGGGGATGAATATTGCGACCCTGGCGAACACCAGGACGGCTCACGCCGCCATCGGTAGCTGGGCGAAGGGGTTGAGAATCGCCTTCTCCAGCGGAGCGGTAATGGGCTTCTGTGTGGTTGGGTTGGGGCTGCTGGGCCTGTCCATTATCGCCTTCATCTGGGAAGACAGTCATGTCTGGCTGGGTTTTGCCTTTGGAGCTTCCTCGGTTGCCCTTTTCCTGAGGGCTGGCGGCGGCATCTTTACCAAGAGTGCCGATGTTGGCGCTGACCTGGTGGGGAAGGTGGAAAGGGGCATTCCGGAGGATGACCCCAGGAACCCGGCAGTAATTGCGGATAATGTTGGCGATAATGTTGGCGATGTCGCTGGCATGGGTTCTGACCTGTACGAGTCGTATGTCTCCGCTATCGCTGCTTCAATGGTTCTGGGGGTAATCGCCCTCGGGGCGGTAAAAGGTATGCTCCTGCCGCTTCTGCTCAGCGCTGTGGGCATCGTCGTTTCGATTATCGGAGCTCTCTCCGTCAGGCCGAAGGAGGTTGAGGCTAACTTTGAGAAGCAGGTAGCCAGGGCACACGCCACCATGAACAGGGGCGTTTATGTCAGCAATATCCTGATGATTATTGCCAGCTTCTTTATAATCAGGGTTTACGTGGGTGAGATGGGGCTTTTCTGGGCGCTGATATCGGGCCTGATTGCCGGGTTTTTGATTGCCATTGCCACGGAATATTTTACCTCGGCAGAGCATGGTCCGGTGAAGAAAATAGCCCGGTCGACGGAGAGTGGGGTGGCGGTAACCATTATTGAGGGCATTGCCACCGGCTTTATGAGCACGGTGGCTCCGGTAATTCTGGTTGCCATTGCCACCGTGCTGGCCTACATTTTTGGTGACCTTCTGGGCATTGCTATTGCGGCTATGGGGATGCTGATTAACCTGGGCATGCTGCTGGCTATGGACTGTTATGGCCCGATTGCGGATAATTCGGCGGGTATTGCCCAGATGGCCGGTCTGGGCAAAGAAGTGAGGGAGCGCTGCGAGGCACTGGACTCGGTGGGCAATACCACGGCGGCGCTGGGGAAAGGCTTTGCCATCGCTTCGGCGGCGCTGGCAGCTCTGGCCTGGCTGGCCACCTATTTTGAAGTGGCTGAAGTTGAAATTGCCAGCCTGACCAATGTGGCGGTAATCTCCGGCGTGCTCATCGGCGGTGTGCTGACCTTCGTTTTTTGCGCCCTGGCGTTGAGGGGTGTCGGTGCCGGGGCTTTTGCCATTGTGAATGAGGTGAGGAGGCAGTTCCGGGAAATAAAGGGACTGATGGAAGGTGAGGCCAAGGCGGACTACGTGAGCTGCGTTGACATTGCCACCAAGAGGGCCCTGAAGTCAATGATGCTTCCCGGGATTCTGGTGCTGGGAGTGCCGCTGCTCCTCGGCTTTACGCTCGGTCCGAATGCGGTTGCCGGGTTGCTGGTCGGGTCGCTGTTGACCGGGTTTATCGTTGCGGTGATGATGGCCAATGCCGGTGGCGCCTGGGACAACGCCAAGAAATTTATTGAGGCAGGTAACCTGGGAGGCAAGGGCAGTGAGGCTCACAAGGCGGCGGTCATCGGCGATACGGTGGGAGACCCTTTCAAGGATACGGCTGGACCTTCGCTGAACATACTGATCAAGCTGGTGGGTAAGGTGGCCGTAATTTTTGGCCCTGTCTTCATCATGCTGGTCGCCTTATAAGCGGCAAATCCTTGCTATTCTTAACTTTGCAGGAAAGGATTTGACCGGCGTTCAATGCCAATCGTGGTATCGGGGCCGTGACCGGGGTAAACGATGGTCTCATCGGGCAGCCCCATGAGTTTGGTCTGGATGCTGTCCATAAGCTGAGCGCCATCACCGCCGGGCAGGTCATATCTGCCGATGCCGTAGTTGAACAGGGTGTCACCGCTGAACAGGACTCCGTTGCCAGAAAGGCAGATGCTGCCCGGGCTGTGCCCCGGCGTATGAAGAACCTGAAAGTGCAGGTCATCAATATCAATGGACTCTCCTCCTTTAAGGGGCCTATCGGGAGGAGGTGGGGTGGGGCAAGAGGGGCCGAAGATAAAGCTTAACGACTGCGGGTGGAGAAATGGAATGTCATCAGCGTGAATCATTATTTCCGCGCCGGTGGCTTCTTTGATTTCCTTCAAAGCGGCAACGTGGTCGGGGTGGCCGTGGGTCAGCACGATGTTTCTGATATCGAGTTCCAGTTCCCTGACGCATTTAAAGACCTTTTTTGCTTCATCGCCGGGGTCAACTATCATTCCCTTTCTGGTTGTTTCGGAGCCGACGACATAGCAGTTAGATGCAAATGGTCCCACGGTCAGTTTCTTAAGAATCACCACGCCTTCCTGTTCTGGATGTATTGTCCGGGTAGCGCCTGCTTTAAGCGGCACGGACTTTGCATTTTACCATTTAGCCGGATTATGCTCAAGTAAACTGTCCGGCGAGGTTTGACATTGTTGACACTGAAAGGAGCAGGTGATACTCTTTTTCTGGAAAGGCGACCGGATAGATAGGATAACAAGAATAAAGGAGGTAGTCAGTTTATGTCCGCAATCTCTTATCAGAACCTGGAGCCACCGGGCCGGATTCTTCTTGGGCCCGGCCCGAGCAATGTGCATCCCCGTGTGCAGAGGGCGATGCAGGCACCCATAGAGGGCTACCTGGACCCGTACTGCCTGACCATCATGGACGATATTGTTAACCTGCTTCGCTTTCTTTTCCAGACCGGGAATGAAGTGGCTCTCCCGATATCCGGGACCGGTTCAGCCGGAATGGATGCCAGCTTCTGTAATTTCCTGGAGCCGGGAGATGTTGCCGTCATCGGTGTTAACGGCTTTTTCGGAGAGCGGATGGTGGATATCGCTCAGAGGTATGGTGGTACCGTAATTCAGGTACCGGCAGAATGGGGGCGAATCATTGAACCCGAAGCAATCGAAGCGGCGCTGAAGGCCCAGAAGCGGGTGAAAATGGTGGCGGTAGTCCAGGCGGAGACCTCCACCGGTGTCCTCCAGCCTCTGGTGGATATTGCCCGCCTCGCCAGGGAGCATGAAGCCCTGTTCCTGGTGGATGCCGTTACCTCTCTGGGCGGACATGAGCTGGCTGTGGACGATTGGGGAATCGACGTTTGTTACAGCGGTACACAGAAGTGCATCGGCGCTCCTTCGGGCCTATCCCCCTTCACTGCCAATGATAGGGCCATGTCCAGGCTGAAGGCGCGCAATGGCAAAGTGCCCGGTTTTTACCTGGACCTGTCGCTGCTGTCCAACTACTGGTCAAGGAAAGTATACCACCATACCGGGCCGATATCCCTTTTCTACGCCCTTCATGAAGCCCTGGCCTTAATCGCGGATGAGGGCCTGGAGGCTCGTTGGCAGCGCCACCTCAGGAACGGCTCTGCTCTCCACGCCGGCCTTGAAGCGATGGGCCTGACCCTGCACGCTCAGCAGGGCCACCGGCTGAGCAGCCTGACCTCGGTACGCGTTCCCCCGGGAGTGGATGACCTGCGGGTGAGGCAGAGGCTCCTCAACGAGTTCGGCGTCGAGGTTGGTGGAGGTCTGGGGCCATTGAAAGGGCAAATCTGGCGGGTCGGGCTTATGGGACATTCCTCCAGTGCGGAAAACGTGCTCCTCCTCCTCTATGCTCTGGAGAAGATATTGCCCGCTGAGGGTTGCCCGGTTGAACCCGGAGCAGGAGTGGCTGCCGCCGCGCAGGCTCTGAAAAAGGGCTGAGCCTCCTCCGGTCCCCGGACAGGCGATGGAAAGGTAAGTATGGCTGACATTTATCCGTTTCGCGGGGTGCGCTATAATCAGGCGCTGGTTCATGACCTGACATCGGTTATCTGCCCTCCCTATGATATTATCACCCCGCAGATGCAGCGGGAACTTTATCAGCGGAGCGATTATAATTTTGTCCGCCTGGAATATACCCGGGAGGAGGCGGGGGAAGATAAATATGCCCGTGCGGCGGCTGCCCTGCAAGACTGGCTGGAGCGGGGCATACTTGAAGTTGATGAAGCACCGGCCCTTTATCTTTATGACCACTATTTTACCTGCCAGGGCAGGCAGTACCGGCGCCGCGGTATAATCAGCGCCGTCAGGCTGGAAGCGCAGGATAAACTGGTCGTCCGTCCCCATGAAAACACCATGGCCAGACCGAAAAGCGACCGGCTAAGGCTGTTGCAGGCTCTGCGGGCCAATACCAGCTCGGTTCTGGCCCTGTTTGCGGATAATGGGCAGCGTGTATCCTCTTTGCTGGCGGCTCAGGAAAGGGAAAAGCCGGTGATTGATTTCGGTGCCGGTGATGGAGAGAGGCACCGGATATGGGCTATTACCGGGGACGGGGCTATCAGCCAGATACGAAGCTGCCTGGCAGGAGAGCCGCTCTATATAGCGGACGGGCACCATCGCTATGAGAGTGCCCTGAATTACCAGCATGAACGGCAGGCTATGCTTCCGGAGGCGTCAGGAGACGAAGGATTTAATTTTGCGATGATAACGCTGGTGGACTTTGCTGACCCCGGCCTGGTGATACTGCCCATCCACCGACTGGTTTGCGGCGTATCGCACTCGGCTCTTGAAGAGCTACCGGCCAGATTGAAACCGCTCTTTGAAGTGGAGGAACTGCCGCTGGACAAGACTGATGTCTGGCAGAAGGTCGACGATTTTCTGGCTGGGGAAGCGGGTCAGGTCAAGCTGGCTATTTTCGGATTGACCAAAAAGGACCTGGTTCTGCTCAGGCTGCGCAGCTTCGCCGCTGCCGACCGGCTTATGGCTCCTTCCCGTTCTGGATGGCATAGAAGGCTGGCTGCCAGCGTTGTTGACCGGCTGATACTGGAGAAAATGCTCGGTTTCGGCCCCGGCTCGGAGGAGACCTCCGTGTCCTTTTCTTCCGACAGGGTGGACGCGGTGAATAAAGTGTTGAGCGGGGAGTACCAGATGGCTTTCCTGCTGGGCCCGGTCAGGGCGGAGGTGATAAAAGCCGTGGCTGATGCTGGCGATAAGATGCCCAAGAAGTCGACCTACTTCTACCCCAAGCTGCCCTCGGGGCTGGTCTTCCGCCGTTTGGCGTAACCCTGCCATCGGCCCGGAAAGTGGCCGGTGCTGAAGAAACCGCCGGGTATCCCCTTCGGTTGACGCTCGAGAAGGCTTATGCTACTATTAAAACACCTCGGCCATGATAACCACGGGGTTTTATGAATGCTCCCTTTTTGAATTTTGCTCCTGACGGTTATCTGAATGATACGTTGATTATTAGTATTCCTCATTGAGGAGAAACTGTGGCGGTAGAAGAAGAGTTAGCCGGGTTTTCGCCGGGAAAAGACACGGTACTGAGTATCGGGGTTTTTGATGGGGTTCATCTCGGACATAAATTCCTGATTGCGCTGCTGATGGAGCAGGCGGGACGGCAGAATTTACTCGGGGGGGTGGTGACCTTTCGGCAGCACCCTCAGGAGGTACTGAAACCATGGACCGGCCTGCCTTTTTTGACCGGCCTTGCCGAAAGAATCAGGCTGCTTAAAGATGAGGGGGTGGAAATCGTCGTCCCCCTGTCCTTTGATGATGAACTGGCCGGGCTGAGTGCCCGTCAGTTCGTCGGCCTGTTAAAGAAATACCTCCGCATGCGCGGACTGGTAATCGGCCCTGACTTTGCCCTGGGGCGTAAAAGGGAAGGCGACGCTGACACTCTTCGTGTGCTGGGGCGGGAGATGGGCTTCCGGGTAACCGCGGTGTCACCGGCGAAGATAAACGGAGAAATCGTGAGCAGCACCGCAATACGGCAGGCGCTGGCACAGGGGGATATGAAGAAGGTGCGTGACCTGGCGGGACGCCCCTTCGGTCTTCATGGCCGGGTGGTGGCCGGAGATGGCCGCGGTGAGGAACTGGGTTTTCCCACCGCCAATCTGGACGTGGAGCCGGGGCAGGCGCTTCCTGCCGACGGTGTTTATGCGGTGCGGGCTTATATCGGGGAGAAGGTGCGTCCGGCGGTGGCTTATATCGGTAAGAAACCTACCTTTGGCGGCAATAAACGGGGGGTGGAGGTCTATGTTCTGGACTATCATAATAGCCTGCGCGGGCAGGACTTGAAAGTGGATATTATGGAAAGGCTTCGCGGTGAAAGGCGATTTGGTGCCGTGGAAGAGCTAAAAAAACAGATAGCGGATGATGTGGAGCGGGGCAGGGCTATACTGGACGCCGGGGGTGTAAACTGGATATGACAGCTAACAAAAAGGCGGTAACTGACCGGGAGGCCGGCCGCTTGCTCAAGCGCGGCGTGGCCGAGGTTATCGTTGAATCGGAGATGATTGAGCTGCTCCGTTCCGGTAAAAAACTGCGACTGAAAGAGGGCTTCGATCCCAGTTTCCCCGATATTCACCTGGGTCACATGGTGGCGCTAAGAAAGCTGCGTCAGCTCCAGGAGCTGGGGCACCAGGTTATCCTTATCGTTGGTGACTGGACAGCCCAGATTGGCGACCCGAGCGGCGTTTCCGTCACCAGACCGATGCTATCCGCGGAGCAGGTCAAGGCTAATGCCGAGACCTACATGAAGCAGTTCTTCAAGGTAGTTGACCGGGAAAAGACGGAAGTGAGATGGCAGAGCGAGTGGTTCGGTCCGTTCACCCTTGCTGATGTAATCAGGCTCACCAGCAAGTTTACCGTGGCGCAGCTGCTGGCCAGGGAGGATTTTAACGTCAGGTATAACTCCGGACGGCCTATTGCGGTAACCGAGCTGCTCTACCCTCTGCTCCAGGCCTATGACTCGGTGGCGATACAGGCTGACGTCGAGTTTGGCGGGACTGACCAGAAGTTCAATATCCTGATGGGGCGGGAGCTTCAGGGCATGGTGGGACAGCGTCCCCAGCAGTGTTTTCTGACCCCCCTGCTCATCGGCACGGATGGCAACCAGAAGATGAGCAAGAGCCTGGGTAACTATATTGGCGTCGCCGAGCCGCTCGGTGAGATATACGGAAAAACGATGTCGATTACGGATAGCCTTATCCTGCAATATTTCGAGCTGGTGACAGATGTGCCCGATGAGGAGATAGAGGAATTCCGGCAGGCGCTTGACAGTAATGCGGTTAACCCCATGGAGCTCAAAAAGCGTCTGGCCAGAGAGCTTGTGGAACAGCTCTATGACCGGAAGGCGGCTGATGAGGCGGAAAAGCAGTTTGAAAGGGTGGTGCAGAAGAAGGAAATACCTGTAGATGTAATTGAATACGAAACCGAGAAAGGCACCAGTTTTCGTCGGTTTCTTGTTAAAGCGAATCTTGCTGGCAGTTTGGGTGCGGCTGATAGGTTGATTCAGCAAAACGCGGTTAGCTTCAATGGAGAGAGAGTTATCGACCGTAATGCTCCCATTGAGCGCACCGGTATTGTTAAGGTGGGTAAAATTCGCTTTGTCAAAGCAATAATCCCTGGCACGTGATTCCGCGGTGTTTGATGAGATAGGTAAATGCGCCACTTTGCCAGCGTGATTGATACCGGTTAGGAGGAGTTCGCTATGAATTACCTGCCACTGGCGATAACTACGATGCTGCTTTTCGGGACCCATTATTTTCTGGTCAAGCTCATATCCCCGCATATTGCGAGCCCGATAATAGCATTTCTGGGCTCTGTGGTGGTCGTCCCGATTGTGCTGACCTACATTTATTTCACCGGAACTCCCTTCGTCCCGCAGCAGAAGGTATACCTGTTATATGCGCTGCTGATAGCAATACCGCTGGCGATAGGCATCCTGGCCCTGTATATGGCGATTGATAAAGGGCCGGTATCTGTGGTCATGCCCATCTACGGGCTTAACGGCATGATGACGGCCTTTCTCGGTATATTGATTTTGCGGGAATCGGTCACGGTGGAAAGGGTTCTCGGGCTGGTGCTGGCGGTGGCGGCGATTGTGCTGCTGAGCCGTTAGAAATATTGATATTGCGCGTAATTTGATTTACCGGCTGAGCGGTTGTTATAACTAAATCTGACAGAGGAGGAGAAGAATGACGGAAAGTTTACGGGTCCCGGGACCTACCCCCTGCCCGGAAGAGGTGCTCCGGGCGATGTCCAGGCAGATGATAAACCATCGCGGGCCGGAATTTGCCCGGTTGCTCTCCGGGGTGACAGAAAAACTGAAAAAGGTTTTCCAGACCAGGGGTGACGTCCTCCTGCTTGCCGGTTCGGGCACGGGAGGACTGGAGGCGGCGGTGGTGAACAGCCTTTCGCCGGGGGATAAGGTACTATCAGTTTCGGTTGGCGCTTTTGGGGACCGCTTTGGCAGTATCGCCCGGCAGTTTGGCGCCGAGGTAATCCCGCTCCAGTTCGAATGGGGCAAGATAGCAGACGCTGACAGCATACGCCGGGCACTTCAGGCGGACCCGGAGATTAAGGCAGTGATGGTAACCCATAACGAGACCTCCACCGGCGTCACCAATGACCTGGCATCCATCAATTCGGTGGTGAAGGAAGCCGGCAAGCTTCTGCTGGTTGATGCCATCAGCAGCCTGGGCTCGATTAATCTGCCGGTAGATGACTGGCACTGCGATGTTACCGTTACCGCTTCCCAGAAGGGCTGGATGGTTCCTCCCGGCCTGGCGATGGTCAGCGTCAGCCCGGAGGCGTGGCGGGCGTATGAAGGGGCAAAAATGCCGCGTTTCAACTGGGACTTCGCCAAGGCAAAAAGCTATCTGGAAAAGGGGCAGACTCCCTGGACACCGGCAGTATCGGTGATGTTCGGCCTGGAAGTGGCGCTGGAGATGATGCTGAAGGAAGGCATAGCCAGCATTTTCGCCCGCCATGCCCGTGTGGGTGCAGCTGCCCGTGAGGGAGTAAAATCGCTGGGGCTGTCCCTTTTTGCCGACGAAAAGTTTGCCTCCAATACGGTTACGGCGGTGGCGGCTAGCAAAGGGCTGGACGTGAAAAAGCTGAACCAGATTATGAGGGAAGAGTACCAGGTGGTGCTTGCCGGAGGGCAGCAGAGCCTGGACGGGAAGATATTCCGCATCGGCCATCTGGGCCTGGTCACCGAGGCGGATATCGAGGTCGTAATCTCAGCCCTGAAATCGGCTTTGCCCAAAGCGGGCTTTGCAGGGTAAGACGATGAAAGTTCTGGTTGCCGACCCTATTTCCGAAGAAGGCATTGAGGTTCTCCGCGGTGAGGCTCAGGTTGATGTTAAACCGGGGCTGAAGCCGGAGGAGCTGGTAGCCATCATCGGTGGTTATGAAGCGCTGGTGGTGCGCAGCCAGACCAGGGTTACGGCTAAAGTGATAGGGGCTGGGCGGAGGCTACAGGTTATCGCCCGGGCTGGCGTTGGCGTTGACAATATCGATGTGGAAGAGGCCACCCGGCGCGGCGTAATTGTAGTCAATTCTCCCGAAGGTAACATAGTTTCCGCCGCCGAACATACCATGGCGATGCTCCTGGCACTGGCGCGCCGGATTCCCAGAGCGAATAGCCAGCTTCGTGCCGGCGTCTGGAACCGCCAGCTTAAAGGCTTTGAAGTCCGCAAGAAGACCCTGGGTATAATCGGGCTTGGACGGGTTGGTACCGAAGTGGCGCAGTTTGCCGGGGGAATGCACATGAGCGTCATTGCCCATGACCCGCTGGTATCGGAAGCCCGGGCCGAGAGGCTGGGCGTACAGCTGGTAGATATGGAAACACTTTTAAAGACGTCCGATTTTATAACGGTGCACGTGCCCTTGAATTCCAGCACGAGGGGATTAATCGGGCGTGAGCAGTTCAAGCTGATGAAGCCGACGGCAATGCTGATTAACTGTGCCCGCGGCGGTATTGTGGATGAGGAGGCGCTTGACGATGCGCTCAACCGGGGGCTTCTGGCGGGGGCGGCCGTTGATGTTTTCCTCAAGGAGCCGGCTCAGGATAACATTTTGCTGCAGAATGATAAGGTAGTTGTCACGCCTCACCTGGCGGCGTCCACCGTTGAAGCTGAGATTAACACGGGCAGGGACGTTGCCGAGCAGGTAGTGGCCGTCCTTAAGGGCAACCCGCCCGCGTATCCGGTAAATGCCCCGATGATTTCCCGGGAAGTTCTAGCCGTGCTGGGCCCGTATCTGGAGGCAGGTAGAACAATCGGCAGAATCGCGGTGCAACTGATATCGGGTCATCCGGAGTCCCTGACCATCCGTTATCAGGGGGACATCGCCAGGCAGGAAACCGGCCCGGTCAAGGTGGCCGTGCTCAGCGGACTTCTGGAGATTATTACCGACGAGCGGGTTAATATCGTTAACGCGGACATCATCGCCGGCAGGCGGGGTCTGCACGTTACCGAACAGAAAGACGCTGCCTGTGAGAACTACGCCAATATGGTTGCGGTGGAGGTGCAGACCACCGCCGGAAGCACGCTGGTAGCCGGGACGTCGCTCCGGGGGAGGACCTATCTGACGCGGGTGGACGACTACTGGCTGGAGATAGAGCCGTCGGGCAGCTATATTTTGTTTACGGAGCATAAAGACCGTCCCGGGATGATTGGTGCCGTGGGCACCATCATCGGCGATGCCGGCATCAATATCAGTCAGATGCAGGTCAGCCTTGGCATTCAACACGGGGAGAAGGCGATGATGGTACTTTGCCTGAATGAGCTACTTCCCGCAGAGTGCTACCAGAGGATACTGGCCATACCTGATATGTACCGGGCGCTGCTGGTAAAGCTTCATCTGTCTGACTGAAGAGCGGAGCGGGCGTGCGTGAATTGACTTTACATATTGTCCGTGCTATCATGATTAAGATCTGTTGATTATTTTATATGGATTTAACTGGATGAGATGTCAGCACTGAGTGACCTTTGTGAGGAAATATCCCGCTGCCAGCGGTGCGAGATAGCTAAGTACCGGACCAGGGCAGTACCCGGTGAAGGCCCGGAGGATGCGGAATTAATGTTCGTTGGCGAGGCACCGGGCTGGCATGAAGACCAGCAAGGGCGCCCCTTTGTTGGCGCGGCCGGGCAATACCTGGAGCAGCTGCTGGGTTCCATTGGCTTGAGCCGCGGGCAGGTTTACATTGCTAACGTAATAAAGTGCCGACCGACGGGAAACCGCGACCCGTTGCCATCCGAAATACAGAACTGCCGCGGCTGGCTGGAGCGCCAGATTGAGATAATTCGTCCCAGGATGCTGGTCACTCTGGGGCGTTATTCTATGGCCATGTTTTTTCCGGGTAAGAGCATCAGCAAGATTCACGGTACGGCGCAGAAGCGTGATGGCGTTATCTACTATGCCATGTATCATCCGGCGGCAGCTCTCCATCAGCAGAGCCTGCGCCAGGCGATAGAGGCGGACATGCGCAGGATTCCGGTTATCCTGGCCGAGGCAAAAAACGTAACCGGGGCTCTGCCGCAGCCCCAGCAATTAAGTATGTTTGAGGACCAGTTTTAATGACAAAATCAAAGTTAAAGGTAATTCCGCTCGGCGGACTCAGCGAAATCGGTAAAAATATGATAGTGATGGAATATGAAGATGACGTCATTATCATTGATGCCGGGCTCATGTTCCCCGAGGAAGAGATGCTGGGCATCGACCTGGTGATTCCCGATATCAGCTATCTGCTGGAGAGGCGGAACAAAATACGGGGGATAATTATCACGCATGGCCATGAAGACCATATTGGCGCCCTGCCTTACCTGTTGCCCCAGCTCAATGTTCCAATCTACGCGACGAAGCTCACCCAGGGGCTTGTCCGGGTCAAGCTTAAGGAAAGGCGTGCCCTCAATGAGGCTAAACTTAACGTGGTGCCGCCGGGGGAACAGTTTACGCTGGGGCGGTTTAAAATCGAGATGTTCCCGGTCTGTCATAGTATACCCGATGCGGTGGGACTGGTCATAGATACGCCGGTGGGCACGGTGGTTCATAGCGGCGATTTTAAGCTTGACTATACGCCGGTCAGCGGCAAACCGACTGACCTTTCCCGCCTGGCTCAGCTTGGGGCGAAAGGGGTCTTGCTCCTCCTTTCCGATTCCACCTATGCCGAGCTTCCCGGTTATACTCCCTCGGAGATTATGGTGGGTGAAGCTCTGGACCGTATTATGGCCAATGCTCCGGGAAGGGTGATTATAACTACCTTTTCCTCGCTGGTCTCCCGTATTCAGCAGGTTATTGACGCTGCTGCCAAACATAAACGCCGCGTCTTTGTAATCGGTCGTAGCATGAGTGAAACGGTGCGTATGGCACTGGAACTGGGCTATCTCAGTGCCCCGGACGGCATACTGGGCCGGATTGAAGAAGCCCGCGGTATACCTCTGGACAAGATTGTTTTCGTCACCACGGGCAGCCAGGGCGAGCCCACGTCAGCCCTGGTGCGCATGGCCAACCGGGACCACCGTAATGTTCGTATCCAGCCCGGCGATACGGTGGTCATTTCCGCCACGCCGATTCCGGGTAATGAAGCCCTCGTCAATAGAACGGTGGATAATCTTTTCCGGCAGGGGGCACAGGTCCTATACAGCAAGCTGGCACAGGTCCATGTTCACGGGCATGGCAGCCAGGAGGAGCTGAAGCTGCTGCTGAACCTGGTCAAGCCGAGATTTTTCATGCCCATTCATGGCGAATACCGCCATTTGAGCCTGCATGCCAAGCTGGCACATTCGGTAGGTGTGGCAGAGGAAAATACCTTCGTTATGGAGGACGGCGATATCCTTGAACTCGGACCGGATGTGGCCAAGGTAGTCGGCAAGGTCAGTTCCGGCAACGTGTATGTGGATGGTTTAAGCGTGGGTGATATCGGCGGGATTGTGCTCCGTAACCGGCGGATGCTGTCAAAGGACGGGATAGTGGTGGCGATTATTGCGGTAAACCGGCAGAGCGGCAAGCTGGTAGGACGACCTGATATTGTTACCCGGGGTTTTATTGACACCAGAAAGTTCAAGGAGATGATAGATGAAAGCCGCGACCTGCTGGCTAAGGCTCTGAACCACAGTGGAGACCGTGCTGCTGAGTGGAGTTTCATCAACAATAAGGTCAGGGATGTCCTGGACAAGTTTTATTATGAACGGACCAAACGCCGCCCCATGATTCTTCCCTTCATGGTCAAAGTTTAGTCTGGGGCACCTGGACGCAGCGGGGGTGAGATGGCAAAGAGAAAAGCCGATGCCAGAGGCAGGTCAATGTGGGGACAGCTTTTCCGTATTTTGCGGTTTCCGGTGGTGCGGAACCTTCTCCTGCTGGTGGTATTTCTGGCGATATTATTCTGGCAATGGTCTAATATCAAAGAGGCGATAGCCGCACTGGTGGGGTTGTTTGGCTGGGGGCTGGTATTCATCCTCGCGGCGATTGTTGTCCTCATCGTTCAGGTAAAACGGCGGAAGTTGCTCTCCTTTATTTTCCACGGGAACCGGTGGCTGGGGGGTGTCGCCGTTATTCTGGCGGTATGGGGAATCCTGGCATTTTTCGGGATGGGCGGTGACTTCGGCCTTGGCATCATCAGCTACCCGGCTCCGGACCTCGTCGGCGCCCTTCGCATACTGGGACTGGTCATCGCCGGCGTTGTACTGATTGCCCCCAGAGCCTGTTTCCGGATGGTGTCAAAGTTCATTTCCTGGTTGAGCGGGCAGTTACGGAGGCGGCCGGTCCCCAGATACCTTGAGAAACAGCTTCAGGAGGAAAGGCTGCAGCCCCTTGCCCCCACCCATACCAGGCCCGTTTACGAGGAAAAACCGGCCATGCCGCTGGAGATGGAAAAGAGGGCGGTACCGCCGGAGAGGGTAATTCCGAAGTCCCCCCTGGTAACCCCGGAAAAGGAAGCGGCTTCACGGGCGGCTCCCGCAGCTCAGTCTCCCCAGGAACTGCGCCAGGTGGCGCAGGAAGTGTGGAAGAAATACGGACAGTCATCCGACCTGGTGGTCGTTGATGGCTGGAGGTTGCCGCCGATTGATATTCTGGACAGGACGCCGGAGATAGAGTTCGGCGAGGCGGATAATATGCGGCGGGCCAAGATTATTGAGGACGCCCTGGGCAGCTACGGTGTGGAAGCAAAGGTGGTACAGATAAATGCCGGGCCCACTGTCACCCAGTTTGGCATAGAGCCTGGCTGGGACAGGAAGCTGAAGGAAGTCAAGGAGAGGAACAAGGATGGCGAGGTCAGTGTCAGGCTGGAGGAAGTCTCCAAGACGAGGGTCAAGGTGGACCGGATTACCTCTCTGGCGAATGACCTGGCGCTGGCCCTGGCGGCACCGAGTATCAGGATTGAAGCGCCGGTGCCGGGAAAGTCCATCGTCGGCGTTGAGGTGCCCAATACCAGTGCCAGCATGGTCAGTCTGCGCGGGGTAATCGAGACCGCCGCCTTTCAGAAGATAGGGGCCAAGTCCAGGCTGGGTCTGGCGCTGGGGAAAGGTGCCGGGGGCGAGGCGGTGGCGGCTGACCTGTCCCGGATGCCTCATCTGCTCATCGCCGGGGCGACCGGCAGCGGTAAGACGGTGTGCCTGAATACCATTATAAGCTGTCTGATTTTGCATAATACGCCTACCGATGTCCGCTTTATCATGATTGACCCCAAGAGGGTTGAGCTCACCCCGTATAACAGCATCCCCCACCTGGCTACGCCGGTGATAGTGGATACCAGCAAGGCGCTGAGTGCCCTGCGCTGGCTCAGCCAGGAGATGGACCAGCGGTACCAGAAACTGGCTACCGCCGCCGCCCGCAACATCGAGGCTTATAACAAGAACAAAGAGGGCGAGGAAAAGCTCCCCTATATGATACTGGTTATCGACGAGCTGGCCGACCTGATGATGACCGGCTTTGACGAGGTGGAGCATATCCTCTGCCGGCTGGCGCAGCTTGCCCGGGCGACGGGCATCCATCTGGTGGTGGCGACGCAGCGTCCTTCGGTGGACGTGGTTACCGGTCTGATTAAGGCGAACTTTCCCACCCGTATCAGCTTTGCCGTTACCTCTCAGGTGGACTCGCGCACCATCCTTGACGGCGGCGGGGCGGAGAAGCTGCTGGGCAGGGGGGACATGCTTTACATGCCCACGGAGGCGGGGAAGCCCAAGCGCCTCCAGGGTTGCTTTGTCTCCGATGCGGAGGTGGAGAGGCTGGTCTATTTCTGGAACAGCCAGCCGCGAGAGGGAACGCCTCACCTGAAAATCGAGGAGGTTACGGCGCCTTCATCGCTGGCGGGCAGGAAAGCCTATCCCCGCGACCCGCTGCTGGAGTCTGCCCTGGAGCTGGCACGGCAGCACGAGCATATATCCACGTCTTTCCTACAGCGGCGTTTGCACATCGGCTACCCCAGGGCCGCCCGCATCATGGAGCAGCTACAGGAGGAGATGGGTGGCGAGGAAAGTGGGGGAGAGGGAGAGATTTAGGGTTTGAGTCCTGCGCGGCTCATTTGCTAATATTAAGCATGAAACTTGATTTCTCGCCTTTCTCATTTAATTAACGCAAAAAGTAATATTGAAAACTCGCTAGTGTAATGTCTCACAAATAGCTGGACATATATGGGCGAAGCTGGTATACTCCA
>CAZRBS010000007.1:0-4168 GCA_964598405.1 uncultured Dehalococcoidaceae bacterium
GCTGGCCAGAGAAGGCTATGACCCCGTCTTCGGAGCTCGCCCGCTGAGACGGGTTATCGAACGCTTTGTGGAGAACCCCCTTTCCACCAAACTGCTTCGCGGAGAATTCAAAGAAGGGGATACGGTCAAAGTTGACCTCGGCAAGGATGGCCTGACCTTTACGGTGACGGCACCTGCCAGCGCGGCCGCCTAGATTCCGGAACTTTCTGATTCACCTGTGGACTTGTGGGAGGCGGAGGAATTATGTAGAATGATAACCACATGGTGGAAGCGAAAGCGGGTTCTAAGAAGGCAGCCTATCTCTGGGGTATCGCAGGCGTAATAGCTACTTTGCTCATGGCGATAGCCGTCGTTTATTACTGGGAAGAGGTACGGGCGCTTGAGGAATACGGCTATATAGGAGCCTTTCTTATCAGTATTCTGGGTGGTGCCACCATCATTATCCCCGTTCCCATGCTGGCAGTGATATTTGCTCTGGGCGGAGTCATGAAGTTTACCTGGCTGGTCGGGATTGCCAATGGCGTGGGAGAGACCCTGGGCGCGCTGACCATATACATGACCGGCTACGGCGGGGGGACTGTATTTTACGCCAGCAAGCACGGAGGAATCCAGTCTGCCTACGAACGGTTGATGAGATTAATGGAGCAAAGGGGCTCACTGGCTTTATTCTTACTTTCGGCAATACTTAACCCGTTTTTCTACCCGGCCGCTCTGGCTGCCGGAGCACTCCGGTTCGGGGCCAAAAAGTATTTCATTATCTGCTGGGCAGGCAAAACAATCAAGGGTATGACCGTAGCTTATGCCGGCTACTGGGGGCTCAGAGGAATCCTCAGGATGCTCGGTATGCCCCTTTAGGTCCCGCTCTTCCCGTCGCCTCTTATTCGGCTATAATCTCTACCCGTATTATTTTGTCCCCCTCGAACTGGGGATTCTGGCTCGGGTCTCTGGGTGTCAGGTTCTCGAGCACGTCCATTCCTTCAATCAGCTGACCGAAGACGGAATGTTTGCCGTCAAGGCTGTGCTGGGGGGTATAGGTAATAAAAAACTGGCTGCCATTGGTATCGGGTCCGGCGTTAGCCATTGATATAGCCCCGGCGACATGGGTGTGCTCGGTAAACTCGTCCTCGAACTGGTAGCCAGGGCCACCCGTCCCGGTGCCGGTGGGGTCTCCTCCCTGCGCCATAAAGCCGGGGATTACCCTGTGAAACGTGGAGCCATCATAGAACCCATCATTGGCCAGAAAGACGAAGTTATTGACTGTTTTCGGCACGTCTCTGGCAAACAGTTCCAGCACCAGGTTGCCCTTTTCCGTTTCAATGATGGCGATGTATTTCTTGCTGGCATCAATCACCATGGGTGGTGGCGAGGAGTAAGTCCTGGCTGCCGGGGAGGGTTCCGGCGCCGGAGCCGGGGTGGGGGATGGTCCCGGGGCGGCTTCACCACATGATACCGCAAAAAGGGCGGCGGCAATCACGAGCATAACCACAATCCATGCTGTTGCTTTAACGGTCATAGTTTTAACCTCCTCTTTTCAGTAGACCGGGGGCAATTAATCTTCAACAGGTATTTTAATCCACCTGCCCTCAATAAGCAATTGGCGACCTTTAATTATGGCAAGGATGGCTGATTAGAGGTCATTTTGACTTGCCTTTGTGGCGGTTTTCTGCTAAATTGTACCTGAATCCTCGGGGCCGTAGTTCAGTTGGGAGAACGTTTGACTGGCAGTCAAAAGGTAGGGGGTTCGAATCCCCCCGGCTCCACCAGACAACGCCGGCAATCAGAAACCATTTCAAAGAAGATGAATCCATACAGTTATTCAGACAATGCGCCACAGGTTAACTTGCAGCTAAAGCAAAGGACGTCAAAATGGTTGCGTTATAGCTTTGATTTTCCCACCGCCCACCCCACCCGGTACGAGGAAAATAACACCGTCTGCGGGGAATATTTTCAGCCCGGAGATGAAGGCAAGTATCCCCTGGTAATCCTGCTTCACGGAATGGGCGACGAGCTTTTAATCCCCTGCAAACTTCTGTCCAAACATCTGGTCAAACGAGGAATGGCCTGCATTGTCCCCTACTCCGTATTTCATTCCAGACGTGCCCCGGAAACGGTGAGAAAAAGGCTTCCCCACCTCACCTCCGAGGAATGGTTCGAAGGATACCGCATTTCGGTGATTGACGTGCGCCAGATGATAGACTGGGCCAGCAGCCGGAGCGAGGTAGACAAAGACAGAATAGCGGTACTCGGTATCAGCTTCGGCGGTTTCATCTCGGCGATAACTATGGGGGTGGACCGGCGAATCAAGGCAGGCGTTCTGCTCGTCGCCGGGGGCAACTCCGGAAAGATTGGGCGGAAAAGCTGGAAAAGGTCAATGAAAAAGTATAAAATCACTGAAGCCGAATATAACCATAACCAGAAAAGTTATAAGCAGTACCTCGCTGAAGTGGCGGAGAAGGGGTTCGAGAATGTAAACGCGCCCAGCAAGAGCTTTCTGGTTGACCCGATGACCTTCACCCCCTACCTCAGAAAGCGCCCGGTAATGATGCTCAATGCCCGCTGGGACGAATATATTCCGAGAGAAGCGACCATCGATTTCTGGAAAGCCTGCGGTAAACCGCTCATCACCTGGTTCCCCGCCACCCATACTTCTTTCTGGCTGTGGTACCCGCTTATCAGGCGGAAAATCACCCGCTTTCTGAATACGGCTTTGAACGGTTCGATAGCAGGCTCAATACAGGACGCAGGTTCTGGAGGCAGAGATGAAACAGGGATACGAGATAAATGAATTAGCCAAAGAAGAATCCTGGCGCATGTTCCGGATAATAGGAGAGCTGGTAGAGGGATTTGATAACCTCTCCGGCACTGAACCGGCCGTCACCATCTATGGTTCGGCCCGGATTAAACCGGACGACGAAGAATACAGGCAAACTGAAGAAATTGCCCGCCAGCTCGGAGGGATGGGCTTTTCGATAATAACCGGCGGTGGCCCCGGCGTGATGGAGGCTGCCAACAAAGGCGCTCT
The DNA here is from genome assembly GCA_964598405.1 of uncultured Dehalococcoidaceae bacterium. GTDB lineage: Bacteria > Chloroflexota > Dehalococcoidia > Dehalococcoidales > RBG-16-60-22 > CAZRBS01. The sequence goes on from CAZRBS010000007.1 coordinate 3,023, forward strand.
TGAGGCGGGGGTCAAGTCAGTCGGGTTAAACATTGAACTTCCCGAAGAGCAGGAGCCGAATACTTACGCAACAATATCGCTAACCTTCAAGCACTTCTTCGTCCGCAAGGTCATGCTGGTGAAATACGCCATTGCCTTCGTCATCATGCCCGGTGGCCTGGGGACACTGGACGAACTAACCGAGGTGCTGACTTTGATGCAAACTCACAAGATAAAGCCTTTCCCGGTAATCCTGTTCAACGGCAGCTACTGGAAGGGATTTCTGGACTGGCTCAGGTCTTCCACCCTCGCCAAAGGCTTTATCTCCGAAGGGGACCTGCACCTGCTCAGGGTCTGCAATGACGCCCATGAGGTCACTGAAGCCGTCCAGAAATGGTATCTAAAGCAGGAGATTGGCGGGGAAAAAGCCCTGGTAAGGTAAAGTGAAGAAACCGGATAAAGAAGGTGATTGGCCGTGCCATCTGCTGCCAGAACCGGGATTTTAAAACGTTCCCTGATATTCTCCAACCTGAACCAGGAAGAGCTGCTGGAGCTGTCCAGACTCGCTACCGAATGCAACTTCAAGCCGGGCGAGTTCGTCTTCTGGGAAGGAGACACCCCCGACTATTTTTACGTCGTCGCAGAGGGAAGGGTAAAAGTCCTCAAGTATTCTTCCACAGGAAAGGAATTCATCATCGCCTTCTTTGAACCCGGTGAGATGTTCGGCGAAGTGGCCGTCTTTGAAGGCAAGCCCTATCCGGCTTCTGCCCAGGCGGTAGCTGAAACCGGGGTATTGAGAATCAAAATGGAGGACTTCCTCTCCTTCCTCTCCAGCCGCCCCAAAGTAGCCCTGGGCATTATCACCGTTCTCGGCGGTCGCCGGAACGCACAGAGTCGGCTTAAAGACCTGGCCGGAGAAAGAGTCGAGCAGCGTCTCGCCCGAACGTTATTCATGCTTTCCACCAAGCTCGGCCCCATCCTCCCCTTCACCCGCCAGGAAATCGCTGACATGTCCGGCACCACCACGGAGACCGCCATCCGGGTGACCACCCAGTTCAGGGAAAGGGGAATTATCCGCTCCACCCGCGGAGAAATAATTGTCCTGGACCGGACCAAGCTCAGGCTGCTGAGCGAAGGCCCTCCACGAATATAGAACTGTAGGCAAAA
>CAZRBS010000007.1:4178-43380 GCA_964598405.1 uncultured Dehalococcoidaceae bacterium
GAAGGACCGCCGCTGGTCTGAAGCCACAACCAGGGTTCTTCTGCCTCCGGCTTACTTTCACCTTTATGTGATTTAAATCATAGTGGGCAGCGTCATCCGGTGTTATCATGTTCTATGCAGACCGAAAACGAGTATACCAGTCGAAAGGGGAGGTGATATCAGTGTCCAGCCAGTGTCCCGGACAGGACATGAGGAAACTACGGGTGGCACTCTACAAATGCCAGAACTGTGGTGCCGAGGTTGAAATGTTCTCCGATGAGCTAAAACTAAAGTGTCCCAGGTGCGGGGAATACGTATATAAAGAGAAAATACCCTCATGCATTGACTGGTGCGCTTCAGCACGCCAGTGTCTGGGAGAAAAAAGGTGGAAAGAGCTCAAGGGCGACGAACAGCCCGGCGACTTAGGAGGTAACCGGTGACAACCAAACTGGTAAGGAAAATTATCAACATTGATGAGGATAAGTGTAATGGCTGTGGAGTTTGTGTTCCCGCCTGTGCCGAAGGCGCGCTCCAGATTATCGACGGCAAGGTAAGGCTCATCAGCGAACAGTACTGTGACGGGCTCGGTGCCTGCCTCGGAGAATGTCCGCAGGGAGCGATTACCCTTGAAGAACGTGAAGCCGAGGAGTTCAATGAGGAGGCAGTTGGACACCACCTGCACTCGCCGGAACATGCCCACGTTGCCGATGAGCTTCCCTGCGGGTGCCCCTCAGCCACCGTCACGCGGCTGGAGAGACACCACGGTAGAGAAGTGCCGTCAGAAGCTGCCGGAACTCCGCAACAATCGACGCTCTCTCACTGGCCGGTTCAGCTTACCCTGGTGCCTCCGTCAGCGCCCTTCCTGCAAGGAGCCAACCTGCTACTGGCGGCGGACTGCGTTCCCTTTGCCTACCCCGGCTTTCACCAGGATTTTTTGCAAGACCGTTCCCTGGTGGTTGCCTGTCCCAAGCTGGACGATTTTGAAGCTCACCTGGAAAAGCTCACTGGGATTCTGCGTCTTTCAGAGCCAAAGAGCATCACCGTGATACACATGGAAGTCCCCTGCTGTTCGGGTCTAACCCATATGGCCCGGCAGGCACTCCTTGCCAGCGGCAAAGATATTCCCTTCGGAGAGGTAACAATAGGAATTCAAGGCGACCGGAAGTCCTGATTTCAGATGAATCGGGCTTTATTTAAGTGCCCTGGCTACAATCTCAGCCAGGTCCAGTATCCGCACCTTTTCTTCCATGCCTTTGTCTTTCAGCCCGTCCTCAAACATGGTCATACAGTAGGGGCAGCAGACGCAAACCGTCCCCGCACCTTCCTCCATCGCTTCCTCAACACGTACCACGTTAATGCGCTTGCCGATGCTCTCTTCCATCCACATACGTCCACCGCCGCCGCCGCAGCAGAATGAACGGTTATGATGGCGTTTCATCTCGGACGGCGTCTGCCCGGTGACCGAAGCCAGAACATCGCGCGGCGGCTGGTAAATCATATTATAACGGCCGAGATAGCAGGAATCATGGAACACTACCTTGCCCAACCCATCAGCCCCACCCAGCTTCAATTTGTCCTCTTTGAGCAGGCTGCTGATTAACTCGGTATGGTGAGTGACCTCCAGTTCAATGCCGTACTGCCGGTAGTCGTTCTTCAGAGTGCTGTAGCAGTGCGGGCACTGGGTAATAACTTTTTTAACTCCTTTTTCTTCAAACATCTTGATGTTTTCCCTGGCCATGCGGTCGAAAACAAACTCGTTACCCAGACGGCGCAGGCTGTCGCCACAGCACTTCTCATCCCGTCCCAGAATACCCCAGGAAACTCCGGCGGCATCCAGAATCCCGGCGGTAGCCAGGGTGGTGCGCCGGTTGCGCGCATCAAAAGCACCGGCACAGCCCACGTAAAACAAATATTCGGTCTTGCCCGCTTCAAAAGGCTTCGCTTCAATATCCGCCGCCCACTTGACACGGTCCCCGGGAGCGATGCCCCAGGGGTTGCTGCGCTGCTCCATATTTTCGAACAGGTTGAGCAATTCCTCCGGAAACCTGGCCTGCATTTGCACCAGGTTACGGCGCATATCAATAATTCTGGGGAACTGCTCAATAAACACCGGACATACCTCCACGCAAGCACCGCAGGTGGTACACTCCCAGATTGCCTCCTCGGAAACGCTACCTTCCTCATCCTCACCAATTAAAGGCGTTGCCGTGTTCTTATTTCTGAACATCAGGGGGCCATTTTTCAACAGGTTAACCTTGATATCATGGACAACCAGCTGCGGGTTTAGCGGCTTGCCGGTGAAAGTAGCCGGGCAGGAATCGGAGCAGCGGCCGCACTCGGTACAGGAATAAGAGTCAAATAGACCTTTCCAGGTAAACTGGTCTACCCGCTCAACACCGAAGGTCTCGCCTCTTTCAAATTCCTCGCGGGGCTGGGTGTTAACCTTTACCAGGCTCCCGAAAAAGCAGTTGGGAATAGCGGTCAGAATGTGCATGTGCTTGCTATATGGCAGGTAGTTCAGAAAACCAAGCAGCACCACGGCATGAACCCACCAGAAAAAGCCGCCAAAGCTCATCAGGGTTGCTGCGGAACTACCGGAGAAGAAAGCGGCCGCCATCAGGCCGGACACGGGCATATACCGGGCAGCGCTCTCAGTCCCCAAGGCAATCTCAGTGGCATGCAGGCCGAAAAAGGCAATCATCAGGACTCCCACCAGTCCCAGAATAACAAAGGCGTCACAGCTCCTTGCCTCTATATAGGAAGGCGGGAAAGCCAGACGGCGGACAACCGCAATACATACCGCCAGGAGTGCCAGGGCGGACACCACCTCAAAGATAAAGGACAGGGCATGGTACGCTCCAGCCGGCAGCCGCGCAAGGTCAATATAATCCGGGAAAAGACCGTTGAGCAGGAACTCGGCATTGGCCACCAGCAAGACCATAAAGCACCAAAAAAGGACAGCGTGGTTCAGGCCGAAAGGGTAACGCCGGGTAACCGAACACCGCTGAGCAAAGGGGTAAACAAGCATGTTCCAGATACGCCTGCCAACATTATCGAAACGATTCTCCGCCCTGCCCAGAGTTACCAAACGGAAACGCCGGAAACAGCTCCAGCCGAAAAAAGCTATGGCGGCAACAAAAACAATGGCAAACAGGACGATATTCGGCGACATTATTTACCCCTTCTCATATCAGTGCCTCTCCACCGCATACTTTTCTCCTCTGGCACGCAGTTCCCTGACCCGGCTGGTGATAGCCGGGACTACCTGAAGGACATCACCCACTATCCCGTAGGTGGCGACCTCGAAGATGGGAGCGCGTTTATCGGTATTGATGGCAATGATGGTATCCGAGTCCTGCATGCCAACGAGGTGCTGGATAGCCCCGCTGATGCCACAGGCAATATAAATCTTTGGCCGGACTGTCTTCCCCGTCTGGCCCACCTGCCTCTCGACCGGCATCCAGCCAGCCTCCACAGCGCCACGGGAAGAACCCACCACACCACCCAGCTCATCAGCCAGTTCCTGCAAAAGGTGAAAGTTCTCTTTGGCACGCATACCCCGCCCGCCGGAGACGATGATATCAGCCGCAGCCACGTCCACCACCCCCGCCTTGCGCTCATCAACCACCTCCAGCACCTTCACCGCAAAATCTTCTTCCTTCACCGACACCTTTTCACGGATAATCTGACCTTTACGGGAAGCATCCTTTTCCGGCATGGACATCACGTGGGGCCGGACCGTAGCCATCTGCGGGCGGGTCCGTTCGGTCAGAATGGTAGCCATAATATTACCGCCAAAGGCGGGACGCGTCTGCAACAGGAAGCCTCTATCATCGATTGACAGACCGGTACAGTCCGCCGTTAACCCGGTCTGAAGTTTCGTGGCTACCGCGCCCGCCAGGTCTCTCCCCAGGCCGGTAGCCCCCATGAGCATAATTTCCGGCTTATACTTGTTTACCAGATAACAAATAGCCTCGTAATAAGGCTCAGTGCGGTAAGGGTGAAACACCGGGTCGTCCACGAGATAAGACTTGGTGGCACCATAGGCAAATGACTCGCGGCAGATTTCTTCCACATTATGACCGACAACTACGGAGCACAGCTCCACGCCCCGTGCCCTGGCCAGTTCAGCCCCTGCGCCCAGCAGTTCCCAGGAGACTCCCGCCGGCTCGCCTTCAATCTGCTCCACAAAGACCCAGACGCCTTTGTATTCCTTGAGTTTGGCCAGGGCCGCTGCTTCCTCGGCACTCACCTCCGGGGCTTCCGGCTCAGCTTTCCCCTTACCCCGGGCAGCCAGTTCGGCAAGAATCTTCTTCTCTTCCGGAGTGTAATAAATCTCAAGCGCCTCAGACGGGCAGACCTTGAGGCACTTGCGGCAGCCGATACACTTCTCGACATTGATAATCGGCTCGCCCTTATCATTCATCTCTATGGCATCTTTGGGACAGGAGCTCTGGCAGCGAGCACCGCAGGCAATGCATTTGCCGGGAATGAGCCTGGCTACGCCCCGTGGCCTCTTGATTTTCTTCTCTGCTCCCATACGCCGTTCTTCTACCTAACCTTAAATCGCCTATAGATAAAGCAGGTCTTTCTCTATCAGCTTGCCCAGCAACAACCGGGCAGCCTCCTCGGGCTTATCATTTTCACCGGCCAGTATCTCGCCTTTGGCCCGCTCCGGCGAGAAAATTTTTCTCACCTGCGTCGCCGAACCCTTCAGCCCAACGGTGTCTTCCCGCAGTTTCATTTCTTTGTTATCCCACAATGTCACCGGCGCCTCCTCAGCCATCAACCGCATCGGCACCCTGGGATAGCGCGGACGGTTTATCTCCCGCAGCACGGATATCATCGCTGGCAGCGGTGCCTCTACAATCTCGCGCCTCCCCCCCATCCTGCGCCTGACCCTGACCTTCCCCGCTTCCAGGTCTATGCTCTCAATACGGTCAACCAGGGTCAGCTGGGCGTATCCCAGACGGGTGGCAATTCCCGGCCCCACCTGAGCCGTATCGCCATCGATGGTCTGCCGTCCGCAGACCACAATAGCCACCTCTTCCCTCTGGTTCAGCCGCTTGATGGCTTCGGCTAAAGCCATACTGGTCGCCAGGGTATCGGCACCGCCAAAAGCACGGTCGCTCAAAAGCACCGTCTCATCAGCGCCCAGAGCCAGTGCCTTCCTCAGCGTAATCTCGGTATTGGGAGGCCCCATCGAAATTACCGCCACGCGGAACCCGTATTTGTCCTTGAGCCTGAGGCTTTCTTCCAGCGCGTGGGTATCAAAAGGGTTCATAATAAAAGGGACACCCTCTCGAATCAGGGTGCCCGTATCTGGATCAACTTTGACCTGAGTGGTATCCGGCACCTGCTTTACGCATGCAACGACTAACATCTACCCTCTTTTAAAGAAAAATTTCCCCCGGCGTACCTTGAAAGCAGAAATCATCACGGAACATCTTGCTTAAATCCGTAATATTCTAACAACCCGGCCCGGACAAGTCAACCATTATTGCAACCAGGCTGTCAGGTTACAGGCTCTACATCTTTAACGCGATTTCCAGCACCATCAAGACCCGAACTTGAATAACGCTCTATCTAATGGTATAAAAGTAACCAGAAAAAAGGCTAATTCAAAAAATTCCGGTCAGCGAGGTGAGGGTTATGGACATCACCAGATATAAGGTCCCTGCGAATAAACTGCGCTGGCAGTGTGACCTGGCTATATTTGATTTTGAATGCACCAAAGACCTGGCGCCGTTACAGGAGTTCATCGGACAGGAACGGGCAATACGTGCCATTGAATTCGGCCTGTCCATGAACCGCGATGGCTATAACATCTATGTCGCCGGGCTTACCGGCACCGGCAAGACGTCAGCCGTAAAGACCTACATCAAAAAGCTGTTTGAGGAGAGAGGGCGAGCCAAGATACCAGCCCCGCCGGTGGAAGACTGGTGCTACATCTACAACTTCACCGACCCTGACCGACCCGAGATTTTGAACCTGCCCCGGGGAAAGGGCAGGGCTTTCCGGGACCAGATAAGCAACCTTTTACAAAAGCTCAGAAAGGAACTGGCAAAGTCCTTCTCCAGTGAAGAATATACCGCCCAGCGGAAAAAGACGGTGGAAGAAAGCCAGACCCGGCAACAGAAACTCTTTGAAGAGATGGCAGAAGAAGCCCAGCAACAGGGTTTCCAGCTCCAGATGACAGCGGCAGGGCCGGCGCTGATTCCCATAATTGATGGCAAGCCGCTCACACAGGCGGATTACCTGGCGCTGGACAAGCCAAAACGGAAGGAGCTGGAGGCAAAACGTGCCAGCTTGCTGAAAAAACTACGCGCCACCCTTGAAAAGGCACGGGTGCTGGAGAACCAGACCGCGGAAAAGCTGCAGAGTGCCGATAAGGAGATAGCCGATTTTACCATATCCCGCCTTTTCCATGGCTTGCTGCAGGAATACAAAGACTCGAAAAAGATAACGCAGTACCTGAATGACCTCACTTCCTTCACCCTGAATAATCTGGATATATTCAAAGAGAAAGAGGAGCAGCCGGCACCGGCTCTCAACATGCCCGCCACCCAGATTATCGGCGGGCGAGACCCCTTCCTCCCCTTCCAGGTAAATGTCTTCGTAGACAACAGCCCCGCCAAAGGGCCGCCGGTAATTACCGAACCAAACCCGAATTATGCCAACCTGTTCGGCAAGACGGAACGGAGGTTTCTCTTCGGCGGCTACCTCAGCGACCACACCATGCTGAAACCGGGCGCACTCCAGCTGGCCAACGGGGGCTATTTGCTGCTCAGCGCCAATGAGGTGTTAACCAACCCCGGTGTCTGGCCAGCTTTGAAGCGGACCATAAAGACCAAAGAAGTGCGCATCGAGGACCCCTTCGAGCAATTTGGTCTCATCGCCCCCCAGGGGCTGCGCCCCCGGCCGATGCCCATAGACGTCAAGGTAATCCTCATCGGCGACGGAATGCTCTACCAACTGCTATCAATGTATGATGAAGACTTCTGGGAAATCTTCAAAATAAAAGCCGACTTCAACTTCCAGATAGACGTAAATAAGAAGAACCTGAGGGACTTTGCCGCCTTCATTGCCGGCTGCTGCGAGGAATGCGAACTCCATCCCTTTGACCGCACCGGGGTGGCCAGAGTGATAGAATATGCCTCCCGAACCATCGGTGACCAGGCCAAGCTCTCTTCAAGGTTCGCCTGGATTAAGGAACTGGTGGAAGAGGCAGAGTACTGGGCGCGCAAAGAAGGCGCTTCCCGGGTGTCCGCACCGCATGTGGAAAAAGCGATTGAAGAGAGGCGTTTCCGGCACAACCTGCCCGATGAGCGAATCAGGGAAATGATAGAGCGCGGCGACATCATGATAGATGTTGACGGGAAAGCAGTCGGACAGGTGAACGGTCTCAGCATCTATACCCTGGGCGACGTTGTTTTCGGCAAACCATCACGCATAACCTGCAAGACATTTCTGGGGCGGGGCGGCGTGATTAACATTGAAAGAGAGTCCCAGCTAAGCGGGCGGATCCATGACAAGGGCATACTCATCCTGGGCGGCTACATGGGCTGGAAATACGCTCAGGACAAGCCCCTCTCCCTGTCCGCCAGCCTTTGTTTCGAACAATCATACGAAGGGGTGGATGGGGACAGCGCCTCATCCACCGAACTCTACGCCCTGCTCTCCAGCCTATCAGACACGCCCCTGAAGCAGAATATCGCCGTCACCGGGTCGGTGAACCAGAAGGGCGAAATCCAGCCCATCGGCGGGGTAAACCAGAAAATAGAGGGGTTTTTCCAGGTCTGTCAGGCCAGGGGACTCAACGGGAAACAGGGAGTAATGATACCGCGCCAGAACCTGAAGAATCTCATGCTGCGGCCGGAGGTGGTGGAAGCCGTCCAAAAAGGTAAATTTCATATCTATGCGGTGAGCAACATCGACGAAGGCATAGAAGTCCTCACCGGAGTGGAGGCGGGCAAGAAAGGGAAAGCCGGCACCTACCCGGCAGGCAGTATCAACCATAAGGTCGATAAGCAGTTAAAGGAAATGGCGGACAGGCTAAAATCTTTTTACGGGCCACCGGCTGAAGAAAAGAAGGAGGGAACAAAAGCCCGGCGATAAAAGCAGCCCGCCAAACGCTAATGAATCTCCCGGGCGAGCTTCTTTCCCAGCGCAAAGGCGTCTTCCAGCAACGCCGGGCGGTCTTTGATTTCCCCCCTTTTGTCAACGCCGCGGACAAGGAGTTCGCCGCTGTACTCGGCGCCAATGGCCTTAAAAAAATACTTCACCGTCAATATCGACCCATCAAATAGCTGCCTGCCCCTGGTAGCGCCCACCGCGATAAATATCCCTTTCCGTGCCGAATCAGGTATTGTCTTGAGAATGTACCGCCTGACCCACAGCGCCTGACAGCGGTCGATGACCGCCTTGAGCTGGGCTGAAAGTCCGTAAAAAAACATCGGCGAGGCAACTATAATACCATCCGCGGCAATAATCTGAGAGTAGATACCGTCCATGTCGTCCCGGATGACACAGTTGCCATCTTTAAGACAGCCGTAATATTCGCGGCAGGGAGTTATCCTGAGCTTGTCCGCCACTATCTTTTCCGTCTCTACCTGCTGGCTCCTCACTCCATTCAGAGCTTCGTCCAGCAGCAAATCGGTATTGCTCTTTATCCTCGGACTTCCCATAATCCCCAGGACTTTCAATTTCACCCCCAGAAAGAAATTTGCCCCCCCGGACAGCCGGCCAGACAGCCTATTTAACTTTTCGTCTGATAAGGAGCCAGTTCTTTCCGCCGGTATGAACCAGGACATAGTCGCCCTTCAGTCTGTCGCCATTCAGAGCGAACTCTAACTGGTCGGGTTCTTTTCTGGCCATCTCAAAATTCCCGCTATCCCAGATTTCCACCGTTCCCGCCCCGTACTCTCCCTCGGGAATCCTGCCGCTGAAACCCAGGTACTCCACCGGATGGTCTTCCACCTGAACCGCCAGGCGCCTCATCCCCGGCTCAAGAGGCACGCCTTTGGGCACCGCCCAGCTCTTGAGCACCCCCTCCATCTCCAAGCGAAAGTCGTAATGGAGGTGTCTGGACTGGTGTTTATGGACGACAAAGCGGCCTTCTCCACCTCCCCTCTGCCCCTCCGGTTCGGGAGTCTTCCTGAATTTTCGCTTCTGCCGGTATTCCTCAAGGCTCATTTTACAAACCGCCTGACAGGTAAGATTAAACTGGCGAATGATATTATAGTTACACTCCAGGCAGCAAGTCAAGGCACACCAGTCCCCTGACACTCCCCCGGGCACAGGCTATCATAATTGCAACCTGTTTTAAATCATAGAAAAATCCCCCCAGAGAAGCTACACTGAGAACCAGTGATTGCCCGGCAGGATAGCCGGTCAACAAATTCGAAAAAGGAGCAAAAAAGATGTATCAGATGGTTATGGTTCCACTAGACGGCTCAGAACTGGCTGAATGCGTGTTGCCCCACGTAGAAACTATCGCCAGGGGAAGTAAAACCAAGAACGTCATACTCGTGCGAGTCGTCGAACCCCTTTACGGTCCCGCCGATGCCTATGCCGCCTGGAGCGGGATGAGCGTAAAGCAAGCCGAAATGCAAAAACAGGCGGAGACCGAAAGGGAAAACGAGGCCAAGAAATATCTGAAACAGGTCGCGGAGCGGCTCGACTGCGGAGGGGCGAATGTGCAAACCAAAATGCTCACCGGGAGGCCTGCGGAGACCCTCTCCGAATACGCCGTCAAAAACGATGCAGACCTTATCATCATCGCCACCCACGGACGTTCCGGAGTAAGCCGCTGGGCCCGGGGAAGCGTTGCCGACCGCATCCTTCATGCTGCCTGCGCGCCGGTTCTCATGGTGCGAGCGCCGGGATGTGTCCCCAACATCTAAAGCCCGGCACAGGACGTTTGAAGTCAGCAGAAAAGGAAAAGATGGTCAAACACCGGGCAGGGTTTCACCCGGCACTTCCACCGATGCCGAAACAACGTGTATAATATGATAGTGTCCCCGGTATACCGGCATAAACAGTAAATGGAGGAAAGCGGGATGAGCGACAGGGACAGGCCGCGCCTTACCGAGACTGTTCACGGTGCGGGCTGAGCTTGCAAGATAGGTCCGGGAGACCTGGCCAAAGTGCTATCTGATTTGCCCCTGGTTTCTGACCCGAACCTGATAGCGGGTCTGGAAAGGGCTGAGGACGCCAGCGTCTACAAGCTGACGGATGACCTTGCCATCATCCAGACTCTGGACTTCTTCACGCCCATAGTGGACGACCCATATTCGTTCGGGCAGATTGCTGCCGCCAACGCCTTGAGCGACGTCTATGCCATGGGAGGAAAACCGCTAACTGCCCTGAACATCGTCTGCTTTCCGATAAACACGATGGATATCTCAATACTGAAGGAAATCCTTGCCGGCGGAGTGGACAAGATACATGAGGCCGGGGTGATTCTGGCCGGAGGACACAGCATCGAAGACCCGGAACTGAAGTACGGCTTCTCCATCACCGGCACCATTCACCCGGCGAAAGTGGTCCTCAATTCCAGTGCCAGAGCAGGTGACCGGCTAATTCTGACCAAACCGCTGGGCACCGGAATAATAAGCACCGCCCTGAAAGCCGGGAAAACGGACGAGAGAACCGCCGCCAGGGTTATAAAGAGCATGACTGCCCTTAACCGGAAAGCTTCAGAGCTGATGCAGGAGGCAGGGGTCAACGCCTGCACCGATGTTACCGGCTTCGGACTCCTCGGCCATGCCGGTGAGATGATTGAGGGAACCGATGTCGGCCTGGTAATTCATGCGGCAGCAGTCCCCTTCTTCCCGGAAACAAAGAGGTTTGCCGAGGCGGGCATGGTTCCGGGAGGGCTTCACCGCAACCGGGAATTTCGCCTGAACATGGTTGAAATAGCCGAAGAAGTCCCCGCCTACCTGGCTGATATCTTCTTTGACCCCCAGACCTCGGGCGGGCTTCTCATCTCCGTCCCGGAGCAAAAAGCCCCCGCTCTGCTGGAGAAAATGCATCAAGAGAACATCGGAGAAGCCGCCATAATCGGCGAAATTGTAGCCGAACCTAAAGGCAAAATCATGGTAAGATAACGGACGGATGAAGCTTGAAAAAGATTGAACTGAGAACGAAAAAAGAGCTGGAAAGCAAATTCTGCGAATATCTCAAACAGCGCCAGATGCCGGACTATGTCCTGTACCTGGGCGATTCCGGAGTCAAGAACTGGCTTGACCTGGATAGCTCCGCAGAATTTACGGTTGCTTCCAGCCTCACCGAGCTCCTCAGGAGCAGCCTGCCCGCCATAACCAGACACCTCCCCGGCAGACCCGAGCTGGTCAGTATAGGTGTGGGCAGTGGTGAAAAAGAGAAGATACTGCTGCAAAACCTCGCAGAACATGGCGTCTCCGCTTACTGCGCCGTGGACATCAGCAGCGAAATGGTGGACAGGGCCCTCGCCGCTGTGGCTGCTCTCAATATTGGGAAGACCGGGCTGGTAGCGTTCCTGGAAGACCTCGCCCGGATAAAGCAGTTCTGGACTCCACCGGTCCTCTTATGCCTCCTGGGAAATAACTTCAGCAATTATGACCCGGACTATCTCCTGGAAACCGTCCATGCTCAGCTCCAGCATGATGACCTCTTTCTCTTCGATTGTCAGTTGCTTCCCGCTCAGCAAGAGAACCAGGGACGGAAACAAATAGAGCAGATGTACCACTCACAGTTGAACGTCCGCTTTAACCTCGACCCCCTCGTCCGGCGGGGAATGAACCCGGATGACTGCATTTTCCACCTGGAACTTCTCCCGGTGCAGACCGGTGCCGGCACGGTGCAGAGGACCAGAAAATGGCTGGAAATACTGAAGGATACCACTCTGGAGTGCGGGCAGAATAGTATCTTCTGGAAAGCGGGTGATACCATTACCATGGGAGGGTTCACCTACAAATATACCCGCCCCCAGGTCCAGAATTACCTGCGCCAGCACAGCTTCCAGGAAATGGAGCTTTTCCTGAGCCCCGATGAACGCAATCTTCTGGCCCTCGTCCGCAAGAGCCAGGCAGGGTAAAACGTAAGGCGAGGCACAGCTTTTCGGTATGACGGAAACCCCGGTTATGCAGAAGAGAGTTCTGCCATTCAGCGCCTTTCAGGACGATGGAAAAGGTAAAGCTAATCGAGAAGAAAGGCTCGACGCTGCACGATTACCCGTACAGCACGCCCGGACGGAAGTGCCCTCATTTCTGGATAATTAACGTGACACCGCCCGGCCCGTCCCACTGTATTCACCGCTGCCTGTACTGCTACGCCCGCCAGGCCATCTATTCCGATTTTTCCGAAGAGACCCTGGTCTACAGCAATCTCCCCGAGCTGGTGGAAAAAGACCTGGAGAAAATAAGCCTCTGCCCGCCGGTCTCCATCTCGAACGTCTCCGATCCCTGCCAGCCCATACCGGAACTCCGGACCGAAGTCAAGCGGCTGGTCAGTCTCCTGATGAACCGCGGAGTCTGCTTCGCCATAACCACCAAGGGAAACCCCGCCTTCCTCCTTGATATACCCGGCTTTGCTTCCTACCGCCAGAAGTTCGTCGCCATCACCGTGGAAGGAACATCTGACGTCCTGTCCCTGCTCTCCCCGGCGGCGCCCACCCTCGCCAAACGGCTTGAAGCACTGCGCCGCCTCTCCGGGCTGGGCGTTGACACCCTGGTCCGGTTCGACCCCTTTTTCATTCATCTCTTCCAGGCCCTCTACGGCGGCTCCTGGTTTCAACAGGTTGAAGAACTCGTCAAAACCTTCGCCGGCGCCGGTGCCAGGCATATCGTGTGCAGCACGGGAAGACTGTCCCGAAAACCGGCGCACCCCAGCAGTTCCAGCCCCGGCACCTGGCAGAAAATGCTCGGTGTAATCCGGAAATATTCCCTCGAAGCCGCCAGACGCTTTGAACGGGAATACGGGTACGAGCGCGGCGGCACCAGCCAGGGATACCTGCTGCGGAGGGAGATCAGGCTCCCCCTTCATCGAAAGCTGAAGGCTCTGGTCAAAGATAAAGGGATGACCTATGCCACCTGCCAGGAACTCAGCGCCACGGAGTCCGATTCGGCCGGGCTACCACACTGCGAGCGCTTCCTGTTGCCTTTCACCCGGAAGCAGGCGGATGGTCGTCACTTCCGGGTCATCGACGGGTGCACGGCCAATTGCCACGTTTCCTGCCGCCACCTGTTCCCTCCTCCCTGCCGCCAGCCGGAACTGGTATCTCCCCGCCCCTTCAGGATAAGCCTTCTGAAAGTCCACCCGGAATTTTAACGAAAGTACCCAATATTCGGTCAAATAATGTTTGCATACCGAAACATTTCGATATATAATGAAAATGGTTCTAGCAGTGTAGGTTGTCAATAGTTGACTCAAAACCCTGGATTTTCCAACGTATTGGATGACCAAAGCTCAGACCAAGTATTTAGGAGAGGAGGTCATCTAATGAGCTTCAAGGACAAGTCACTTCAGTGTTCTGATTGTGGGACGGAGTTTACCTTCAGCGCTGAAGAGCAAGAGTTCTTCCAGACCAAGGGCTATACCAACGAGCCCAAGCGCTGTCCCTCATGTCGCGAAGCCAGGAAAGCACAACGCTACGGAAATAGCTACGGCTACAGGTCCCAGCGCCAGATGTTTCCCGCCGTATGCGCCGAGTGTGGCAAGGACACCGAAGTACCGTTCGAGCCCCGCGAAGGCAGACCGGTATATTGCAGCGATTGCTACGCCAAAATTAGACTGAGCCGATAAAGCGGACCGGTCTTTGCGTGCATCACAAGCCAGGCAGAACTGCCTGGCTTGTGCGTTTAAATGCGGTAACCGCCGGGGTTCAGACAGGCACCCGGCCAGTGTCCTGCCAGCATCACGGTTCCTGCCGCTTCTTACATGGCCTCTCTGTATTTTTGAACCAGACCCGCGTCATAGGCAGCCTGTCTCCTGATGCAACTCTCCCTCGGACACAGCTGGCAAGTTTGAAAAGTCGTTTCCGCCTGGAAGAATATTCCAGACGCCGATTTTATGGGGAGCATCAGGTATTTATCAGTTAACCTCACACCAATCAAGTCCTCAACGTTGCCGAAAAGGGAAAACAGTTCTTTTTGCTGCGCTATCGGCCAAATATCCGCGGCGCCAGAACCTGGCGACATCCTCGAAAGCTGTCAGCAGACGTGGTTCTCCCTCAGGTAATCGTGAAGATGGTTGAGCGCCAGACGCAGCGTTATCTCCTTAATCTGGTCCATGAAGTAAAATTTCATCATCTCATCAGAGGAAAAAGCGACCACATCCAGTTCTCTCCCGCACGTGACCACATAAGGGAAAACCTTTTCCACTTTAGCCAGATTAATTCTGAGGATATGGCTGGTGAACCTGGTACCGTCAATTTCCAGCGAGTCGCCGTCCCTGTTCTCAAGGCTGGACATCTTATATACAGCCTTGGGCCGGGCCACGTTACGGGTAATCTCAAGTAGTGCCTGAATATCTTTCTCAACGTCCTCATTTTTATTACGAATTTGCACCTTTTTTAACACATCCTCAAGTTCCAGATTGACCGGGATACTATCCAGTACTTCCATAATCATCCTTCCTCTAATAAGAAAATTTCAAATCAGACCAATCCCCACAATACAACTCACTCTGGCGGGGTAAGCACCAGTTTTTTAACTCCAGCAACTTCTCACAGCTAATATTTTACCACACGGGGCAAAAAAGTGCCCACAATAGAACTCCTGCCCTTTTCCCTCTTTACTTCATGATGTGCCACATCAGGCGTATTTCAGTATTAACGGGTATTGACAAACGCCTGAGACTGTTGTAATCTAATTTCAATTGAACCGGTTGGTGGATATTTAATCCGCCATACGGACTACTTCCTGGATAAGCCATGAACGAAGAAGATATTGCCCAGTCGGTTCTCAAAGCGGCATCAATGCTGAAGAGCTTCACCCCGGATAAACTGGAGTTAAGCATTGGTCAGATGAGCAAAACTGCCGGAATACCCAAGACCACGGCACGTCGCATGGTTGTGACCCTGGCCAGGGCCGGGCTGCTTGAACAGGACCCCACCAGTGGCAAGTACAAAATTGGCCCCGCCCTCTACATGCAGGGCACCCTCTATTTGCAGGCAACCGAAACTCTTGCTGAGGTCAGGGGCGTCGCCAGCGTACTGGGTGAACTCACCGGGGAGACCATCACCGCTTCCCTCTTTGATAAGGATAAGCTCTCTGTCACCTACATTCTGGTACATGACTCCATCCATCCCTTAAGGTGGGACATCCAGATAGGGAAATCCATTCCTGCTCATGCTTCGGCTATGGGGAGAGCATTTCTCAGCGAACTTGATGATGCCGAAATCGATGAGCTATTTCCTTCAGAGCAACTGGCGCCGGTGACCAGAACTTCCATCGCCAGCAGGGCGGAATTGAAAAAAGAGATTGCCTTAATCCGGCAAACCGGCATTTCTTATGACCGGGAACGCTATGCCGAAGGGCTTGAGGGGTTTGCCTCGCTGGTACGGGATGCCAGCGGCAGGACAGCGGCCGGCATGGTAATCGTTGCCCTCACCCAGAGAATGAATAAAACCAAGCGAGCACAGTACGCCAAGCTTATAAAATCAGGCACCGGCCTGGCCAGCTACCGGCTCGGCCACTATGACCCGACCAATACCATACACACTATTGAAGAGCTACGCACCTGGTGGCAGCAAAACCAGATGGCCCCTACCGCCACTGTTGGAAGCGTATTTTAGATGGACCGGATATCCCGGCAGGTAATTAATGTAAAGGGGGAGCAAGTGTACTATTTCTTCGTAGACTTTGACATGGTACCGGAAAACGTCATCGAGGGGGACGAGTGGATAGAAAAGGTGGGGCTGGTTACCTGGGCGGCGCAGCCGTTCGTGACCCGCGTTTCCGTGCTGAAACACGCCCTGTCCACCGTGCCCAGAAGAACCATGATTATGGAAGTGACCAGCCTGGACGAACTGCAAAAATTCCTCGGGTCCCCCCAGCGGTTGAAGAGGCGCCCGGAATTCGAGAAATACGTCAAAAACGAAACCAATAACATCGAGGAGCTAATGTTCCTCAAGGAGAATCCAAGGTAAATAATTCACCATCTCACCGTCCCGTTCTAACGGTAATACAGACAGGAGAATAATTATGACCAACGCAGAAAAGGCAGCTAAATTACACAAAGAATCAATAATCATCGATTCCCTTAACGTCAGCAACTGGGATGAACGGGAAGTGTTCGCCGGGATGCATAAAGGCGGCGTCACCGCCAGCAACGCCACCATCGCCGTTTGGGAAAATTTCACCGAAACTCTCGATAACATCGCTCGCTGGTACATCAAATTCGACAAGTACTCTGATATCATCATGCCCATCAAGACCGCAGACGATGTCAGGAAGGCGAAAGCCGAGGGTAAAAGCGGCATTATTTTCGGGTTCCAGAATTCCAGCCCGGTAGAAGACGATTTACGCCGCCTCAGAGTCCTGCACGAGCTGGGCGTCCGTATTATTCAGCTAACTTACAACAACGCCAACTTCGTGGGTTATGGACATACCGAGCCGCCCGAGTTCGGGCTGAGCCGGTTCGGCAGGGACTTCGTGCTGGAATGCAACCGCCTGGGCATCCTGGTCGACCTCTCGCACGTGGGCGACCGGACAGTGATGGACGCCATCGAGGTTTCCCAGAAACCCGTGTCCTTCACCCATGTCGGCCCCAGGGCCCTTTTTCGCAATTACCGGAACAAAACCGATGAACAGCTTAAGGCAGTCGCCGCCAGAGGCGGAGTGGTAGGTGCCGTCGCCGAGGGCCTTTTCCTGGCTGCAGGACAGGATTCCACCCTTTCCGACTATCTGGAGACCATTGATTACATGGTCAACCTGATTGGCGCAGACCATGTGGGCATCGGCCCTGACTTCACCGCAAAGCAGAGCAAGGAGTGGTTCCGCTGGTTGTTCACCGGACGCAACACCGATGCCGGGACGGCCTACCCCAAGGAATTCCGGAAGACGGGTGATATAGTGATGTCCTGCCACCTCAAGGATTTTCAGACTGCAGCCGATTTTCCCAAACTCACCGAGGCGCTTCTGAACAGAGGCTATTCCGAGGCCGATGTGAAGAAGATAATGGGAGAGAATTTCCTCCACCTGTTCCAGGAAGTCTGGGCAAACTGAGGGGGCATGGATAGAATACAAAAGACAAGCTCCTGAAGCAAAATTGTCAGAAAAGCGCAGGTTTTTAAGAATGGAAGACAGACAGAAACAGAGAAAGCCCGCTGCCATTGCGCGGATGGATGCTGTTGTGGACATTCTGGGCAAGATAGGAGCTGTGGCTGCCGGTTTAGCTCTGGTTGTAATGACAGTCCTAATGGCAAGTTCTACGCTTGCCAGATATCTTTTCGGCACCTCATGGAATTTCACCGAGGAATTTACCGGACTGCTGCTCCTGTACATATGGATGCTGGGCCTGCTTTACGTGCTGGTTCTGGGCAGACATATCAGGGTGAGTATCATCTTTGACCGCCTGCCGGCAAGGCTGCGTTCCTACCTCTGGGTGCTCAACAGCATGCTGGCGGCAGCCTACGCCGGCTTCGTGGTCGGACGCGGAGCAGACCTGGTAAGCGAGCATCTCCGATACGATGTTGGATATACCATCAGCCGGATACCGGAAGCCGCAGCCTCCATCTCCATCCCCATCGGCGCCGGGTTGTTCGGCATCGGCTGCCTGGCGTTGCTGGTAAAGCAGGTCATCGCCCTGATTTCAAAATCTTATGAAGTGAGCGACCAGTGGTAACTTCAATTCCTATCATTCTGGGGCTATATCTGGGCATACTGTTCGCCTTTCTGGCTCTGGGGATGTGGATCGGGGTCACGGTGGGAGCAGTGGGCATCGCCAGCCTGGGCTTCCTGGTCAAGGGCACCGGACTGCAACTTTTCGTCCTCACCATCTATAACCAGCTGCAGAGTTTTACCCTGACCGCGGTACCTCTCTTTATCTTCATGGGGGAAATCCTGCTGCACACGCAAATCGGCGTGCGCCTTTACCGGGGACTGATGGGTGTGATGTCACCCATCCCCGGCGGTTTATTACACGTCAACGTCTGGTCCTGCGCCATTCTGGCTGCCACCTGCGGTTCCAGCCCGGCTACTGTCGCCACCATGTCCACCGTAGCCGTTCCGGAGCTGAAACGGCACGGCTACAACCAGAGATGGGCGCTGGGCTCGCTCACCGTAGCCGGAACACTGGGGCTCATGATTCCCCCCAGCATTGCCCTGATTATCTACGGCTTCCTGACCGAAACCGGCGTGGTCAGTCTGTTTACGGCGGGGATAGTACCGGGAGTTATTCTGGCGGGCCTGTTCTCTGCCCTGATAATATTTCAGGGCGTCTTCAGGCGCGGGTCCCTCGGCGGCATAAAGGAGAGAATGCCCTTCGGGCAGATAGTCAAGGACTTTGCCGGCATCGTACCCGTTTTGCTCCTTATTGCCCTGGTGCTGGGAACCATCTATGGCGGCGTGGCAACCCCCACGGAAGCCGCCGCCCTGGGCTGCGTGGGTGCCACCCTCATAGCAGTCGCCTACCGCCAGTTTACCTGGCAGGGCATGTTCAACGCGGTGAAGGAAACCGTTATCATCATGGCAACCATCGGCTTCATCATCCTGGGAGCGATGGCCATGACCTACAGTATTTCCCACCTCGGGCTGGGTACTATCATGGTTAAAACCCTGCTGGGCACGGAGATATCGCCCTATGCCGCCATCTTCATGCTCTACGCGATTTATATTCTCCTGGGCTGTGTCATGGATGCCCTGGCACTGCTGCTGATTATCGTCCCGGTCGCCTTCCCGGTAGTAATAGGACTTGGCTTTGACCCGGTGTGGTTTGGCATCGTCGTCGTGCTGGGACAGGAGCTCGCCTGTATAACCCCGCCCATCGGGGTAAACCTGTGGGTGGTGCAGGGAATCACCGGTACCTCCATGGAAGAGCTGACCAAAGCTATATTGCCGTTCTTCTTAATCCTGGTCATATTTCTGATAGTACTGACCTTCGTACCAGAGCTAGCTACCTGGCTTCCGAGCCTGATTTTATAACAGCGATAAAGGGGGTGGTTAAGAAATAACGCTATTTATTCCACAGGTTAATAAATTCTGAAAAGGAGAATGAATTGAAAAAAATACTTTTTACCATCGTGGGTGTCCTGGTGCTGCTGACCTCGTCAGTTCTGGTTGCCTGCGGCTCTCCGGCACCGGAGGCAGGCCCGGCTCCCACCACAACCGTGACGGTAACGGCACCGGCATCCGAACCTGAACCAACCGAAGTCATCCGCTGGAGGATGTACCAGATTGCCGCTTCCACCGCCGTATCAGAGCTTGACAAGAGAACCTGGCGCTGGCCGGCAAACTACCTCGCCCTCGCCGATGAACTTGCTGAAGAAACGGACGGCAGAATACAGGTCCAGGTGATGACACCGGCGGAACTGGGTTTTAAGGGTGCCGAGGTTCACCGCGCTCTGAAAGACCAGCTCATCGAAATTGCGGAGGTACCTTACAACTGGTTCACCGGTGAAATGCCATGGCTGGGCATTTGCGACCTGCCATTTGTTAACACTGACCCTTACGTCTCACAGATGAAGGGTACCAGAGCAATGGAGCCCTACATCAACGAAGTGGCAGCCGAGTTTGACTTTACGAACTACTACCTGGGACGCGAGCACATGATGCCCTACTTGGTTACCTATACCAAGAAACCTATCACCAAAGAGTCGGATCTGCAGGGCCTTAAGATCAGAATCTACAATATCTACCAGGAAGGTATGTTCGAAGCGGCCGGTGCCTCTCCCATCTTCATGCCCTACGCCGAGGTTCCCATGGCTCTGGCACAGGGAACCATTGACGGAGCTTTCACCAGCGTGGGCCTGGCTTCACATCTGAAGGCACATGAGGCCGGCATCAAGTATGAAACGGGCATTTATCCTTCCTTCCTCCTGACCGGCGTCGCCATCTCCAACAAAGCACTGGACGCACTACCGGCAGACCTCAGGCCAATCGTCGAGGACGTAATGCACTGGTTTACCGACATGAACACGGCGCACGTCTACAACCCGCTTTTCGCCGACGAGCACATGCAGGCTGACCGTGACCTCGGCCTGACGATTGTTGAACCGACAGAGGAACTGTTTAACGCAATGGAACAAAACGCCAAGGAAACCAGCTGGGTTAAGTTCCTGGAGGACTCTGGCGCCAAAGGCGAAGAAGTGCTCCGGGCAGTCCTCGAAGCTCAGGGACGCTCCATGTAATTCCCCTTTCACGGACAAGGAAGGAGGGTTTCAATAGCCCTCCTTCCTTCTTTGACAGTGTGAAGCTGTGAATTCTAAAGGAGTATAACATGCCTCTCTATTTTAGTCTTGTCAACTGGACTGACCACGGCATCCGCCATGTGAAGGAAGCGGCCGGGCGCCTTGACGCCGGCAAGAAAGCGGTTGAAAAAGCCGGGGGCAAGATGCTCGCCTGGTACCTGACCATGGGCCGTTATGATGCGCTTATCATGTATGACTTCCCCAGTGATGAAGCAGCCGCCTCTTTCCTGCTCAGCCTGGGCAGCCTGGGGAACATCCGCACCGAGACTCTGAAGGTCTTTACCGAAGACCAGTTCCGGGACATGGTTGCCAAACTCTGAATCAAACCCTGTCTGCTTATGTAAACCCTATGCCAGAGAAACCGGAATGTCCTATAATGGAGATTGATGTCATTTCATCCAAATGATTCTCCTGAAAGAAACGCCCATCACAGACTTCCGCCGGGACAGGGAAACACAATCTATCGAGGTGAGATAAAATGACCGGTCTTTCCGCCCAGATCAAGAAATATGCGAAGCAGCTGGGAGCTGACGCAGTGGGAATAGCCTCAGCAGAACGCTTTGCCCCCGCTCCCGAAGGGCATAAGCCGACCGACCTGCTGGAGAGCGCCAGGAGCGTGGTCGCCTTTGGCATTCGCAATCTACCGGCTGTGGTGGACAGCTCGCCCAGCTATGTCTATTCCAAAATAGGCTACTACTTTCTAAACCGCTACCTTGACCGGATCGCCTACGAACTGGCCAGGTTTCTTGACGACCAGGGGTGGGCAGTCCTCCCTGTAGGAGCAATGCAGGCGCTAAGACTGGTAACAAGCAGCACGCCCCAGGGCCAACAAGAACGTTTTATGGGGGTACTCTCGCTGAAGCACTCCGCCGAACAGGCCGGGCTGGGACGCATTGGCAGGAGCAACCTGCTTATCACACCGCAGTACGGGCCCCGGGTGCGCCTGGGCGCCCTGCTCACCAGCGCTCCACTGGTAGCTGACCCCTTACTGGATAATCCGGTCTGCTACCCTAAGTGCCGACTATGTGTGAAGGCCTGCCCCACCGGGGCCATCTCCGAACAAGGACACCTCGACCATATTCAATGCTTCATGGAGAAGGAGGACCGCGCTGAGCTCAACAGGAAAAGGCTGGAAGGCATCAGAAATGCAGCCAAAGGGGACCTCACCGCTTATGATGCCAGGGCGGTCAGCGCCGCTGATTATGTGGGACGCAGCTGCGGCCTGCACTGTCTGAAAGCTTGTCCCGTGGGTAAGAAGAAAAGGAGCTAGGCTTTTCGAACCGCCCCGCCTGCCTTCCGGATATTAAATAATACGCACTGCACCTTGACAACAGTCCCTGTAAGGGCTAGGTTTTCACTGCCGGAAAGAAGACACACATACGGGAGGCTTAGGGCTATAAGCCTCCTTAAGAAAAAGGAGGAGATATGCCACATCAACCTATAGCGGTGCTGGGAGGCGGTAACGGAGGCCACTGCATGGCCGCCGATTTAACACTGACCGGCTACAGGGTAAATTTCTACAAACATCCCCCGTCCGACGAGTCTTTCGACGTTACCCTGCGCACACGGACGGTGGAACTGGAAGGCGTGGGACAGGCCAGGATTCATAAAGTCACCACGGACATGGCAGAAGCCCTCAGCGACGCAGAGCTGATTATGGTGGTCATTCCTTCTCACGTCCAGGAACTCTTCTTCAACACCATGCTCCCTCACCTCAGGAACGGGCAGATAGTAACCGTGTTTACGGGTAATTTCGGCTCGTTAAGGCTCAAAAAGCTCCTGAATGAAAAAATCCCGGAACGAAAGATAACCATAGGCGAAACCAGCACCCTGCCCTACGGCGCCAGGCTCACCGGACCGGGCAAGGTAGGCCTGTTTTACGAGTACGGACGCTACAATAAACCCCGGGGGCCGTTCACTCACCTGTTCTCAGCCCTGCCGGCTAAGGACACCGGGGCGGTTCTGGGGAAACTTCAGGAACTATTTCCGGCACTCTCTCCGGTCAAAAATGTACTGGGTGCAGCGTCAAGCAACCCCAACCTTCCCATGCACCCGATGGGACTACTGCTCAATGCCGGGCGCATCGAATATTCCGAGGGCAACTTCTACATGATTAAAGAGGGAATTACCCCCGCCGTGTTCAGGGCCCAATCAGCCCTTTATGATGAGATAGTTGCCGTGGGCGAAGCCTTCAATGTCAGGGCAGCCGCCTTCCCGGAGTCACTTGAGGACACCATGAACCGTCTGGGTGGCCCAGATGGTATCGCCACCGGGGTTCGCGGCCCCACAACCGTTAAACACAGATACTTCACCGAAGATGTCCCCTACGGGCTGTTACCCATATCAGAGCTGGGCAGAAAGGGAAATGTGCCCACTCCACTGGCAGATGCCCTGACGGCAATCGCTTCGGTGATATGTGAAGAGGACTACCGCAGTACCGGGAGGACAGTGGAGTCTCTGGGGCTGGCTGATTTAAGCAAAGAGGAAATAATCAGCCTCGTTGAGGGCTGATTAAGGCCGATATTATATTGCCCTCTTCTTGCTGAAAAGCGTAGCGTACCAGTATGGCGTTCTACTCCCCCTTTTTCAAGTCCCGCGGGAACCCTCACTTCATCAGCGAAGGCAGGAACAGAACAATAGAGGGGAAAGCGGTCAATAATCCAAGCACTACGAGAACAATGACGAAAAACGGGGCTGCGCCGATAGCTACCTGCCCCAGGCTTTTCTTTGAGATTCCCTGAATAATATACAAATTGACTCCCACAGGAGGGGTCAGCAGGCAGACCTCGATAAGCAGCACTACCACTACCCCAAACCAGATGGGGTCCATCCCTATAGCCTGAACTGCCGGAAGGACCGTGGGGACGGTCAATATAAGCAAAGACATGCCTTCCATGAAGCATCCCAGAAAGACGTAGACCAGGAATATGGCCGCCAGTATGACGCCCCTCGGTAACCCCGAACCCGTAGCGAACGTGGCCAGCGCTTTGGGCAGTCCCAGCATCCCCAGAAAGCCTCCCAGGATGCTGGCCCCTACCAGGATGAACATGACCATGCAGGTGACCCTGAGCGTGCTGGACAGGGCATCCTGGAACACCTGCCGGGAAAAACGACGGAATGCCACGGTCAAAACCAAAGCCACAAAAGCCCCAAACGCAGCTGCCTCGGTCGGTGTTACCAACCCGCCGAAAATTCCACCCAGCACGATAATAACCAGAATAACTATTGGCAGCACGTCCAAGATACTCGAGAGAATGGCTCTCAGTGAGAATACTTCGCTCACCGGTGCCAGCTTTCGATTTGCCAGTACCCTGAGCCCGATGTATATCATGAAAGAGACGCTCAGGATTACTCCCGGGATTACTCCACCGATGAATAATTTCCCCACCGATTCTTTACTTATCACACCATAGACAATCAACGGCAGGCTCGGCGGGATTAAAATTCCCAGCGTGCCACCCGCCGCCAGCGAGCCCAGCGTAAGTCTGGTATCATATTTTCTCTTTTCCAGTTCAGGAACCGCTACCGTGCCTATAGTAGCGGCTGTAGCTGCGCTTGAACCGGATACCGCGGCGAACAGAGCGCAGCTAACTATATTCGAGTGGAGCAAGCCGCCAGGGATATTGGAAAGCCACATGCTGGTAGCCCGGTAAAGGCGGGCAGAAATCCCGGAATGTAAAAGAAATTCGCCCATCAGTATGTACAGCGGGATAGCTGCCAGCGGAAAGCTATTGGTTGATGTCCACGGGATATAGGGGGTAAAGGCGGCACCGCCCGTGTAAATCAAGAAGGCCACGGCGCCGGTCAGCCCTATGCCAACGGCAACCCATATGCCGCTGGCGAGAAAAACGAGCAATCCCAGCAGGCATAAAACTCCTATCAATATGGGTTCAGGCAAAAAGATATCCTTTCATAACCTGTTTTCTTAATTCAGCTACCCTTCGATAGTCTGCGGCGTGACCCTTCCGGTCAGCCTTCTGATGGTCTCGGCAACGAACTCCAGCGTGACCAGAGCCAGTCCAAGAGAAATAAAGGACTGCGGTATCCACAGGGGTGTACGAATGATGGTAATGGAGGTGGTATTCTGCATGAAGCTCTCAACGGTCATAGTCAGCGTAGCCCAGGTCAGCCAGCCGCAGAAAACCGTAGCAACGACTGAGGTCACTATCATGAGAACGCGGCGTGCCAGAGGCGAGAGCCTGTCTCGCAAGACCGTAATCTCAATGTGCGACCCCGACCTCAGCGCATACGCCAGGCCCATGAAACTCAGCGCTACCAGCAAATAGGCTGACATCTCGTGGGCAACCATTGTGGGATACCCGAAGTATCTGCCGATGATGTCCACCGTGATAAGCATCATCAGCAGAAAGATGAGTATTTTACCCACCGCTCCTCCCACCTGAGAAATCCACCTGCTGACAGTATCGAAAAAGGCAGCCAATTCCGCAAAACCCCTTTTAATTACTCAGATACCGCAATCCTTATTCAGATGCGTCTGAATCAGGTCCTTCAGGCTACTTGAGGCCAAGAACCTCGTAGGCTATCTCCAGTACCTCTCTGGCAACGGGGCCTTTTTCATCTGCCCATTCTTCCCAGAGGGGGGTTAGCTTACCCTTGACCTCTTCCATTTTTTCCGGCGTGGGGTTAACGAACTCTACTCCGGCTTCCTTCAGGCTCTCCACAGCTCCGGCATCCGCTCCAGGTTGACGCTCGTACAGTCTCTCGCCAAACTTGTGACCTTCTTCCACCAGTATATCCTGGTACTCCGCAGGCAGTTCTTCAAAGGCGTCTATGTTGTAAGCGATATAGCCCGTGGCCGGCCCCAGTCCTATTGTGTACATATATTTGACGAATTCATGCAGGGAATAATCGTAGAAGCCGGGATGCGAGGTCAGGGCACCTTTAGCGATACCGCGTTCCATGGAAAGGTATACTTCGGTTATCGGCATGGTAACCGGGACGCCGCCCAGAGTCTCAATAACCCTTGACGTTGCCTCATTCCAGCACCGCACCTTCAAACCGCCCAGATTGGCCAGGTCATCAACCGGTACGGTGGTGCCGAGGGAAACAAAAGTCTGAGCGAAGTATGACCCGGGCAGCGGTGCCATATTCCAGGCTGCCCATTCCCTTTCCACAATGGGCCAGGTCTCTTCAGCAACATTAACATACTGGTCAAGTGTGGTCATGAGCAAAGGCTGACCGTCCAGTCCCATGAAGGGCATTACGCCGGAAATATATCCGGGACTTATGTGAGCCATCTCAATGATACCGGCTTTGAGTGCACTGGGAAATTCTGCTCCCCCGATGCCCAGTTCCCCTTTCAGGTTGTGGGTTATGGTGAAGTTCCCGTTGGTGCGCTCACTCACCGCTTCACAAAACTCCCGCTGTGCTACTACAGTCCAGTAGTCTGGCGCCCCTTCAAACGTGGGCAGCCTCCAGGAGAATTTTTCTGGCGACGGTTCAGGGGTTACGGTTACCGTTGGCGCGGGTGCGGTTACCGTTGGTGCCGGTGCGGTTACCGTCGCCGTCGGTGCCGGTGCGGTCACCGTCGTCGTCGGTGCGGGCTCTGGTGATGGTGCCGCACATGCGGCTATCAACATGCTCAGTGAAAGCACCAGTGCCAGGCCCAGGTAAACTAAACTTCGTCTTTTCATTTATATCTCCTTTTTAATCAGGATAAATTTTTCCGCTTCAGTTGCCCGTTGGTTATCTTGACAATCACCCCCTTTGCCAGAATTTTTTCGGAATCTGAATATCCGGTCTCTATACTTAAATACCGCTATCTCTCCGTTTGCTTCGCCTTCATACTATCCCGCAACTGTTCGGTCTCTGTCAAGTCTATTTCCATCGTCTTTTCGTCTATGACCACTCCATAAGTGTCTCTGGCCCGTTTAAGGCTCACTTTTTCATTCAGCACATCCATTTTCACCAGGTTAGCATCTCTCTCCAGAGGATTACCCCATCCCCCACCGCCGGCAAAATTAAGCCGAATTACGTCACCTTTCTTAAGCCTCGTGGTTGTTTTGCCCGTATGAATCCTGTCCGTATCGGGGTTAAACATTGCCTCCAGTGGTGCTCCGGCCTGTCCTCCGTAAAGGCCGTAAGGCCCGAAACGCTGCCGGTCCACGCGCAGTTGCAGGACTACCTCATCATTCAGAATCCTGTAGTCGCGCACCAGGGCAACCGACCCCCGGTATTTTCCAGCCCCTTCTCTATCCGGTATGAAGCCATACTGCCCATACAGCACCGGATAGAGCTCTTCATTGGTTTCAACGGGCTGGTTTCCGCCATTTAATTCGGGAACGGTGTTGTAGTCTATTCCGTCAGCAAAGGGCCTGCCGCCCCAGCCCCCCCACATCGCCTCCATCAGGATGAAGTTTTTCCCTTCCCCGTCCAGGCCTCCCAGGTTGAGCAGGGTATCCACCTGCGAGCAGCAGGCCATGATTTTGTCCGGAGCTATCTGGGCCTGCGCCCCCAGTATGACATCGGTCTGGCGGCCCATGGTTGCCCCCCGGCTCGCCGTTGCCGCCGGATGCCTGGGGTTAAGCAGCGTGCCTTCCGGCACGATTAAGGTCACCGGACGGAAGACCCCGCTGTTACGCGGAATCTCCGGGCTTATCATAAACCTCATGCAACTGGTAATGGTAGCTTTGCTGTTGGCGAAGGGGTTATTCATCGCACCGTTCACCTGAGGGGCCGTCCCCGTGAAATCGTATGTTATGGTATCCCCTTTAACCGTTATCTTTAAATGAATGGGAACGGGGTCAGCAATGACATTGCCCTTATCATCAAGATAGCCCTGCCCATCATCATCCAGATAATCGGTGAATTCATACTCGCCGTCGGGTAATGCGGCTATCTCGGCCCGGGTCAGCCTTTCTGCATAGTCCAGCATTTCATCAAAATAAATTTTGAGAGTATCCCAGCCGTATTCCCGGATTAGTTCCAAAAGCCTTTCTTCCCCCGTACGCAACGCCGCCCCGTGTGACTCGATGTCGCCTTCCAGGATATCCGGCGTGCGTGAATTAGCTCTCATCATCTTAAAAAGCGTTTCATTGCGGACGCCTCTTTCGTATAACTTCATCGGCGGAATTACCAGGCCTTCCTGGAATATCTCGGTAGAATCGCAGGCACAGCTGCCCGGTGTGGAACCGCCCAGATCCCGCTGGTGCCCGCCGGATGTGGCCCAGGCTACTATCTCATCGCCCACAAAGATGGGATGGAACATATATACATCAGGGAGGTGCCCGCCGTGTGAGTACGGGTCATTGGTGATGATGATATCACCGGGATAGGTTGTCTCACGGTTGGCCTCCATCCAGTTCCTGATGAGAGTAGGATAGGCAAGCGAGTGTATCAGCGTTCCTTCGCCCTCTAGCAAGACTTCACCATCAGCACGGCAAATACCGCACTGGAAGTCAAATGCGTGCATTGTTATCGGAGAGAACGTGGTCCGTACCACCGTCTGGGTCATCTCGTCCACCAAGGAGTATAAGAAATTTTGAATTAGCTGTAAGACAATAACGTCTACCTTTCTGGCCACACTCATGCTAACCCTCCTTCTCCTGAATATGTATCACCACATTGCCCCACTGTCCCATGGCAGCGGTGCAATCCGGCGGAACTACAATGGTGGTATCATAACAGTCCACCAGCAGCGGGCCCTGCCTTGGCTCCGATCCTATCTGGTCAAGGTCCAAAACTGGCGTATCCAGGAAACCGATGTCCCTGCCCCAGTAAGCCTTTCTGGTCTGACCCTTTTTGGCCGGGCTTAATTCCGCTTTTGTGCTGGCGCCCCGCACGATATACGGGCTCCGTCCGGAAACTACCCTGGCAATCAATCTGAGGTGAACCACTTTCATGGGGGAATTCAGCAGATAGCCATAAGTCTTGCGGTATTCTTTGCGGAAATCCTCGGCCACCCTGGCCATCTGTTCCTGTCCCAGTTTTCCATCCGGAACGGGAATGGAAAGTTCCCACTCCTGTCCTTCGTATCTGATATCCACAAGCCTGTTCATAACGGGTTTCAGGTTGCTCCGCCCTGCCCACCGTTCTACCGATGCCTCAGCCCCGCTGGTCATCTGGTCAAACGTGTTATTTAACCTCTCCAGTGAAGAAGAGTCCCATTCAGGCCTGTTCCATAAGTAGGAAAAGGTTACGGCATAATGGCGCTCTATATCAGCACACAGTAACCCCAGAGCACTGCACACGCCGGGCACCGGGGGTACCACTATGGTCTTAATCCCCAGCCCCTGAGCAACCCCCACGGCATGTGCCGGACCGGCACCGCCGAAGGCATAGAGAACAAATTTGCGCGGGTCCCGGCCCCGCTCGGAAGATACCGCTCTGATGGCCCTCATCATGCTGGCGTTGGCAATGCTGTAGGCACCATAAGCCACTTCACAGGTGTCCATCCCCAGCACCCTGGCTATCTTCTCCTCTATGACCCGGTACGCCTTGCCGGCATCGAGCGCCAGTTCACCCCCCACCAGATACCCGGGGTTCAGGTAGCCCAGCACCACGTTGGCATCAGTCAGTGTGGGGTCTTCTCCACCGTGGTTATAGCAGACGGGCCCCGGGTCAGCTCCGGCACTTTCCGGGCCAATCTGCAGAACTCCGCCGATGTCAACCCTCAAGATGCTCCCCCCGCCGGCACCAATTTCGGCAATATCAATTGAGGGCACCCTGATGACATAGCCTTTGCCCTTCATCAAGCGGCTGGCGCGGTGGATTCCGCCGGCGACTTCATATTCAGGGGAGCGGGTGTATTTCCCGTTTTCGACGATGGAGGCTTTACAGGTGGTTCCTCCCATATCAAAGGTGATTATGTTGCCAATGTCCTGCTGCTGCGCTATGTAGCCACAGCCGACCACGCCGGCAGCCGGCCCGGACTCTATAATGTCGATAGGCCTTTCAGCGGCTACCTCGGGCGTTATCATGCCTCCGCTGGATTCCATTATGTAAAGAGGGGTATCTACCCGGGCTTCAGTTAACCTGCGCCTCAGCGAGCTGAGGTAGCTCGCGGTAAGTGGCTTTACATACGCGTTAACAACCGTCTCAGAACTCCTCTCATACTCTTTCACCAGAGGCATCACTTCCGTGGAGAGGCTCACGTGGATGTGCGGTGCCATCTCCCTCAATAACTCTCCCACCTTCTGTTCATGAACCGGATTTTTGGGCGAGTTAATCAAACATACCGCTATTGACTCAACCCCGTAAGAAAGGAGTTTTTTGATTACTTCCTTCGTTTGATTAATATCCAGGGGTTTTATTATTTCTCCTTTAGCGTTAACGCGCTCGTCGACTTCGAATCTCAGGTATCTCGGAATAAGCGGAACCGGTTTGCTCCAGGAAAAGTCATACATGACCGGCATCCTGCCCCGGGTTATTTCCAGAACATCGCGGAACCCGCGGGTGGCAATCAGGCCGGTCCTGGCCCCTTTCAATTCCAGGCACGCATTGGTGACGATGGTGCTGCCATGGACAACTTCTTCAATCACGGCAGCATCCAGCCTGTTTTCTTTCAATACACCATCTATGCCATCGAGTATCGCCTGGCTGTAATCATTCGGCGTTGAAAGCAGCTTTTTGGTAATTACAGTGCCGTCCTCCGCAATGAAAATGATGTCAGTGAAGGTCCCGCCGATATCCACCCCAACTCTGAATTTATTTTGGTCAACATTGGTCATAAAACCTCTCCTCCTGTTATCAATGCAAGCCGAAATGCCGGCTTCAACCGTCTACCCGGCTAATTCTTTCACCGCCGCCGAGACTTTCCTGCCGTGCTCCAGACTCATTCCGCAGCATCCGGCAATGACACGCACTCCAAGGGCCACCCAGTTCGGCACTTCGCGAGCCATATCAGCCGGCGTTGCCGGCCAGACCGTTTTATTATCTATGAGTTCGGGCAAACCCGGGTCCGGTGCCAGATATAAAGGCAGGTCCGTGCCTTCCCTCAGCCCTTTAAGAAGCGCAGTGGCCCCGGCATACCAGTCGGCTGGTTCACGGGACTTCGTCATTAATCCGCACATGAAACCGACGACGTCAACACCGGCTTCCTGCAATCTGGTTGCAGCCGTCTCCGGGTCCACCCCGGTCATGGTTCGGAAGCCTTTTTTGCCAGCATAAAATGCAGCGCCTCCGATTATGGGGATATCGCTCTTATCCCTGACGGCTTTAACCGCGATGAGCGTCTCATCAAAGTGGTTCCCGCTTATCAATAGCAAATCCACCCCGCCATCCAGCAGACCGGCCAGTTGCTCCTGGTATCCATCGTAAACTTCTTTATAGGTCATATTGCCCACCGGCTCCAGCCAGTCAGGGTTGGTGGAGGACATAAGCCCGGCAATATAGTGATTTTCAGGGGTTACTTCTCTCGCCAGCCTGGCTGACCTGTAGTTCAGCTCGTAGACTTTATCGCGGAGTCCGAACGGTTTTGTCCTGAACGGGCTGCTGGCCTGGGTGCCGATATGCAACATATCGTACCCGGCTTCAAATACCCGGCGGATGGTCTTTTGAAATTCCTCCGGATGACTGATAATCCAGCCCGATAAATGGTCTTCCATGGGTTTCCCGCATTCTTCGGTGAGTAACGTCTGAGTTGCCGACATCATGACGAGGATATCACCGGTGTTCCGCAACCTTTCCCCAAAGCTCATTGCCATCAAAAACCTCCTGTATAACCCCCTTTATTTGGTGCTTACTTCAGGCCGAGGACCTTTTTTACCGCCGGCACCGCACCACCCGCATTCTCAGCATAAGCGTCAGCGCCAATCTCATCGGCAAAGCGCTGGGTCACGCAGGCCCCTCCTATTATCGTCTTTACCTGCCCCGCCAGTCCAGCTTCTTTCAGTGCTTCGATAGTGCTCTTCATGTGGGGCATGGTGGTGGTAAGGAGAGCAGACATGCCCACCAGGCGAGCTTTTTCCGAGGTGGCCAGTTCGACGAACTTGCGGGGAGACACGTCTTCTCCGGCATCAATGACCTGAAACCCGGCTCCCTCCAGCATGGTCGCAACGAGACTCTTCCCCAGATTATGTATATCCCCCTGAACGGTACCCAGGATTACTTTAGCCAGCTCCTGCTGGCTACCGGAGCCCGCAATCAGAGGTTTCAAAATCTTCTGCCCCGCTTCCATGGCCTTTGCCGCCATGAGCACTTCGGGAACATATATTTCCTCCTCCTTAAACATCTCCCCGACCACTTCCATTCCCTTGAACAGCCCGTCGTTTAAGATGGCGTTCCAGCCCACTTTTTCTTCCAGTGCCTTCTGCACGAGTTGCTCCGTTTCAGCTGCCTCACCATTTACCACGGACTCAGAAATCGCCTCCAAAATCTGCATCTTTCCTCCTTAAGCCTGCCTTCGGATGGTACTCGTATACGAGACTCGTAACCGAGCGAATACATTATAGAAGCATATATGAGGTGTGTCAAATCCTCTACGGAGTTTTTATCAAGAGTGGTGAAGTTTTAGCTGAACTCTGCTAAACTTTTACTGGCATCGCATTTCCTTTTTTGCTAAAATCTAGTTCACCTATACCTTTCAGGACGGGGTGGCAGTAATAATTTTCAGGGGGCAAGAATTTTGGACAAATTTCCGGACATAGACGAAGATGCCCAGTTATGGCTATGGTTAGCACGAACAAGAGACGCAATTTTTCGTGCCCGGGAAAAGGAGCTACACCAGTATAATATATCGCCAATACAAAGTACCGTTATGCTGGTAATCCGGGCACTCCGTGAAAAGGCAACACCGGCGGAAATATCGCGCTGGATTTTCCGCGAGTCCCAATCAGTCTCCGAGCTGCTCAATAGAATGGAGAAAGAGGGGCTGGTAAGCAAGGTAAGAGACCTGGACCGGAAAAACATGGTCAGAGTGGAACTGACCGAACAGGGAATTAAAGCTTACCACCAGACCTTGAAATATGAAATGATCCACAAGGTCATGTCTTCGCTATCGGCTGAAGAGCGCCAGCAGTTAAGAAACACCCTGGCGAAACTGTGGGAGAAGACGCTCACAGAACTCGGTGCAGGGAAAAGGCCCCCCCTCCCGCAACATGAATAACCGCCACAGCCGAGTTCCCGCGCCCAGCCCGTGATATATACCCGGCCTCAGTCTCCCCCCAAGCTATTGCAGTGGCCCCTGCCACATCATCAAACCGCGATGTTCAGGCATTCCTTATGTCAATAAAGCTTGGAAATCTTTATCGCTTCAGCGGGGCATCTTTCCACACAGATATCGCATAAAGTGCACTCGTCTTCATTATCGGGCACGGTTATTATTTCGCCCTCTTTTAACTGAAACACGTCTACCGGGCAAACCGCGACACACTCCTGACATCCGCTTGAGGAGGCAGTGCACTTATCTTTATCAACTTTTACCCTGATGAATATCCCCATATTAGCCTCCCGCTGGAACCTCTTCCAGAATCTTTTTCACTTCAACGGCAATCTGCGAATGCTTCTCAACAACCCTTATTCCCGCCTCGTTCATTATCCGGGCTTTGGATTTCGTCGACCCCCTGTCTCCGTGGACGATTACCGCCGCATGCCCGAACCTCATCCCCGGCAGGGTATCAACAAATCTGCCGGCGATAAAAGCCACAACGGGCTTACCGTAAGAGGTCTCCCGGATAAACCGGGCCGTCGTCTCCTCCTGCACCGTTCCCGGCTCGCAGAAAAGGACAATCACCTTTGTTTCATCATCTTTTTCCAGCAGGGGAAGAAGCTCGTAGAACGTGGAACCGATTATCGGGTCGCCGCCGATATTTATGGCGATACTCTGACCTATCCCGTTCAGAGAAAGCTGGCTTGCCGTTTCCACAAGCATGCCACCGCTCCGGGAGAGAACCGCCACGTTGCCCGGCATGAAGGCCCTGTTACATTCATCCACCGGCCCGCCAATGGAGCCAAGTTTCACCTTGCCGGGAGCTATCATACCCAGAGAATTGGGGCCGATAATCCTGGCACCCCTTGAGCCGGCGAAAGCCACCATCTGGCTGACATCCCCTCTGGGTATTCTTTCCGTAAAGACGTTTACCAGCTTGATGCCGGCATCTACCGCCTCAAAGGTAGCATCTTTAGAGAAGGCGGGCGGAACCGAGACAATGGAAGTATCGGCATCATGGTGTTTCAATGCGGCCTTCACGCAGTCATACACCGGCACGCCGTAAACCTCCTGTCCCTCTTTCCCCGGAGTCACGCCAGCAACCACCTTCGTCCCGTAGTCAAGCATACCCCGGGTAAAGGTTACCGCTTCTCGGCCCGTAATGCCCTGCACTATTACCCTGGTGTTTTTATCAATCAGTATCGACATTGCCTATGACTGCTCTCTCATCATCTCTACGGCCAGTTTCGCCGCTTCATCCATCGGGGTGTTACGGTCATAATACCTGACGCCGTATTTCTCAAGAATGGCATAGCCGTCTTCCTCAAAGGCTCCGGCAGACCGGAAAAGAACGGGATATTTATGAGGTTCTATACCCAGCTCCAGCATGGCTTTAATCACCCCTCTGGCCAAAAAGTCCACCCTCGAATTGCTGAAAACATTGGTAATCACGGCGAGCCCCTTCACGTTTTCCCTGGACAGGATAAGCCTGGTAAGCTGGTAAATCTTGCTCACCGGCGCGTTCCCGCCGACCTCGCAGTAATTCGCCAGCCTGGCGCCGTGATTGAGCAGAGCATCGAACGTGGTCAGGCTGCCGCCCCCGGCTCCGATTACCAGGCCGAGATTGCCGTCAAACTCGGTTACTCTGCCGGCAACGCCGCGGTAGTCCGCCCGGTCTACTTCGGCGGCTTTCATCTCTAACTCAGTCGGCGGACGGGCCTTATCCTCTCTCTCCCCGATACCGAAATTCTCCAGCCTCTTTTTCTGTCTGAACAGGGCATCGTCATCTATTTCAATGTGGGCATCGCAGCAAATTATTTCGCCGCTCCCGGTCAATCCCAGCGGGTTTATCTCGGTGAGGGTGGCGTCCAGTTCAACAAATACCTCCCATAATTTCAGCATAACCGGCTGCAGGGCCCGTGATACCCGTGCCGGTAAACCCAGAGCACAGGCTAATTCCTTTGCCTGATAGGGCTGAAACCCAATAAAGGGGTCGACCAGCACCCTGGCTATCCTGTCCGGGTGCTTTTGCGCCACCTCGTTGAGGTCGACTCCGCCCAGACTGCTGCATATCGCCACCGCCTTTTTGGCAACACCATCAAAGGTTATCCCTAAATACAGCTCCTGCTGCAGGTCCAGCTTTTCTTCAACCAGTATCTCCCTCACCTGCCAGCTCTTTATCTCGGTTTTGAGCAGTCCAGCAGCCGTGGTTTCGGCTTCTTCCGGGCCGGCGGCAAATTTAACTCCCCCCGCCTTGCCCCTCCCGGTAGCCAGCACCTGGGCTTTGAGCGCCACCTCCCCCCCAAGCTCCTCAGCAGCTTCTCTGGCATCTCCCGATGAGGTAACCACTTTGCCCCCGGGAACAGGGATACCATGAGCCTTCAGGATATTCTTTGCTTCGTATTCGCAAAGCCTCATCTTCTCATACCGGCCTTAAAGTTCAGGGCAGCCCTCGTCCAGGGCTCTCAGGTTAATCTCTTCGGTCCCTATGGGAACGCTTTCCTTGACCGCCCTGTCCATCGCTTTTTTGCTGATGATGCCGGTCGAACCGGCGAGGACCCCCAGCATAATAATGTTGGCGAGTATGCCCTTACCCAGCTTCTCCGTAGCCGTACTGGTAGCAGCAACTTTTTCTATTTTTATTCCGGGTTTTTCCGGTATTCGAGGTATCATGTCCGAATCCAGGATTAACGTTCCGCCTTGCCTGAGGCTGCCGATATGCTTGTCCAGAGCCTCCTGGGACATGGCTACCAGAATATCAGGCTCATCAACATAGGGGTAGAGGATTGGCTCATCGCTGATGACCACCCCTGACTGGCAGGCTCCACCCCTTGCTTCCGGCCCGAAAGATTGGTTCTGGGCTATTTCCTTACCGTCATACATGGCCGCTCTGGCCAGAATAATCCCCGCCATTACTATCCCCTGTCCGCCCAGACCGGTCACCCTGACTTCCGTTCTACCCACTT
The DNA here is from genome assembly GCA_964598405.1 of uncultured Dehalococcoidaceae bacterium. Classification (GTDB taxonomy): domain Bacteria; phylum Chloroflexota; class Dehalococcoidia; order Dehalococcoidales; family RBG-16-60-22; genus CAZRBS01. Next base: position 39,622 of record CAZRBS010000007.1, read on the forward strand.
TCGCCACCCCTTTTCCTGATTATCTCTCTCAGGGATTCTCCGTATTCGGTCTTTTCCGTGTCAACAAACTCACCAATGATGAATTTGCCCTCCAGCTCCGAGGCAGCCATTTCGCGCGCCTTATCCGCCCGTATGGAATTAGCCTTAAACCACTTCATCATGGCTGCCCCGTTGCCGAGCTTATTTCTACGCCCGTACTGGGTGGGGCATTGAGAGATAACCTCAATAAACGCAAACCCCTTCTTCTGGATTCCTTTCTTAATGGAACTTATCACCTGCCTGGCATGAAATGAGGTCCACCGGGCAACGTAGGGCGCCCCGCAGGTGGCCACCAGCTGGCACAGGTCAAAGGAGTGCTCGATATTGCCCAGCTGCGAGGTCATGGTAAGAGCGCCCGGAGGGGTGGTTGGTGAAAACTGACCGCCGGTCATGCCGTAGTTAAAATTGTTAATCACGATGGCCACCAGGTCAACATTGCGCCGGGCAGTGTGGATGAGGTGATTGCCGCCGATGCTGGAAGCCTCTCCGTCACCCATGTGGCAGAGGACGGTCAATTCCGGATTGGCCAGCTTGGCGCCGGTGGCAAAGCCCAGCGGCCTGCCATGGAGGGTATGCAGGTAGTCGCCGGCATAGTAGGTACACATTCTGCCCGTACAGCCGCTGCCCCCCACCCACAGAACTTTATCTATATCCAGGTTTAATTCCTCCATCGCCTTGATGGTGTAGTACCATGTCTGCGGCACGCCGCAACCGGCACACCAGAGATGGAGATTTCCCGGACGGTCAAACCTGAAATACTTTAGCGCCGGATGTCCCTTCACTTATATCACCTTCCTCAGGAAGTCGAGTATTTCTCTCGGCCTATGAATTTCAACTCCCGGCTTGGGGAAGGAGATGACCTCCGCTTCACCCCGGACGGCTCTGGTTACCTCCCTCGCCACCTTCCCCATATTCATCTCCGGGACCAGAATGGCCTTCAGTCCGTCCCCCGCTATATTCTGGATAACGTGGTCGGGAAAGGGCCAGATGGTTATCAATCTGAGGTAGCCGACCTTGAGCCCGGACTCCCTCGCCTGGATAACGGCACTCTTGGCCACCCTGCCTACGGAACCGTAGGCCAGAACCACGACCTCGGCATCGTCAAGGTACAGTGACTCGACTTTAGCGAGCTTATCGGCATTTTTTTCAATCTTGTTGACCAGGTGCCGAACCATGCTGTTCTGGACCCTGTATTCCGTTGACGGAGAACCCGTCTCGGTATGAGTAAGACCCGATACGGGGAGATGGTAGCCTTCACCAAAAGCGGGCATAGCCGGAACGTCAGTCTCGCTTTCCACCCTGAAGGGGACAAACTTATCTGGCGGGACATCCGGCCTTTTTCTGGAGAGGACATTCACCTTTTCCGGAATGACCACCTTCTCCCGGGTATGGGCAATCAGCTCATCAGCCAGAATAAAGGTCGGCACCCGGTAGAGCTCGGCCAGATTAAAGGCCTCCACGGTGAGGTCAAACATCTCCTGGCAGGACTCCGGGGCAAGGGCTATGATGGCGTAATCGGCATTGCTGCCGTATCTTACCTGGTAGATATCCCCCTGCATCGTTTTGGTGGCCACACCCGTCCCGGGGCCTGCCCTCTGAACGTCGGCAATGACACACGGCGTCTCACTGATCGCCGCATAGCCGATACATTCCTGCATAAGGCAGATTCCGTTACCGGAAGTCGCGGTCATCGCCTTCGCTCCGGCGTGGACCGCCCCGATAACGATGGTCAGGGAGTCAAGCTCATCCGCCCCCTGAACAAAGATGCCGCCCACATCGAACAACCTCCAGGACAGCCGCTCCGAAATCTCGGTCGCCGGGGTTATCGGGTAACCGGCAAACAAATTACAGCCCGCAGCCAGGGCGCCTTCAGCACAAGCATCATCCCCCGAAAGGAGATGCGTACCGGCCAGAATCCTCTTATTCATCGTCCTCTCCTTCCACGCTGATGGCAAAAGACGGGCAGTATAACTCACATAAACGGCACCCGGTACAGGCAGCCAGATTTTCTACCCGAGCCGGATACACGCCACCGAGGCTTCGCTTTTTCGAGCGCGCCAGCACTTTCTTCGGGCAGAACTCAATGCAAATATCGCAGCCGCTGCATATTTTTTCGTCAATATCGATTCTCTTCAGGGGTCGTTCTCCTTTCCGCAAACATGCCCGCCGGCAAAACCATTCTCAGGGTAATTATCACGCCTGCCCGAAGGTGTTTTCTTAAACCTTGTTTGACTTTACCCGGCCAGGTTCCTCTTAGGGTATTCCTTCAGGCCTACCCGCTCAAGCCAGAATTTTTCCATCTTCCTGAGTTCTTTCACCGTATCATCTGGCAACGGCTTCGGCTGATGGTTTCTCAATATTTCCAGAGTCTTGGCTTTGAGTAACTCCTCGCAGTCCTTTTCGTCTTCCTTCTTGGAAGCGCTGCGGTCAAACACCGTGGGCACCCAGAACTCACGGAAGTGCTTCCGGGTATGAGCTTCGGAGAGGTAGTTGGACTTTGGCCCTAATTTTTCAATAAGTCCGAGGGGAAGGGTCTCTTCATTGATCTCTATGCCGCCCATGATTACTTTGACCATGTCAATAATCTCGTCGGCAAGAACGATATATTCCAGCGACCTCCAGCCTCCGTGATATATGGAGCCCACATTGTGGACGAGGTCAGCCCCGCTTAATGCAGAGGCAAGTATCGTGGACGTGGCTTCTACCGCCGCCTGGATATTCATCTTCTGGGCGTCGGTACAGCCGCCGGTGCCATACATGGGAAGCCTGTAGTAGTGACATAACTCGGTCAGACCGGCTACCATCAGTATCTTTTCCGGAGCTCCGTAGGTATAAATGGTCGTTTTCATGTCCATGATGGAGGGCATACCGCCGTAGATAACCGGCGTGCCGGGGTTCTTGAGCTGTACCACCACCAGCTGGCTTAACACTTCGGCATTGGCAATAGCAATGCACGCGGGAAAGGTTGCTGGAGTGGTAGCCCCCGCCATCTGCATGCCATAAACAACATTGGGAACACCCTTCTCCGCGCAGAGAAGGCTTTCCTCCATGGCGTCTTTGCCCTGTATCAGGGGGGTAACCGGTTCGCAGGTATTGACGAAAAACGGCTTCTTCCTCAATCCTTCCTCTCCGCCGGCAACAACGGAGCAGAGCTCTATTATTTCCCTCAGAGTTGAAGCATTGTTGACCTGGCTGAAGACAGGCTTCGAAGAATTCATAACGAACTGAAGAACACTCACCCGGTCGCTGATATTTTCCGGGACTACCGGCAAAGTCCGGTTGTACGCCGAGCTGAGGGACCATTCTATATTCGGCAGGGCGTCAACCACCCGGGAAAACTCGACCACATCTTCAATATAGCACTCCCTTAGCTTGCCGGTATGGACATCGTGGATTATCTGCTGGTCATGGAAAGCCCCGAAGTGAGAGCCGGTCATGCCATTGAGGACAAAGGCCGGCTCGCCATCTCTGCTATAAAGGGTAATCGTTTTGGGCGCCGTTCTCAGCGCCTGCTCTACCAGATGGGAGGGTATCTTGACTCTATCAGGGTTGGAAACATCGGCACCGGCGTCACCCAGAAGCTCCAGCGCTTCCTCACATTCAAAAGCGACGCCCGCTCTTTCCAATATTTGAAGAGTTGCCAGGTGCAACTCTTCTATCTGCTTGTCCGATAATACACGGAACTGGGGACCGCTAAACTGGACATAATTAGAACGCATG
>CAZRBS010000008.1:0-43129 GCA_964598405.1 uncultured Dehalococcoidaceae bacterium
CGATAGCATATATTTCGCCGTTGACCTATTTCACCGATATCGCCCGTCATTGTATCCAGGGCAGCGGTCATCTGGCTCTGGCAGTTGACTTTGTGGCTCTGGTCGGCTTTACAGTGCTGTTCCTCCTGCTGGCCATGAAGCTGCATCAGAAAACGATGCCCGGTAGGATATGACACTTCTGCATTGTGTCGTGTTTCAGTATGTTGTTAAATAATTAGCTATCCATCCTTATGCACAGGCAATTCAATAATAAAGGTCGCACCTTTGCCGGGTTCACTCTCAGCGTATATTTTGCCTCCATGTTCGGTGACTATTCCGTAACAGATGCTCAGTCCAAGACCGGTACCTTGACCCATCTCCCTGGTGGTATAGAACGGGTCAAAAATGTGCCCCAGGTGGTCAGGAGAAATTCCGGGCCCATCATCGGCAATGGTAGCCCGAACCACACCCTCTCGCTGCTCCGTTTTGATGGTAAGAATGCCCTTGCCATGTGTCTCAAGCATGAAATGCTCGGCGTTGATGATGATGTTGATGAATACCTGCTGAAGCGAGAAATCGTTTGCCATAACCACAGGCAAGTCCGCAGCCAGTTGAGATTTCACTTCAATGTTGTGTACCCTTTGCTCGTAAGCCCTTAGCTCCAGCACAAGCCGGATTACTTTGTTGATATCGGTGGGTTCCTTTTCTTCTCCGTGTTTGCGGGCAAAGGCCAGAAGATTTCTGGCTACCCGGCTGGCTCGCAGGGCTTCCCTGTTGATAACGGTCAGGTCTTCCCTGATATCTTCGGGGATATCCTTCCTCCTCATGAGCAAATCGGAAAAGCCGATAACACCGGTCAACGGATTATTGAGTTCATGGGCAATGCCCGCTGCCAGCTCACCGACCGATGCCAGCCGGTCAGTAACAATGAGCCGTTCCTGCATCTGCCTGCGCTCGGTGATATCTCTGAAAATTCCGATAAGATATGTTTTCCCGGCAATGGTTACCGGAGATGAGTTAGCCTCTGTATAGAATACGCTGCCGTCTTTTCGCTTTAGTGGGATATCTTGACTCAGCGTAATCTCTCTGCGGGACTGCTTTTCGAACTGCTCCAGAACATAGGGCAGGTTTTTCTCTGGATGGATATCTGTAACTCTCAAATTGCTGATTTCTTCCAGGCTGTAACCAAGCATCTGGCAAATAGCCTTGTTACCAGTGTAGAACTTTTTGGTTTCCAGATCGGCAAGAAGTATCCCATCGACTGCGTTATCAAGAATAGTTCTGAACCTCTCTTCGGACTCTCTCAACGCTTCTTCTGCACGCTCACGCTCCTGTTCCATTTCAATATTGGCTAAGGCAAAGGTAATGTCTCCCGCCAGTTCCCGGAAAAAGTCCTGCTCCTCGGGGTCAAGAACGAATTCCGGTGCTACATATACCGAGACCACGCCATAGGTCTTTTCATTGTAATCCAGCCGGCTGATAAGCCCGACCCCTTTGCGCTGGATACTCCTGGGAAGACAGTCCAGACCTGCTTCCACGATATCACTGCAGACGGCAAACGAGTCCCTCTGCGCCAGTATCCGTTCAACGCAGGGCGGATAGTCACTCTGCTCTAGCTGCTTATGGAAGTCCGGCATCCTCTCACTACCTGCTACAGCAGCCGAAGCATATGTATTGTCTTCGTCAAACAGGAGTATCCAGGCACAGAGAAAACCACGTGTCTCTACCATGAGGTCACAGCTTTTCTGAATAAGACGTTCCCGGTCTTTTTCCCTGGTGATGAGCTGGTTAACGCCACGCAGTGCCCTGAGTACCGCGTTGAGGTGCTCGGCACGTTCCTCCGCCCGCTTGCGTTCGGTCACGTCTTTAACGAAAACAGAGAGTCCGTCCGCTGAAGGATAGGCGCTGATTTCAAAGAAGAAATGTTTGTCTTCAAGCTGGTATTCGTTATCAAAATACTGTGGCTGGTTCGTTCGTAATGCCTCGAGATAAACCCTTTCTGCTTTTCTCGTCTGTTCATCTCTGGGGAAGATATCGTAAAGGTTTTTCCCCAGGGCGTCCTCGACTGGAATTCCCGTAAGATCTTCACTTGCTCTGTTCCAGTAGATGTACTTCAAGTCTCTATCAAAGGCAAAGAATACATCGCTGATGCTTTCTGTAAGTCCCCTGTACTTCTCCTCCTGTTGCCGTAGCGCTTCCTCCCCCCTTTTGCGCTCGGCGATCTCCTCGGTCAGTTCTCTTGTCCTGGCTCTGACCTGGAACTTCAGGAAGAGACTTCCTCCGCCAAGCAAGATTACCAGCCCGCCGATACCCGCCAGCATCCATGGTATCCATCCGGGCATTACAGGTTTTTCAAGAGGTTTTGCTCCCAGCCATTTTTGCAAGGACTGATAATAGATAGAGTTTTGGTCTTTTTTCAGCTCTTTCACATGGTAATCAATTCTTTCGATGAGAAATGGTGTTAAGCTGGACTCTTTCGGAAAGGCAAAGTAAAGTGAGGCAGGCTGAAAAACGATGGCAGTCTTCGTGATATCAAAGTCATCCTGGTGTCGATAAGCGAAGTCCTTGTTTGTCACTCCCGCATCAGCCTCTCCACTCTCCACCAGCTCAAAGACTTTGAGATAACTATCTACTTCAATAAAATTGGAGTTAATGTCAAATTCTCTGACCAGCTCTTTTATGCCGTCTGGCCCCTCAGCATTAACACTGCCCTCCAGAACGGCTATGTTTTTCCCCTCAAGGTCAAGGATGGATTCTATATCAGTTCCTGCTCTGGCATAGACTCTTGACCAGCTTACATATACAGCCTCATTCGAAAAATCATACCGCCTGCTTCTCTCCCCGGTATAGGCTACGTCTGGCATCATGTCTATCTCATTTTTCTCCAGCCTCTGCTGACATTGAGTCCACGTGCCGTGTATATACTCTACTTCCCACCCCTCCTCTAAAGCGATGTATGCTATAATGTCAGGCCAGAATCCAGACGCATTGCCCTGGTCATCGGTGAAGATTTTGGGGTGATTTTCATACATGCCTACTCTGACCGTTCTGGAATCATTTGCCGAAACGGCTGCGCTGAAGACAGAGGCGTAAAGCAATAAGAAGCACAGGAACAGCAGTACAGGATACCTTTTCATTTTCCACCTTCCTTAATACCGGCGGCGGGCAGGGAATCACCGTAGCACTTTACATCTACCACGTTCACGCTTCAGGCTTGCATAATGGTATTATAATCCCATTACGCATGATTGTTAAGTTTTAACTTGTCAACCTCCTTCGTAGAGGGGGATGGCAAGATAGCGTGCCCTTCTGGTTTTATGAAAGGGAACTATATACTCTATCGTGAATGACCTTGGCTTCGGCATTTTAAAGGATAAAAACAACGAAAGCAATGCCAGAAGAAGGAGGTGATGGCCCGGGAAAAATACAGCCGCTACGTATTTTGCTCCCGGGTGCAGCGCTGCATCTGGCCGCTTTTACCCCGAGAAGTAGCGGCTGTTATAAAACAATCTGAGGGTTTTCCCGGCAAGTCGAACGTCGCATTGTCAGGGGAAAGATTCGTCCAGTGGCAGGCAAACGAAGAGACGGACCTCCCCGCTGGCACAATAACCAGGCACACCGGGGGAAGCCCGCCTCTGACCTTCGTTTTATTATTTTGCCTTGGCTGCCGATACCCAGGACTCTATCTCGTTCTGGTGTTCCGCCATCCATTCCCGGGCGAGAGCTTCCAGTGTGGCAGGGTCATCACCCCGCTCCTCTATCTCCGCCATAGACCAGCCGATTTCCGCTTCGGTCATCTCTACCTGCCCGATGAGCTCGGCTGCCTGGGGGTTCTGCTCAATCCACTCTTTATTGGCGAAGCTGTAAACGTTAGCCACCGGCCAGAAGTCTTTGCTATCTTCCAGCCAGACTACATCTTCGCCGATGGGGTAGCGGACAAAGAAGGGGTGGGGGGTGTATATGTAGAACAGCACCGGCTGGTCCTTTTTCAGGCGGCCTTCAATTGCCGCTATCATCATGGATTCTGAGCCGTACTTCTGCTCGTAGAGTTCATCCAGGCCGTAAGCAGCCAGCTCTTCATCGTTAATCTCGGCACACGCCCAGGAGGAGTCGCATCCCATCAGGTCGCCAACGCCATCCCCGTCTACGTCAAAGAGTTTGGCTAGCTCCGGGTCTTTCAGGTCTTCAATCTTGCTGAGGCCGTACTCCTCGGCGACCCCTTTGGGTACCATCCACCCCTGCAGGCAGTCTCCATAGAGCAAACCGAGCTGCTCTGTGGTGTCGGCATATTCCTCTTTTAACTTCTCCTGATTGGGCTGCCAGGAAGATGCCCAGATGTGGGCGTCTCCCGTAGATATGGCCCCCCAGATGGCTGGCACAGCCATCTGCACAAACTCCGTGGTGTAGCCAAATTCTTCTTCCAGCAGTATTTTGATCGGATAAGGTGGAAACCAATCGCCGGACCACGTGCTGGTGCCGAATATGGCGTGCTTCTCCTGTTCCTCAGCACATCCTGTTATTGCCAGTCCCGTAACAAGTAATAAAGACAGAAATAGTAGCATCAAATTACGCTTCAAAACAAAACCTCCTTATTTGAAATGTTCTGCCACTGGATCCGGGGCGAGTTACATCCCTCTATTAAAAGGGATATTGCCCGACTTGTCAACCCCCCGTACACGAATGAAATTGGTGAGAGGAGGGGCAATTTACCGGGTTTTTCAGCCGGCGGTTTTAGAGGCGCTCTTTGAGCAGTCTGGGTATATCACTGGGCTTTTCGGCAACCGGAATCCCGGCTCCCATGAACGATTCAATTTTAGATTTAGCCGTTCCGACGTTACCGCTGACTATTGCTCCGGCATGTCCCATACGTTTTTCGGGCGGGGCAGCTCTCCCGGCGATATAAGCTACCACCGGCTTGATATAATCATTATCGTTGATATAGCGTGCCGCCATCTCTTCCATATTGCCGCCTATTTCGCCTATCAGTACTACTCCCCCGGTTTCATCGTCATCCCGGAACATTTGAAGGATTTTGATAAAGTCCAGACCAATGATGGCGTCCCCGCCCAGGCCCACGCAGGTGCTCTGCCCCAGCCCGGCGTTGCTTATATGCCAGGCGATTTCATAGGTCAGTGTCCCGCTCCGCGATACCATGCCTATCGTCCCCGGCTGGAAAACGTGGGCTGGCATTACCCCGAGATGCGTTGTGTGGTTCGGGTTTATTATCCCCGGGGTGTTGGGGCCAATTATGGTAGCACTTTTCTGCTCCGCTCTGGCGATAAATTCAATGGAGTCCTTCTGCGGAATCAGTTCGGTGATTACCACCAGTGTCCTGATGCCGGCAACAAGGGCTTCCCTGACCGCGTTTGAAGCAAAACGAGCGGGGACGAATATTATCGAGGCATCGGCCCCGCGCCTGTCCACCGCCTCGGCAACGGTATCATAGACCGGCACGCCTTCCACCTGTTCACCACCCCGGTTGGGGGTAACCCCGGCCACTATTCTGGTGCCATAGCGCAGCATTGATGCCGTGTGAAATCTGCCTTCATTCCCGGTGATGCCCTGGACGAGTACCCTGCTATTTTTATCCAGTATAATGCTCATTGAATCCAACCCGTTATTTCAAAATATCTTTAATCGCTTCTTCCATGCTGGAATGGGCGCGAATTCCGGCACGGCGCAGCATCTGGACGCCTTCTTTTTCGTTGGTGCCTATCATTCTTATTGAGACCGGCTTTGGCTCTGCGGATTCTCGCAGCCCTTCAACAACCCCCCGGGCGACTACGTCACATCTGGTCACCCCGCCGAGAATATTGATGAGGACGGCTCTGACTTCTGGTTTGGAAGTGACCAGAGATACCGCTTTCTTGATGACTTCAGCGCTGGCGCCACCGCCTATATCCAGAAAGTTGGCCGGTTTGCCGCCAAAAAGGTGCACCATATCCAGCGTTGCCATGACCAGACCGGCACCGTTGCCAATGATGCCGATATCTCCATCCAGTTCCACATAGGCAAGCTTCTCCTGCCTTGCTCTGGCTTCCAGTGCGGTATAATCGCCGCTCGATGAGTCCCTTTCTCCAAATTCCGGGTGCCTGAAGAGAGCGTTATCGTCGATGATGATTCTGGCATCACAGGCCACGAGCTGACCGGAAGCCGTTCTGACCAGCGGGTTTATTTCTGCCAGTTCGGCATCACAGTCCTGGGCAATATGGTAGAGAGTGTGAATGACGCTGGCAAACTGAGAGAGGTCGCTTTTCTCCAGCGAAGAAAAGCGGGACAGCATTTCCAGAGCAACTTGCTGGCTGAAGCCGGCAAGGGAGTCAACATGGTAACGGGAAATTTTCCCCGGGAAAGCCAGGGCGATTTGCTCGATATCAATTCCCCCGCTGAGAGAAGCCAGCACAACGTATCTCTTTGCTTGCCTGTCTATGGTCACCGACGCATAGAGTTCCTCCATTATATCCACTTTTTCCTCAATCAGCACATCGCTGACGGTGGCTCCGCTCACCTTCTGGCCGATGAGCCTTGCAGCCAGTTTTCTGGCCTCGGCAGCGCTGTTGCCGAACAGTATTCCTCCAGATTTGCCCCGTCCCGAGACCAGTATCTGAGACTTTATGGCTACGGGTTTGCCTATCTTTTCGGCGGCCAGTCTAGCCTCCTCAGGAGTATGAGCGACATTCCCTTTCGGGGTCTGGATACCGTATTTTCGCAAAATATTTTTGGCTTCAAACTCAAATAGCTTCATCTTGGCTAAATCTCCAGTTCCTCTCTGGCTTTTGCCGTCCTGAGGCCTTTCTTCATGATGGCACGAGCACGTTTCAATGCTTCGTCAAGGGCAAGCAGGTTCGCCTCTGCCTTGGCAGGAGGTAACCTTCTACCGATAACCTCGGCCAGAGAATCGCGTGATATCCCGGGGCAAAACGCGGCTACTGCTCCGAGAGCTGCCATATTGACTGCCCTCGTTTCTCCGGCATCTCGCGCTATCTGGCCGAAAGGAAGGCTTATCATTTTCCCCCAGAGGACACCTTTCACCTGGTCTGAATTTACAATGACAAGCCCGCCTTCCTTCATCCCGGATAGGTTGCTATCGCAGGCCTGCTGGGTTAATGCCACAAGAAGGTCTGGCTCAGCCGCCCTGGGGTAATCAATTTCGCTGTCACTCAAAACAACCTCAGAGGTTGAACTGCCTCCCCTGGTCTCGGGGCCATAGCTCTGGCTCTGCGCAACATATCTGCCGTCCAGGAGCGCCGCTTCGGCAAGCACGATGCCAGCCAGAACTATACCCTGTCCTCCGAAGCCAGCAATCCTTATCTCATACCTTGAGCTGTTCTGCAAAGAGCTTTTTGTATTCTTCATGGTAAGTCGGTTTATCCCTGTCTACCAGAATGCCGGTTACTATTTTCCCCTTGAGTTCTTCCTCGCTGAGTTCCTTTGCCCTGGCTGCCGATATGGCATTGTCCTTCTGCCATTTCATTATGTCAACTGGCGATTCTACCCCCATGTGACGTGCGGAATATATTACGCATGGAGCGACCACTTCGACCAGGGAGAACCCTTTCTTCATAAAGGCCTTGCCAATCAGCCGGATGAGAAGTTGCGTGTGGTAAACCGTGGACCTTGCTACGAAAGCGGCGCCGGAAGCGGCTACAACATCACAGATGTCGAAATCCGGCTCCAGGTTCCCGTAGGGCGATGAGGTGGTCTTTACGCCAGAAGGCGTGGTGGGAGAACATTGCCCTCCGGTCATGCCGTAGACCTGGTTATTGATAACAAAGCTCGTAATTTCCACGTTGCGCCTGGCAGCGTGAATTAAATGGTTTCCCCCGATGGCGATGGCGTCACCATCGCCCATGACGGTGATTACCTTGAGGCGGGGGTTGACGAGCTTTATTCCGGTGGCAAAGGTAAGCGCTCTGCCGTGAGTAGTATGCAGCGTATTGAAGTCAACGTACACGGGAAGCCTTCCAGAGCAGCCGATTCCGGAGATGAGCACAATATCATCTTTGCGGTAATCCATCTGGTCAATGACCCTGACCAGAGCCTGCATGAAGATGCCAATGCCGCACCCGGGACACCAGATGTGGGGGAACCTCTTGGTCGAACGGAGGTATTTATGGACCAGGTGCGTGCTTTCCTTCATGGATATATCTCCTCAATTTTTTCCAGTATTTCCCCCGGGGTTATCGGCGTGCCGTTAACCTTATTCAGGGTGGCCACCTCGCACCTGCCCTGGTTTACCCTTTTGACTTCACGGGAAAGCTGGCCGACATTCATCTCCGGGACGAGGACTATTTGTGAATTCTCCAGCGCTTCGGTTACGGTGCGGCGCATGAAGGGCCAGATGACCTTCAGTTTGATGAGCCCTGCTTTAAGTCCCCTTCCGCGTGCTTCTCTTACCGCTCGCAGTGCCGCACGGGCAACACAACCGAAGGCGATTACGGTTACTGCGGCATCCTCGGTATAAAAAGAGTCGAACCATTGCAGGCGGTCGAAGTCTCGCGATATTTTGGAGAAAAGCCGCCGAATTAGCGGGTCTACTTCATCTTCCCTGATGGTGGGGTATCCCCTCACGTCATGGTAAAGACCGGTCACGTGGTAACGGTATCCATCGCCAAAAGAAGACATGAGCGGCACTCCGGTACCCGGGTCACCGTAGGGAATATACCACTCAGGGGGAACGGCAGGACGGGCTCTGTTCTCAATCTGGAAGTCTTTTTCCGAGGGAACTGTTAACCCTTCCCTCATGTGAGCGATTACTTCGTCAACGAGCAGGATGACCGGAATACGGTACCTCTCCGAGAGGTTGAAAGCCTGCACGGTCAGTTCCAGGCACTCCTTCACTGACGAAGGAGCCAGGGCGATTATGGGATGGTCACCGTGAGTGCCCCACCGCGCCTGCATGACATCGCCCTGAGATGCCTGAGTGGGAAGCCCAGTGCTCGGGCCGGCCCTCATCGCATCCACGATAACGCAGGGAACCTCGGCCATACAGGCGAATCCGATGTGCTCCTGCATCAGCGAGAAACCCGGTCCGCTGGTAGCGGTCATACTCTTGGCCCCGGTAAGAGAAGCGCCGATAACCGCCCCCAGACTGGCGATTTCGTCTTCCATCTGGATGAAGACTCCGCCAGCCCCGGGAAGTTCCCTTGCCATGAGCTCCGTAATCCCGGTTGCCGGGGTTATCGGATACCCCGCGTAAAAGCGGCAGCCGGCCAGAAGAGCCCCGCGGACGCAGGCCTCATTACCCTGAAGAAGAACCTGTTTCGGCATGGCTTTTCTCATCTTTAAGCGTTACTATGGCAAAATCGGGACAGCGCATCTCGCACAGTCCACACCCGGTGCACTTTTCAGCATCTTTTAAAACGGGATAGGAGTCTCTGGTTTCCTCCAGAACCTGCTGGGGACAAAAAGCGACACAGATTCCGCACCGTTTGCACCATCCCCGGTATATGGCAATTTTGCCCATGCTAACCAATCCTTCCAGAGCACAATCTGGCTGAATTCGGTAAAAGTTTTCCTTTTCCTGAGGTCTGTCAGCCAGTAGCATACCGAATTCTACTACATTTTAGCCGAGCTTATCAGCACCCTTGCCGTTCCCACAGATTGAGCTTTGGTAAAAATTTGACTTTATCAGGCTACCATGCTAATATTATTACTAAATTCGCAGTTTGTCAAATCATAAAAGGGTAAACAATTATGCATATCGTAGACAATTGTCATTTACCCGCTGTTTTTGTTAGTATTTTCTGGTTACTTTTGGTGAATTAGGCGGGCAGGTAAATATTATATTTTATTTATCTCAAAGTTGAAAGATAGATAAGCTTGGACAAAACCTTTATACTATAATTGTAAACCTTAATCTTCAGGTTATTTTCGGCGATGAGAGTTGAAATATCCAGTCAAAAACTGCAGAGCGATTTTGTCAAGAAAGTGGAGCAAATAAGCGGCCAGAGCCTTCTTTCCTGCAACCAGTGTGGTAAGTGCTCCGCAGGCTGTCCGATGTGCTTCGCCATGGATTTCTTGCCCAATCAGATAATCCGCTTGGCGCAGCTCGGACTTGACGATGACATATTGAAATCAAAAACGGTCTGGATTTGCGCTTCCTGCCTTACCTGCTCGGTTCGCTGCCCGCGTGGCGTTGACCTCGGCAGAGTGATGGAAGCCATCAGGCTGATAACGCTGAGGAAGAACATTGACTATCTGGGGACGCCGGATATTGTCCGGCATGCCCCGGGCGAGCTTCCCCAGATAGCTCTGGTCAGCGGCTTCAGAAAGCATACCGCCTGAGGGAAATGATGGATTTGCACTATTACCCGGGATGCACCTTGAAGACCAAAGCGAGGGGCATGGAAGACTCGGCCATTGCTTCTCTGGAAGCCCTTGGCATCCGCCTGGTGGAGTTTGAGCGCTGGAACTGCTGCGGCACCGTCTATTCACTGGCTGAGGATGACCTGGTGCACCACCTGGCCCCGGTGCGCAACCTCATCAGGGTAAAGGAGCAGGGTGGGGATAAGGTAGGCACCTTGTGCTCGTTCTGCTTCAATGTTCTAAAAAGGGCGAATTTGCTGATGCAGAAAGACGAGGAGAAAAGAAAGACGCTCAATACCTTCATGGAAGAAGAGGAAGACTACAGCGGGGAAGTGGAGGTGGTTCATCTGCTGGAAGTGCTGAGGGACGAGGTAGGCTGGGACTCAATTTCGGAAAAGGTCAGAGCCCCTCTCCGCGGTCTGAAGGTCGCGCCCTATTATGGCTGCACCCTGCTGCGACCTCAGGAAGTGGCTATCGATAATGTGGAAAGACCCGCTATTCTCCATCAGCTGCTGGAGGCGATTGGAGCGGAAGTGGTGGACTTCCCGTTTGCTACCGAATGCTGCGGCTCCTTCCAGATAGTCAGCAGTCCTGACTCCATCACGCAGCGCGCCTGGGAGATAATGAGTTCTGCCATGCGGAGAGGCGCGGAGGCGCTGGTGCTGAGCTGCCCTCTGTGTCATTTTAACCTGAGCCAGCGCCAGTCAGAGCTGGCACAGCGGTATAGCGATTTTCAGGGTATGCCAATCTTCTACTTCACGCAACTTCTGGCGCTCTCTTTGCCGCTTGACTACCAGATATGCCATTTTGAAAAGGATTACACCGACCCTTTACCTCTCCTCAACGGCAAGAAACTGGTTTCCTGATTATGTGACGGGGAAGGTTAATGTCAAGAATAGGAGTTTTTCTTTGTCACTGCGGCTGGCACCCTTTGGAACCTGCCAATGCTGAAGCGGCTGCGGAGACGATAAAGAGCCGGCCAGCAATAGAACACGCCGAGGTCTGCCCGGACCTGTGCCTTCAGCCGGAGATGGAGACGGTAACCAGGGTGATTGAGGAGAAGGCACTGGACGGAGTGGTTTTCACCAGCTGTGCCCCTTTCCTTCACCGGGAGCTGTTCCGTGATGCAGTAACAACCGCCGGCCTCTCCGGCCATCAGTTTGCCGTTGTCGACCTCAGGGAACAGGTCAATGAAATAACCACCATTGAGGAGATAACGGAAATTATCGCCGCTGAGGTCAATAAAGTGACCGCGGCGCAGCCTGTTTCCATTGCTGAAGCGCCCGTTACCAGGAAAGCCCTGGTGATTGGCGGTGGAATAGCCGGAATGCAGACAGCTCTGGACATCGCTGACGCCGGCTACGAGGTGTTTCTGGTGGAGAGGAATCCCAGTATTGGCGGACATATGATTCAGTATGCTGAAGTTTTCCCGACTTTGGATTGCCCGCAGTGCATCATGACCCCCAAGATGGTGGAGGTTGGCCAGCACTCCAGTATAAAGCTCCTGACCTACTCGGAGGTGGAGCAGGTTTCCGGTCAGGCCGGAAATTTTACCGTCCGCATCAGAAGAAAGGCTTCTTACGTTGACACGGACAGGTGTACCGGTTGCGGGGAATGCGCCAATGTCTGCCCGGTAGAGATATATAGCGAATACGAACGCGGTATCGCCACCCAGAAAGCGATATACAAGCCCTTCGGTCAGGCGGTCCCCGCCGTCTATACGGTAGAAAAGAGGGGGACTGCACCCTGCCGGGCTGCCTGTCCTTTGCAGGTGAATGCACAGGGGTATGTCATCTTAATCTCCCAGGGCAGGTTCACCGAGGCTTTAAACCTCGTCAGAGAGAAGACCCCTTTCCCCGGAATCTGCGGACGGATATGCACCCACCCCTGTGAAAGCCAGTGCACCAGGGGGAAGGTGGATACGCCCCTCGCCATCATGGACTTGAAGAGATTCATCGCCGACCGGGAAAAGGAACTGGAGCCCGACCTGGCAATTGCTCCGGAAAAGGAAGAGAGGGTCGCCATCATTGGTGCCGGCCCTGCCGGCCTCATGGCCGCTTACGAACTCAGAAGAATGGGCTACAAAGTGACCATCTTCGAGGCTCTACCCTTTGCCGGGGGAATGATGAAGGCAGGTATCCCCGAATACCGCCTGCCCCGGGATATAATGGACAGGGAGATAGGCCTTATTCAAAAAATGGGTGTTGAAATCAGGCTCAATACCCCCGTTGGGGACCGAATAACCATGGCTGATTTAAAGAGGGATTTCAGTGCCACATTTATTGCCGTGGGTGCCCACGTCAGCACGAAACTGGGGGTGGATGGAGAGAACCTGGCCGGGGTGAGACACGGCATTGATTTCTTGAAGGAAGTAAACCTGGGTGGCAGGGTCAGGGTGGAGGATAAGGTAGCGGTGGTGGGGGGAGGTAATGCGGCCATTGATGCGGCAAGAACCGCCCGCCGCCTGGGAGCCGGAGCAGTGTTCATACTCTACCGCCGCTCCAGAGCAGAGATGCCAGCCAGCCCCGGTGAGGTTGCTGAGGCGGAAAGAGAGGGAATAAAGATTCACTTCCTGACCAGCCCGGCGAGAATCATGGGTGAGGACGGAAAGGTGAAGGGAATCGAGTGTATCAAGATGAAACCGGGCCCTCCCGATGAAAGCGGAAGGAGGCGCCCCGTTCCCGCTAAGGGCTCGGAATTTTTCCTGAAGGCGGATATGGTGATTCCGGCCATCGGGCAGACTCCCGGGGTCTCCTTTATTGACCGGGAAGCGGGGATAAAATTGAAGCGCGGGGACTTGCTTCAAGCCGATGATATGACCCTTCAGACTGCTGCCGAGGGCGTCTTCGCCGGCGGGGACGCGGTAACCGGCCCCAATACGGTAATTGACGCCCTTGCTGCCGGCAGGAGAGCCGCCATCTCCATTGACAGGTACCTGCGGGGAGAGAGCCTGACTGCGAACCGGGAAGACGCAAAACCCCGCATAAGTGGGCTGGAAGTGGATATAGAGGACGTTATCAGGCGGGAAAGGGAGGAGACGCCGGTAATACCGCCAGCTCAAAGGGCGGGCAATTTTCAAGAGGTGTCTCTGGGGCTGGGCGAGGAGGAAGCCATCAGAGAAGCCAGGAGATGTCTCGCCTGTGCTGGCTGCTGCGAATGCCGCACCTGTGAGAAGGCCTGCGAGCCAAAGGTTATCCATCACGACATGTTAGACCGTTACGAGGAATTTGAGGTAGGGGCCATCGTGCTGGCTACCGGATTTGAACTCATGCCCAAGAAGGAAATTATTGAGTTTGAACAGGACCCTGACATCCTCGACGGAATTCAGTTTGAGAGAATCCTCTGCCCCGGAGGTTCCACCGCCGGGGAGGTGGTGAAGCCGTCCGATGGAAAAACGCCCAAAGAGGTGGTTTTTATCTCCTGTGTGGGCTCCCGTGACCCCGAACACGGCTTGCCCTACTGTTCCAGGGTATGCTGCATGTATCTGGCCAAGATGGCCATGCTCTACAAGCATGCTGTTCCCGATGGGCAGGCATATATTTTCTACATGGACACCCGGACCACTGGGAAAGGGTATGAGGAGTTCATGCAGAGAGCTGTGGAGGAAGACGGAGTCGTATACCTGAGAGGAAGGGTGTCCAGGGTCTTCCGGGAAGGGGAAAAGTTGAAGGTCTGGGGAGCGGATACCCTTTCCGGGAAGAGGGTTGAGATTTCCAGCGACCTGGTAGTTCTGGGCATGGGTATAGTGCCCAATCCGGCGGGCAGGGAACTGGCCAGGAAGCTTGACATACTTTGCGACGAATACGGGTTCATAACCGAGGCCCATCCCAAGCTCCGCCCCCTGGAGACCTCGTGTCCCGGCATCTACGTTGCCGGTGCTGCCCAGGGCCCCAAAGACATTCCTGACTCTGTCGCCCAGGGGAGCGGGGCAGCCAGCAAGGTTCTCGCTCTGTTTTCCTCAAGCGAACCGGTGCCGGAGAAGGTGGCGGAGAGATGAAGAAAGGGAAAAGAATCGGAGTTTTTGTCTGTCACTGCGGGCTCAATATTGCCGGCTCGGTAGATGTGGAGAAAACTTCGGAATGGGCAATGACCTGCCCCGGCGTGGTTCACGCCGAGCACTATATCTATATGTGTTCCGACCCCGGACAGGAACTGGTAAGAAAGGCGATAAGGGAAAAGGACCTCAACGGAATTGTAATGAGCAACTGTTCTCCTTCATTACACGAACGCACCTTCCGCAACTTGGTGGCATCGGAAGGGGTGAATCCCTATCACTGCGAGATAGCCAATATCAGAGAGCAGTGCAGCTGGCCTCACCTTTACGATAAAGCCACTGCTACCCGGAAGGCAATGACCATTATCAGAGCCACAATCGAGAGGCTGCACCGCAACATGTCTCTTACCTCTATGGTCATTCCCCTTACCAAGCGGGTTCTGGTGATTGGCGGCGGGATAGCCGGGATGCAGACGGCTCTGGACATCGCCGATGGCGGCTACGAGGTAGTCCTGGTGGAAAAGGACCACACCATTGGAGGACACGCGGTTCAACTTTCAGGTACCTTTCCTACCCTGGACCGCGTGCCCTGCCTGGTAGCGCCTGCCATGACAAGAGTTGCCTCCCACCCAAAGATAAGGCTCTACACCTCTTCCGAGGTGGAAGAGGTCGCCGGCTATGTGGGCAACTTTCAGGTAAGCATCAGGCAGAAAGCTCCCCTGGTTAACGAGGAAAAGTGCAACCTCTGCGGTCTTTGCCTGGGAAGCTGCCCGGTTACAGCTCCCTCCGAGTTTGACCGGGGACTTTCCCGGCGGGGAGCGATTTATATCCCCTCACCCCACGCAGTGCCCCAGAGGCCGGTGATTGATACACGAGCCTGCCTGCATTTCAACGGGGAACAGTGCCAGGCATGTGCGCAAATATGCCCCGCTCAGGCAATTGACTTCCAGCAAAAAGACAGCATCGCGGAAGAAAATGTGGGAGCCATAATTGTGGCCACGGGGTATGAGCTGCTTTCCCGCGATGGTACCGGTGAATATGCCACTGACCCCGATGTGGTTGACGGGCTTCAGTTTGAAAGGCTTCTCTCGCCTTCCGGGCCTACCGATGGGCAGGTGAAAAGGTCTTCCGATGGCAAAGTGCCAAAGCAGGTGGTCTTTCTGCAATGCGTCGGCTCCCGCGACCCCGAACACGGCGTGCCTTACTGCTCACGGGTGTGCTGCATGTACGTGGCGAAACAGGCAGTACTCTACAAAAGGTCCGTTCCCGATGGGCAGGCTTATGTCTTTTATATGGACATTCGCTCCGATGCCAAAGGGTATGAGGAGTTCGTCCGGAGGGCAGTTGACGAAGAGAGGGTTCTTTACCTCCGCGGACGGGTCTCCAAGATTTTCCGTGACGGAGAGCACCTCAAAGTCTGGGGGACTGACACCCTAACCGGGAAAAACGTTGAGGTAGCCGCCGATATGGTAGTCCTGGCTACGGCTATGGTACCGAGCCCCGAGGTTAAAAAACTGGCCAGAAAACTGAACATCATTTCGGACGAACATGGCTTTATCAGCGAAGCGCATATCAAGCTCAGGCCGGTGGAAACCCTTACTGCCGGAATCTATCTGGCGGGAACTGCCCAGTGGCCACGCGACCTGCCCGATACCATTTCCTCCGCCAGCGGGGCTGCCAGCAAGGTGCTCTCCCTTTTCTCCCGCAAAGAACTTCTCCATGAGCCGGTCATAGCCACAGTCGATGCCGAGGTGTGCAGCGGCTGCGGCCAGTGCGTGCCCATCTGCCCCTTTAAGGCAATTGAGCTTGACCCTAAAAGCAGAATCGCCAGGGTCAATGAAGCGCTGTGCGATGGTTGTGGTGCCTGTGCGGTTACCTGCCCTTCCAAGGCGATGAAGCATAAGAACTGGACGCCCGAACAGTTTCTCGAGATGATTGATGTGGTCACGGCGGAATATTCTTAGCGCAAAATGAGGAATATGTCAGGAGCAGTTTTAGTTATCGGTGCCGGGGTGGGAGGAATAAAAGCCTCTCTCGACCTGGCGGAAGCGGGTTTGCCGGTATACCTGTGTGACCAGACTCCCGCTATCGGGGGTGCCCTTATCCGCATGGACAAATGGTTCCCGGACAATCACTGCGGGATGTGCCAGATGCTCCCCCATTTTTTCCGGGATGAGACATCACAATTCTGCCTGCGCCGCGGCCTGATACATCCCGGCATAGAGCTTCTTCCCCTCACCGAAGTAAAAGAGGTAAAAGGACAGGCAGGAGACTTCAGGGTTATGGTGAACTCCATGCCGGCAGGGGTGAACCCGGAACTGTGCACCGGGTGTGGCCTGTGCGCGGAAGTATGTCCCGTGGAAACGGGCAATGAATTTAACCGGGGGCTGGATTTGCGTAAAGCAATTTACACCCCCCACCCTTATCTCACGCCCCCCGTTTACACCATTGACCGGGATAACTGCACCAGATGCGGAGTCTGCGTGGAGAAATGCCCGACACGGGCAATCCAGCTTAACGAACCGGAAAAGCAGCGGCAGCTGCGGGTGGGCGCCATCATCTTGGCAACCGGATTCGAGGCGTTCGACCCGTGCCTGGCATCCCAGTACGGCTACGGGCGTTTTCCCAACGTGGTAACGAGTATTGAGCTGGAAAGAATGCTCAGCCCCGGCGGTCCGACCGGCGGGGAACTTCTCCGTCCTTCCGACAAGCAGTCCCCGAAGTCGGTCGCCTTTCTCCAGTGCGTGGGCTCCAGGGACAGACAAAGAGACTACTGCTCCTCAGCCTGCTGCATGATTGCCCTGAAAGAGGCTACCCTGATTAAACAGGCTGGCCCTAGAACTGACGTCAGCATCTTTTATATGGATATCAGGGCTTTCGGCAAGAACTACTACCGCTACTATGAACGGGCGAAAGAGGAACTGGGAGTGAAGTTCCAGCGCTGCCGCGTCCCGGTGCTCAAGGAGGAGCCGCAGACCAATAACCTTATCCTCAACGCCGTTGCCGATAATGGAAAACCGGTAAAGCACCGTTTCGAGCTGGTGGTGCTGTCAGTGGGACAGACTCCGTCCCCGGGTTTCCACGAGCTCTGCCGGGCTCTGGGAGTAGAGGAGAACCGGTGGGGCTTCTGCCAGACAGCTCCCTTCTCAGCAGTTGAGACTGCCCGGGAGGGGGTATACGTTTGCGGCGGAGCATCGGCACCCAGGGACATCGCCGACACCCTGACCGGGGCCGGTGCGGCTGCCTGTCAGGCTTCCAGGTTGCTGGCCGGGCAGCGCCGCCGTTATGGTTCGTCCGGGGAGCAGCCAGAACCGGCTGCCGGGGAAGCGCCGCGAATTGGTGTTTTGCTGTGTGACTGCGGAGGAGAAATAGGCTCGACCCTGGACCTCCAGCAGATAGCGGAGTTCAGCCGGCGGCAGCCGGATGTGGTCCATGTTGAGCAGGTGCCATACCTGTGCCACGCTGATGCCCGGGAGAAGGTGGCCCCACTGGCTGGCAAGCATAAGATTAATCGTTTCCTCATGGGTGCCTGCGCCACGCTTGCTCACGCCCTGTTGAAGAAAGACGGGTTCGGGCTTGACCTTTCCGGTATCCGTATAGTAAACCTGAGAGAGCATGTGGCCTGGGTGCACCGGAATAACCCCGGAGCCGCCACGGAAAAAGCGAAGGGCCTGCTGGCAATGGCGATTGAGGAAGCAAGGGTACAGGAAGCTTCTCCCGTCTCTTCCATGCCCGTCCGGCAGAAGGCTCTGGTAATCGGCGGCGGTCTTGCCGGAATGACGTCAGCTCTGGCAATTGCCGGTCAGGGAATTGAGGTTCATCTGGTGGAGAAGTCGTCCGAACTGGGAGGCAACCTGAAGCACGTATATCATTCTCTGGATGATGGTGCGCCCCAGACTTTGCTCGAGAACCTCCGGGCACAGGTGAAAACCTCTTCCATGATTCACCTGTATCCGGAGACGGAAGTGGCGGATGTGGCAGGATACGCGGGGAATTTCGAGATCAGTCTGGCGGGTAAAAATGCGCCCCCCCGGCCTCTCGATGCTGGTGCCATTGTGGTGGCTAGCGGCGGGGATGAATATGCTCCCGCCGAATATCTCTACGGGCAGAACGAAAAAGTGATAACACAGAAGGAACTGGAAAGCAGGCTATTTTCCGCCGAAATTGACCCGCGGGGGTTAAAATCAGTGGCGATGATTCAATGCGTCGGGTCCAGGGAAAAAGAACGGCCCTATTGCAGCCGTATCTGCTGTTCCCAGGCCCTGAAAAACGTTTTACGGTTGAAGGAAGTAAACCCCGAGATTGAGGCGGCGATTTTCTACCGGGACATGACCAGCTACGGTTTCATGGAAGAGTATTATACCCGGGCGAGGGAAAAAGGGGTGAGCTTCATCCGCTATGAGGTGAATAACAAGCCCAATGTCCGGCAGGAGGAAAAGAAACTGGTGGTCGATGCCGTTGAGCCGGTTTTGGGCGGGAGAATACGCCTTGAGCCTGATCTTCTGGTGCTGAGCCCGGCAATAGTGCCGCCGGACAATTCCGGGCTGGCGCGAACCCTGGGTGTGGATTTGAACGAAGACGGTTTCTTTCCCGAAGCGGAAGCCAAATTCCGTCCGGTGGACTTCATTACGGCCGGCGTCTTTGTCTGCGGGCTGGCACACTCTCCGCGGAATATTAAAGAAAGCATCACCCAGGCTCAGGCTGCCGCCCAGAGAGCGGTGTCCCTGCTGAGCAGGGGACGGTTAGCCCCGGGAAGAGTCGTATCAGAGACCCGTCAGAGACAGTGCGCGCGGTGTGAGGTCTGTGTTACAATCTGCCCCTATACTGCCAGGGCGATAGACCGGGAAAACGATGAGATAACGGTAAAGGAAATTCTATGTCAGGGTTGCGGCGCATGTGTGGTAGCCTGTCCCAGCGGTGCCGCCAAGCTAAGAGGATTCAAGGACAGGCAGGTCTTTTCCCTGATAGATGCCGCCTTTTGATAGTAAAGAGGTGAAAGTTATGGCTGAAGAAAACCAGTTTGAGCCGGTGATTGTGGGCTTTTTCTGCAAGTGGTGTACTTCCTCTGCCGCTGACCTGGCGGGGACTTCCAGAATGCAATACCCGCCCAACATCCGCCCCATCAGGACCATGTGCAGTGGCTCGGTCGACCCGGTTTACATCCTGCGGGCTCTCCTCGCCGGTGCCGATGGGGTAATCGTGGGAGGATGTCCCCCGGGCGATTGCCACTATGTCTCGGGGAACTACAAAGCTAGAAGAAGAATAGCCATCTTGAAAACAATCCTCGCCACCCTGGGGCTGGAGACCGAGCGGGTCTGGCTCAGGTGGATTAGCGCCGCTGAGGGAGCAAAATTTGCCCGGACGATGAATGAAATTACCGAGACAATCAGAAAGCTCGGCCCGAATTCAATGAAGAAGGACTGGTCTATTTAGGGGATCATGATGAGGAAAAACGCAATTTTACCTGTCGAGAAAGGCGACGTGCTGGAAGCTCTCAGGGCCTTTTTCAGCCGGCTCTGGCAGGAAAAGCTGGTCGACGCCCTGTTTGTCCCCCTGGAGCTATCCGGTAAAAATAACGTGGTGCCCGGCATAGTGAGCCACCCGGATAAACTTCAGGCGGCTAATCCCCTGGCCCCGGTAATGCCGCTTAACTCTGCCCGGCTGCTCTCGGCAATAACCATTGCTTCGCCCAGTCCCAAGAGGCTGGGGGTGGTACTGCGCTCCTGCGAACTGAGAGCGTTAATCGAGCTGGTCAAGCTGAAGCAAGCCTCGCTGGAGAACCTGCTTCTCATCGGCATTGACTGCCCGGGAACTTATTCGGTGAGCGATTACGAGCAGTTCAGCCGGGAGACGGACTCACCGGTGAGCGATTTCCTGAACCGGTTCAAGGAAGGAAACGAGGATACCCTTTTGAGAGGGGCCTGCCAGGTATGTGAACACCCGGTTCCTGATGGTGCCGATTTAGTTATCGGTCTGGTCGGAATGGACTTGAAAAGTGAAATCCTTCTCCAGTCAAATTCGACTGAAGGAGAGAAGATAATTGAAAAACTGGAGCTGAAGGAAGCCGACGCCAAAAACAGGGAGGCGGCTGTCTCCGGGCTGATTGCTCAGAGAACCCGGAAAAGGGAGCAATTTTTGGAGCAGGTGGAAAAAGCTGTCGGCGGTCTGGATAAACTGGCGGCTGTCCTCGCTCCCTGCATCAACTGCCATAATTGCAAGACCGTCTGCCCTCTTTGCTACTGCAAGGAGTGCTTTTTCGACTCTCCGGTATTTGAGTTCGAGGCGGAAAAGTACCTCTCCTGGGCGCAGCGACGGGGCGTCCTCAGGATGCCCACCGATACCCTGCTCTTCCACCTGACCAGGCTCAATCATATGGTCATTTCATGCGTGGGCTGTGGGCTTTGCACCGAGGCATGTCCGAACAGCATACCGGTATTCGATATCTTTCGTCTTGCCGGATTTCAGGTGCAGAAGGCGCTGGATTACGTCCCTGGCAGGAGCGTGGATGAGGAACTGCCCCTGACCACCTTCCGGGAGACGGAACTGACGGACTACGGGGTTTAGAAGGATGCATTATTTTGTCCAGAGCGGCGGAGAAACAACTTGCGATGCCAGCTTTTACCACGAGGTGAAGGCAGGAAGCCAGACCAATATTGACCTCTGCTACCAGTGTTTTACCTGCAGCCTGGGCTGCCCGGTGGCTTTTGCCATGGACTACCTTCCTAACCAGATAGTCAGAATGGTGCAACTGGGGCTGAAACAGCAGGTTCTGGGCAGTTCGACCATATGGCTCTGCGCCAGCTGTGAAGCCTGCGCCACCCGCTGCCCCAATGATGTGGAACTGCTGAGATTGATGGATACCCTGAGAGAAATGGCGCTGCGGGAGGGTTTGGCGGAAAGAGAGAAAGTGGTAACCACCTTCCATCAGGTCTTTCTGGAAAACATCAGGCGGTGGGGGAAACAGAACGAACTGCCCCTAATCATACAGCTTAAAATAAAGACAAGGGACTTTTTCAGCGACCTGGGTTCCGGCACCAGAATGCTTCTGAAGGGCAGACTGAAGCTGCTCCCGTTGCGCCTGAGGGATTTGGAGGGGGTAAGAGCCATTTTCCAGAAGACTGGCCTGCGAGCTGGAGGAGGGCGGAGTTGAAATACGCCTACTATCCGGGATGTTCACTGGAGGCAACTGCCAAAATATACGATTCATCAACACGGGCGGTCTGCTCCGGGCTGGGTGTGGAGCTGGTTGAAATTGCCGGCTGGAACTGCTGCGGGGCATCTTCCGGGCACAGCACCAACCGCCGGCTGGCCCTGGCTCTGGCTGGGCGCAACCTTGCCCTTGCCGAGAAAACGGGCCTGGAAACGGTTATCGCCTGCCCGGCGTGTTATCGCCAGTTTAAAACCACAGAAAGAGAGATGCAGGATGATTCGCAGCAGCGGGCGGAACTGGCAGAGCTGCTTGGCATACCGTATGAAGCAAAATATGACACCAGGCACCTTCTGGACATAATTTATCGTGACATCGGTCTGGAAGAACTGAAGAGGAAGGTGACCAGACCTTTCAACGGGCTGAAACTGGCCTGCTACTACGGATGTTACCTGGTCAGACCGCAGAGCGTGGTTGCCTCTGACGACCGGGAAAACCCCCGGTCCATGGATGTTCTCCTGGACGTCTTGGGAGCACAGGTCAGGGACTGGCCGGGCAAGGTGGACTGCTGTGGGGGCAGTCTGTCTTTGAGCAAGAAGGAAATCGCCAGTCAGCTTGTATCGGAGTTAGCGGATATGGCACGGAGTTCAGGAGCCCGGGCACTGGTTACTGCCTGCCCCCTGTGTCACTCCAATCTGGAAATGAGGCAGGAGAGGGATAGAGGAGACAGGCTGCCTGTCTTCTACTTCACCGAACTAATCGGTCTGGCTATGGGGATGACAGAGGTCAGGTCCTGGCTCAAAAAACACCTGATTTCACCGTTCAGCCTGCTGGATTCCTGTGGCTTATAATCAACGGAGGATATCATGAGCACAAAGAATAGCAAACAAAGAAGCCCTGTGGAGAAGACTGAGGCAAGTGCGGTCAAATCCATACCGGTATATGTCATGGGCAAGAGATATATGGTGCCCGAGACCCTTACCGTCATGAAAGCGCTGGAGTACGCCGGCTACCGGTTCATCAGAGGCTGCGGCTGCCGGGGTGGCATCTGCGGGGCTTGCGCTACCGTTTACCGCAAACCCGGGGATTATCATCTATACGTGGGGCTGGCCTGCCAGACCGTGGTCGAGCCTGATATGTATCTGGCCCAGATACCGTTCTATCCCGCCAACCGTGCCCGCTACAATTATGAGCAGCTTGCCCCCGGCCCGGAAGAAATATTTAAACTGTACCCCGAGGTATTCCGCTGCCTTGCCTGCAATAACTGCACCAAGGTATGTCCTATGGATGTGCCGGTAATGGACGTTATTTCCGCGGTAAAGCAGGGCAACATCGCCAGAGCAGCCGCCCTTTCTTTCAGCTGTATCCAGTGCGGGCTATGCGTCAGCCGGTGCATGGGAGAACTGCCCCAGTATCACATCGCCCAGCTGGCCAGGAGGATTTACGGCGGTAAAATCGTACCCCGTGCCCGGCACTTGGCGGAGGCGGTGGAAGCCGCCCGTGACAGCCGGAACCAGAAGATGCTGGGCGAATTGATGAAATCGGATGTCAAGCAACTTGCCGAGATATATAAAGCGCGAGAACTGGAGCCTGAAATGGCAGGTGAAGACTGGGAACCTGCCCGAAAGGATTACCTTTAGGAGGAAATCATGCCATATTCTGGTGAACTCAAAAAACTGATCGGGATTGTGGAAAAGACCAGAGCGGAGAGATTGGCCCGGAAGAAGAAGGGCGAAGAGTTTCCAGCAATGGCTCCGGAGGAGAGAGATGAGCTGCTGCGCACCTATCACCCCGATTATAAAGAAGAGGGACGCCGTGAACTCAAGGTCGGGCCCAGCCAGGGGTACAGGGTTGCCTGCGAGTTTGCCGATTTGCTTGAGTCCCGCAGCCGCGTGGAGCCGGAGCGGGTGGACCTGTCCCGGGCAGATATGGAAACCGACGTGTTAATCATCGGAGGAGGAGGAGCCGGAACCGCTGCCGCCCTGCTGGCGGAGGAACACGGCGCCAGAATCATCCTGGCAACCAAACTCCGCCACGGTGACGCCAACACGATGATGGCAGAGGGGGGAGTCCAATCTGCCACCAAAACCGAAAAGGACTCAATCTGCGTCCACTATCTGGACACGGTGGGTGGAGGACACTTTAAGAACGAGCCGGAACTGGTGGCAACCCTGGTGAACCAGGGACCCGGGGCGTTGATGTGGCTGGAAAACCTGGGAGTCATGTTTTCCAAATCCCCTGACGGAAGGCTGCACTCCCTTCATGGTGGCGGTACCAGCCGGAAGAGAATGCATTTTTGCGGCGATATTACCGGCGCCGAAATCATGCGCACCATCAGGGATGAGGCGCGCAACCGCGAAAACATAACCGTACTGGAGTTCTCGCCGGCAGTGGAACTGGTCCTGAATGAACACGGCCACTGCGCCGGTGCCCTGCTTTACAATCTGGAAACGGAAGAGTATATCCTGATTAAAGCCAGAGCGACCATTATAGCCACCGGCGGGTGCGGGCGGCTGCACGTTCAGGGCTATATGACCACCAATCATTACGGGGCTACTGCTGACGGCATTGTCCTGGGATACCGGGCAGGCTTGAAGCTGAAATTCCTGCACACGGTTCAGTATCACCCCACCGGTGCGGTCTTCCCGGAGCAGGTTGAAGGGCTGCTCATAACGGAGAAATTCCGGGGAGCCGGAGCCAACCTGGTGAACATTGATGGAGAACAATTCGTCTACGAGCGCGAGCCGAGAGATGTGGAGTCAGCCGCTTTAATCAGGGAGTGCCTGACCAGAAAAAAAGGTGTCCCCACTCCGGCTGGCAGACTCGGGATATGGCTGGACTCACCCATGATTGATTTGTTGCTCGGCGAAGGAACCGTGGAGCGGGAATTCCCGGGCAAATTCATCGTCTTCAAACGGTTCGGGATCAATATCAGCCGGGAACCGATGCTGGTTTACCCTACCCTGCACTACCAGAACGGCGGTCTGGAATTCACTGCCCACGGCGAGACTTCCATTCCCGGACTTTTCCTTGCCGGTGAAGTCAGTGGTGGCGTTCACGGCGAGAACAGGCTTATGGGCAATTCATTGCTTGATGTTATCGTCTTTGGTCGGATTGCCGGCGAAAATGCCGCTAACTATGCCAGGGACAAAGCTAAAGATGGAAAGCTGACTCTGGAGCATGTCAGCGCCTATCACCGCGAGCTGGAGAAGGTGGGGATACTCACGGGCAGGGTTGCGCCTGTTCTCCTCCCCGACTATACCGACCCCGCAGTACGAAAAAGGCAGCTCACCGCTCATTATGTCGCTTCAGAAAGCAAATAGTCCTGAAGAAAAAGTCCTGTTCCGCTGCCTGTTGCTGCTTGACCTGCCTTCAAATTGCGGCTTTGAAACCTTATGGCTCACCTGCAACACTCCGTTGTTATCCCTTCGCCGTTGACTAACCTCCGAACAGCATGTATGATGCAAGCGCGGGATATTTATGACGTATACTGCAAGCAGGAACAGATTCAAAATGGCCATGAGAGTTCTTCCCATCGTTGTGGTTCTGGCGCTGGGGTTTGGCTTGCTGTCCCCGGGGGGACTGGGCTTGGCAAAAAACCGGGCGGAGGCAGCGTCCTCTCCCGACCTCATCATCGAAAACATAACATGGTCACCGGAAGAGCCGTCCGTAAGGGATACGGTAACTTTTACCGTGGTCATAAAGAACCAGGGCAGCACCAGGGCTGGGTCTTCCCAGGTCAATTACTATATCAACGGCGATTATCTAACAGCCGATTTTCCTGATTCGATAGAACCCGGTGACACTGCCACGGAAACCTTTTTCTGGGAAGCACAGGATGGCACGCATACCATCAAAGCGGTTGCCGATGCCACCGGCAGGGTTACCGAGATTGATGAGACCAATAACGAGAAAACGGTTACTATCCAGCCACTTCTCTCCGACCTCATCGTGGAAAGCATAACCTGGTCGCCGGAAGAGCCGTCAGACGGGGATAGCGTAACCTTTGCCGTGACCGTAAAGAACCGGGGTGAGGGGAAAGCTGGCTCCTCCCGCGTCTATTTTTACATCGATGACTCGAGCCGGGGCTATCAGGATGTCCCCTATATAGTTGCCGGCGGCGCGGTGACGGTAACTTTTAGCTGGATTGCCGATGCTGGCTCTCACACCCTCCGGGCGGTTATTGATAAGGATAACCAGATTGCCGAAAGCGACGAGGGCAACAATGAGACGTCGGTAATTTTCCAGGCGCTTCTTCCCGACCTCATCATTGAGGAAGTAACGTGGTCGCCGGAGAGCCCGGTGGAAAGCGATAACATCACTTTTACCGTGTTCATAAAGAACCAGGGCACCGGCAAAGCCGACTATTCCCAGGTCGCCTATTACCTCGGCGATGCCTATCTGGGCTCCGCCAGCGTCGCCTCGCTGGACTCCGGGGCTTCTGACAACAAGAGCTTCAACTGGATTGCCGGGGCTAACCCTCACGACCTGAGGATAATTGCTGACGCCAATGAAACGGTGGCAGAAAGCGATGAGGGCAATAATGAAAAAGCAGTGCCGTTTCCCATTCTGCCCGACCTCGTCATTGAAAGCGTTACCTGGTCACCGGAAAACGCGGGCGCGGGAAGTACGCTTGTCTTCACGGTGACCATAAAAAACCAGGGAAGTGCCAAAGCTGGACTGTTTGGCATCCACCTTTACATCGATGACGCGCATCGGGGCTATCAGGAAGTGGAGGAAATAGAGATAGATGATACGGTGACCAAAACTTTTAACTGGGTCGCCAGGGCGGGTTCGCATACCATAAAAGTGGTCCTCGATTCCACTGAAAAGCTGGCCGAGATTGATGAGACCAATAACGAAGAGACGTTTACCTACTCGGAGGCATCTGCTCCCGACCTCGTTATCCAGGACATCAGCTGGTCATCGGCAAATCCGCCTGCGGGAGAAACGGTTACCTTCACCGTGACCGTAAAGAACCAGGGGGGCGGTAAGACTGACACATTCTATATTGCGTATTATATTGACGATGCCTTCCTGGATTTAGTCTTCATGATCCCGATGAGTTCCGGTGCTACCGAAACCAAAACCTTCAACTGGGTTGCCGAGGCTGGCTCGCACATCATAAAGGCAGTTGCTGACTTCGATGATGAGATTGTGGAAAGTGACGAGAACAATAACGAAAAGGCAATTTCCTTTCCCCGCCTCCCCGACCTCATCGTCGAAAGCATAACCTGGTCGCCGCGGATGCCATCGATAAGTGACAACATAACCTTTACCGCTACCGTACAGAACAAAGGCAGCGCTCAAGCCGGCCCTTTTGCCATCTACTTTTACATTGATGAAGTATTTTCGGGTTCTCAGGCAATCCCGGAGTTGAAGGTGGAGTCCCGGGTGCTAAAAACCTTTAACTGGATTGCCGGGGCTGGGTCACACATCATAAAGGCAGTCGCTGACTTCGATGATGAGGTTGTGGAAAGTGATGAGAACAATAATGTGACGACGGCTAATTTGACCTTCGCCGGTCCCCCGGAACCCACCCCTGCTCCGACGTCCGGTCCGGAAACGGAGGCGCCGACGGCAAGCCCGGTGCCCACCCCCGAGCCGCCGGAGCAGGTAACCTGGCCGCTTTTCCTGATCGGCTTTGGCGTGATTATACTGGGCGGGCTGATGGTTATGCTGATTTTGCGGTCCCGTTAAGAATATAACCGGCATCTGGCAGGCAGTTCCTTTATGGTTTATAATGCTTATACTTAAGGCAAAATTACCGGGGCGCATTTATGTCATTCGTGGAGAAGCAAATAAAGCACATCCTGGCAAAGAACAAAATTGAATTTGAAGAAGCCGAACATGAGGCTGTTTACACGTCAGAGCAGGCAGCCCGCGCCATAGGGCAAACGGAGGAGACGGGGGTGAAATCGCTGGTCTTCAAGACCAGAGAAGGGAGATTTATTCTGGTGCTGAACCCGGGAAATAAAAAGGTGGACACCAAAAAGATTGCCCAGATGGAAGATACCAAGTCAGTGCATTTTGCCACTCCACAGGAGGTGGAGAAGGTTGCCGGCATACCGATTGGCAGCGTACCGCCCTTCGGGCACAAGACCAGATTCAAGACTTACTTTAACGAAGAGCTGCTGAAACGTGAATATCTACATTTCAATCCCGGCTCTCACACCAAAACAATCACGCTGAGAGCCATGGATTTGCTCAAAGTCCTTGAGAACCCGATACGCTTTACTGGCGAATAAAACAGGCGCAACCGGCTGTCATTCTGGCAGCAGATGAGGTAAAATCAGTTCTCGAATCAGCTTTTCACTACCCGGAACGAGGAGGTGTTTTTAATGAGCAAATTGGTGGCGGCAGCAATTCAGATGCAGCCCCGCGAGAAAAAGCAGGACAACCTCTCCAGAGCGGAAGCGCTGCTGGACATCGCTGTTGAAAAAGGGGCAAAGCTCATCGCTTTGCCGGAACTCTTCAACTTCATCGGCGACCCGCAGTCCATGCGGAAAAACGCGGAACCGGTGCCAGGTCCCACGGCAGATATGTTATGTGAAAAAGCCGGGAAAAATAAGGTCTATATTCTGGGCGGCAGCCTGGCGGAAAGCATCGACGGGACGGAAAAGATTTTTAATACCAGCGTGTTTGTCAGCCCGGCGGGCAAAATAATCGCCAGGTACCGGAAGATTCACCTGTTCGATGTGGAGATGGACAAGCAGGTCTCGGTGAAAGAGTCCGCCGCGTTCGAGTTCGGAAGCGAACTGGTGACGGCAGAGACCGAATTCGGCGTGGTGGGAATGTCCATCTGCTACGATGTCCGCTTCCCCGAGTTATATCGAGGGCTGACATTAAAAGGGGCCAGGATAATCTTCGTTCCGGCTGCCTTTATGATGGCCACGGGTAAAGACCACTGGGACCCGTTACTGAGAGCAAGAGCCATTGAGAACCAGGTGTTTATCATCGCCCCTGACGCAATCGGGGCAATCCCGGGAACAAAACAGCTCACTTATGGCAGGAGTGCCATTATAGACCCCTGGGGGACCATACTGGCAAAGGCCCCCGACTCCGAGTGTGTGATAACGGCAGAACTTGATTTTGACTATCTGTCAAAAGTCCGGAGGGAACTTCCGTCCCTAGCGCACCGCCAGCCTGAAGCCTACAGATAACCGAAGTTTATTCATTCAGGACGGTCATGAGGTCCTGCCTGTCGGTCATCATCGCCACCGTGCCCAAAAAGTCCTTCAATGAAGCGCTCTGGTTTCTCAGCTCTCTCAATTCATTTCCTATCGGGCTGATGGAAGACGGCCTATCTGCATAGGTCCCGTAGAAAGCAAAATAGGCCTGGTTCAGTTTTCTGATGTCATAACCTTTTGACACCAGGTACTGTCTTTTCCGCTCCATGAACTCTTCAGCCTGTTTGACCTCTCCCCGGGCTAAATACTCATCAACCTTACTTCTTATTGCCCTCATTTCCCTGTTGAATTCAGGGTCCGGTTTTGCTTCCGGCGGGAGAGCCCCGTTGCCGCTGCCCTCGAGTTCGAGGTAGCATTTTTCATACACCATGGAGCCGATTTCTTTGCTTACCATGCTGGCCAGGGTTTCCGTCATGGTGGCAATTTCATAATTTCTGGCTACCCCGGTTAAATCGAGCAGGTATAAAAACCCCAGCGGAGTAAAAGTGAGATACTGGTGCAACCACTCTTCAGCCGCCGTATCGATGACGAACCGCAGGCTGGCTTCGTCCGTGACAAGCGCCGGATAAGTGCCGCCGAAACCGCCGAGCCCCACCACCAGGGAAGAGACGCCCAGCTTATCAACTTCAGCTTCGATACCCTCTATTTCCTCAAGCCTCATGTCCTGCAAAAGGGTGACTTCCCTCATGCTCTCTATTTTCTCCCGGGGAGAGACCACGAGGAGGTGGGGCGGCTTTTCCAGTTTGAAATTCAGGGGCGGGAAACCAATCTTCAGCTTCAGATATCTATCCACAGGGTTATAGATGCCCTGCCGGGAAAGCGTTTCCCTTATTTGCCTCCCTATTATCTTTTCTACGGTGCCTTCCAGAGCCGCCTTTTCTTGCCGCCATTCATCTATTTCTTCCTCCAGTGAGGCAAGCTCCTCTTGCTCTCCGTCAGCCCTGGCTTTTTCCACCTCTGACTTCAAAGCCCTGACTTTTTCCACAGCGGAAAAATATTCGGCAACCCGGGATACTCCGTCACTGGCCCTTTTCTCCGGAAGGGACTGCTTTGCTTCACCAAAAATGGTGCGGGCTTCCCATTTGGGGATGCTGAAAATGTAGGGTCGCACGATTGACTTTAACCGGGCATCAAAGCTACGGGGAGGTGCACAGCCGGTGCCGGTTAAAGCAATTAAAAGAACGCCAGCCGTAATGATTAACCCCTTTCTCCCAAACACCTTCTCGGTACCTCAATTCTACAAAAATAAGCCGGAGAAGAAGAAAAACCACCCGGAGAGCGGTGTCAGCAGCCAGAGATGAAAGGATTAAACCGCCTGGCTATATTATACCCGGCGGCAGAAACGGTTGCGGTTTCCGGCGGGAGGTTTTCCCCTTTAAGAACGGAAGCGCGGCAAACAAAGGCCTTTCCGGCCACCTATCTCACATTCTGGCGGCAATTTTGGCCAGTTCCCAGACATATTCATAAATATGCAGACCTTTGCTCATGGCAATCAGCTCTCCATCATCAACCCCTATCTCGCTGGCCATGTATTCCTTCAGCAGTTGAATCGCAGCCAGGTTTGACGGGAAACCCGCCCACAGGTCCCAGGAACGGAAGTAAACGATGAAGTTCAGCTTGTTATCAAGAATTCTGGTATCTATTGCCCTGAGGCATGGGGGGTCGGAAAGAAAGATGGACTGACCATCGCCTACCGCCATAAAGGCCTGGTTCGTGTTATGACCGTCTTCACGGTACATCTTGATTACTTCGGCTATCTGCGTTTCGAGGTACTGGCCGTAGGTATACTGCTCCCCTTCCTTTCTATGCGCTGTCATCAGGTAGGGCAGATAGCTTTCAATATATTCCATGGTGCTGGGCGGCGGTATCCCCTGCGGTACGTCGGGTATTATCGGCCTTGTTCCCGGGTGCTTTACCTGCGCAACGATGAAGTCGAGCTCTTTACGCCGCTGACCGGCATAACTGCCGCGGTCGATTTTATACTCGCGTCCTTCGGTGAGCGTTTTGCACAGACAGAGGAACCAGGCCTCAGAAAGGTCTCTGGCTTCAATGACCGATATTTTCATAGTGCAGCATCCTTACTTCTTTTTGAAAATGGCGAAAAACCTGTCCTCATATTCCGGGAACAGGTTCCAGTGGTCAAGTTCGCGTTTCAGTTCAGCAGGGTCCCGTTCACCCCTCATTGCCTTGCTGAAAAGCTCCTCAATTCTGATTCTGGCATCCGCCGGTACACCGCTGGAGTCCACATCCAGAAGTCCTCTGGCACCCATTTGTTTCAGATTATTATGTAAAGAGCTCCTCGTTATTTCATAGATGAACTTCAACAGAGAGACGTCCCAGAGTTCGTCCTCCCCTTTGATGATGGAGGTCAGAGGGTCTCCACGACTGTCAATCTCAGCGTTTAGCCGGTCAACCACCGACAGCCATTTATCCGATACGATATTAAGTTCTTTGGGCTCATTTTTGTAGCTGTAAACGAGTCCGGGAGCATCCGGCCCGTGCTCCTTGATAAGCGCCTCCAGATACCTCCTGGCTTCTGCGCTGAAACCTTCAAGCTGGGAGAGGTAATAAGGGGTCACCACCCTCGGCCTTTCCGCAAGCACTCTGCCCTCCCGGATTACCGTCTCGTCCTTCTCCCTGACCAGCTCCGAATAGGACGGCTCGGTAACCAGATAATAGTGTATACTGGTCGTGCCGAAAGTAGCCAGGCTCTGCCTGGGCAGCCTCAATATTTCGGTGTGCCTGACCGCATATTCAATTCTATCTTCGGTATTACCCATCAGTCCCCTCTAAGATATCGCGGCTAGCTCCTGTTTATACTCATCAAGCAGGGTGGCATACTGCGTATCCAGCCGGGCCTGCAGCCGGTGCCACTCTTCCTGGAATTGAGGCTGGCTTTCAACATCTATCTTGATGCCGACAGTTGTTCCCAGCTGCTGTTTCATCGCTTCCTGTATCCTGGCTTCAAACTCAGCCTTTAATGATTCATAGGCCTGCTTTTTCTGCTGCTCCCCCTGTTCAGCATAGTGGTCAAAGACGCGCCTCATCCGGCTGTAAACATTTTCCACGCTCGATTTATCGGTCTTGATTGCTTTCAGTCCATCCATAGCCTTTCTATTGGTTTTCCGGGTAAAAGCATTCGTGGGCAGGCCGATATTGCGTATCAGTACCTCGCTCATCCCTTTTATCACCTGTTTTCTGGCTGCTTCCCCGAACTTGCCCAGTTCAGCCAGCAGACTGGTGTCTTCTTTTAAATATCTGGCGCCCAGCCTTTCCCCTTCCGGAACATATTTCCACCTCAAGCGCTCTTCTTCCGTTACTCCCCCCATCTTCTCCACCTTTTCCATGGCTATTTCCAGGGCGCTTTTTATTTCCTCACCCATTTCAAACTCTCCGCTTTTTGATTATTATCCATCATCGAATCGCCTTGCCAGACACCCTCCCGCTTATATTATACTAGATGATTGAAAAAGCTTAAAGCTCCGCGGTTTTAACCCGACGGTGGCGGTTCTCATTTTTTCCGAAGATAAAAGGAAGCGTTTGGAGGGTTGCCAGGTGAGCATGGACTTTATGCCAGAAATCCCCCTGCCCGCACCCGGGCTGAAAGGCAGCTTGTCACTGGAAGAGACCATAGCCCGAAGAAGGTCGGTAAGGCGCTTCGCCCCTCAACCCGTTACCCAACAACAGCTGGCCCGGATATTGTGGGCGACCCAGGGAGCCGGTGATGCTTCCGGGGGATGCCGGACTGTCCCCAGTGCCGGGGCCACCTACCCGCTGGAAATCTTCGTGGTTTGCGGCGAAAGCTGTATCGAGAAAATAAGCGCCGGTGTATACCATTATGACGCCAGCAAACATTTCCTGACCCTGCACCGGGAAGGTGACCTGAGGCGGGAGCTGGCCGGAGCAGCCTCAAACCAGCGCTTTATCGCTACAGCCCCGCTGGATATAGTTGTTTGTGCCGTTTATGAGCGTACGCTGGCGAGATACGGGGCCAGGGGAGAGAGATACGTCCATATGGAAGCGGGACATGCCGGGCAGAATATTTATCTTCAAGCCGCTGCCCTTAGCCTGGCAACGGTAGCTGTTGGTGTTTTTGATGACGAAGAGGTCAGGGCGGTTTTGCGGCTGGACAGCCAGTATAAGCCGTTATACATTATGCCGGTAGGACGGGCGGCATAAATTCAGGCGAGTGGACCATCTCCACGTTTCACCAGCCAGTATTCCAGGC
Organism: uncultured Dehalococcoidaceae bacterium; assembly: GCA_964598405.1. GTDB lineage: Bacteria > Chloroflexota > Dehalococcoidia > Dehalococcoidales > RBG-16-60-22 > CAZRBS01. Next base: position 32,847 of record CAZRBS010000008.1, read on the forward strand.
TATCGGCCAGGGCAAGCCAGCTGGCCTCGATAATGTCAGTGGAACTTCCGACACTATACCAGTCATCAGCCCCATCGCTGGACTCGATAAGGACGCGGACCTTGGCCTCGGTGCCGACGCTTTCTTCCAGAATGCGAACCTTGTAGTCGACCAGCCTGACGTTTGCCACACTGGGATAAAACTGTAGCAGCGCCTTGCGCAGAGCCCTGTCCAGAGCGTTAACCGGCCCGTTCCCCTCGGCCACGGTATGCATTACCTCGATACCTACTTTTACCTTTACCATAGCCTCGGACAGCATCTCTCCCTGGCTTTTGCGGGCAGCCGGGCGCCTTCTTCTCTCCACCACCACCATGAAATCAACCAGCTCAAACGGGGGCTTGTAGTCCGGGTCGGCACGGTGCAGTAGCAGTTCAAAGGATGCCTCAGCGCCTTCATATTGGAACCCGCGGCTTTCCATCTGCTTGACCTGTTCCAGCAGCTCCTGCACCGTCTCCTTTTTCTGTGACAGGTCAATGCCAAGAAGTTCTCTTGCTTTGTGAATGATATTTCTCCGCCCTGACAGCTCTGATACCAGCACTCTCGGTCTATTGCCCACCCTGGCCGGGTCTATGTGCTGGTAACTCTGCACCCACTTTGCCATGGCGGAAGCGTGGAGTCCCCCCTTGTGGCTGAAGACGCTGGTGCCAACATATGGCAGGAAAGGGTCAGGGATGAGATTGGCTACCTCGCTCACGTAATGAGACACCTCGGTTAGCCGGGCTAATTGCACGTTGGTAACACAGTCGATGTCCATTTTAAGCTTCAACGCCGGAATAACCGAGCATAGGTTGGCGTTGCCGGAACGTTCCCCGTAGCCGTTAATGGTACCCTGAACCTGGATGACTCCAGCCTGAACCGCTGCCAGCGTATTGGCTACCGCCAGTTCGCTGTCATTATGGGCATGGATGCCCAGAGAAACCCCCGTCAGCTTCTTCACCGCCTCGACAGCGGTCATTATTTCGCCGGGCAGGGTACCCCCATTGGTATCACAGAGCACCAGGCAATCGGCACCGGCGTCAGCAGCTACTTCCAGAATACGCAGGGCATAGGCAGGGTTACCCTTGAAGCCATCAAAGAAATGCTCCGCATCAAAGAAAACGGAAATTCCCTTTGACTTGAGGTAGCTTATGGAATCGGCAATCATGCGGCAGTTCTCTTCCAGGGTGGTCTCCAGTACCTGGGTAACCTGCCGCTCCGAGCTTTTGCCAACGAGGGCAACCGTCTTCATCCCGGCTTCAACGAGAGCTACAAGGTTGGCATCGGCCTCCGCCCGGGCTTTGGGGCGCCTGGTGCTGCCAAAGGCAACCAGCGTGGAATTATTCAACCTGAGGTTGCGAACTTTACTGAAGAACTCGGCGTCCTTGGGATTTGAGCCGGGCCAGCCGCCCTCAATGAAGTGGATTCCCAGTTCATCGAGTTTTTCCACGATGTGGAGCTTATCCACCACAGAGAAGGAGACGCCTTCCCGCTGGGCTCCATCGCGCAACGTAGTATCGTAAAGCTGGACCGGCAACAATTTCTACCCCCGCACCTTCCCGGCAATCAGTTTCCCCATTTCTTCTGTCCCCACCTCCGTCCTGCCTTCTCCCCTTATGTCATAGGTACGGTAGCCTTCCTGCAAAACAGAGGCTACCGCCGTTTCAACAGCCTGCGCTGCCTCCGTCAGGCCGAAGGAGTAACGCAGCATCATGGCGGTACTGAGGATGGTAGCGATGGGGTTAGCCATATCAAGTCCGGCACGGCGCGGAGCGCTGCCGTGAATCGGCTCGTAGAGCCCGAATGTTTTGACTTTTTCCTGCGGTACTCCAGCCAGGCTGGCGGATGGGAGCATCCCCATGGAACCAGCCAGCATTGATGCTTCGTCGGTAAGGATGTCGGCAAAGGTATTTTCCGAAACCAGGACATCGAAATAAGCTGGGTTCTGGATAAGGCGCATAGCACAGGCATCCACCAGCATATGCTCCAGCTCCACATCGGGGTAGCTTTCAGATACTTCCACCGCCACCTGCCGCCACAGGCGGGAAGCTTCTAGCACGTTGGCTTTATCCACCGAGACCAGCTTCTTACGACGGCTCCGCGCCAGCTCGAAGCCAACCCTGACGATGCGTTCGATTTCCTGCTCCGAATAGGTCATGGTATCGGTGGCCCGCCTGCCTTCTGGCGTCTGCCACCGCTTCTTGGGCCGGCCAAAATAGAGACCGCCAGTAAGCTCGCGGACAAAGATAAAATCCACCCCGTCAATGACTTCCGGTTTCAGGTTGGTAGAATCGACCAGTACCGGCTGGACCTTTACCGGACGCAGGTTGGCGAACAGCCCCAGAGATTTTCTCAGTCCAAGGATGCCGTCTTCAGGGCGTACCCTGGCTTCGGGGTCGTCCCACTTGGGGCCGCCCACGGCGCCCAGCAGTACCGCATCACACTTTTTGCACATTTTCAGGGTATCCTGGGGAAGGGCGGTTCCAGTTTCATCGATAGCAGCACCGCCAATCAACCCGTAGTGCAGATTAAGTCCGTACCCGTATTTTTCCCCCGCCGCCTGCAATACCCTTATTGCCTCGCCGGCAACTTCCGGACCGACACCGTCGCCGGGTAATACCGCCAGGTTAAATTGCATCCTAAATCCTCCTGCTAGCCAGTCTTTTCCTGGTATATTCAATAAGCCCGCCAGCCGCGATAATCTCCGCCATAAACTCGGGATAGGGACTGGCGGAGAAGAGCTTGCCGCTGGTCAGGTTTTTTATGGTGCCGCTGGAGAGGTCAACCCCCAGAATATCTCCCGCACCGGTATTATCCACCGCCTCTTCAGACTCGAGTAACGGCAGGCCGATGTTTATGGCGTTGCGGAAGAAGATACGGGCGAAGCTTTTGGCAACCACGCAGGAGATGCCGGATGCCTTGATTGCCAGCGGGGCATGTTCCCGTGATGACCCACAGCCGAAGTTGGTGCTCGCCATGATTATATCCCCCGGCTTAACTCTGCTCACAAAATCGGCATCGATATCTTCCATGCAGTGTTTCGCCAGCTCCACCGGGTCGGAAACATTCAGGTAACGGGCCGGGATAATGGCATCGGTGTCAACGTTGGCCCCGTATTTGTGAACTTTACCCTTCAGCATTGAAAAGACTTTCCTCCCGGATAACCCGTAAGTTTAATTTTGTGGACTGCTATTGCGGTAGTTCTTAACAGCTAGTAGCCCGATTGCTTGCCGGTCAGGCTTTCAATGGCAATCTTCACTATCAACGTCGAATCCAGCGACGACCGGGCAAAATCGAAATTATCCCCGCCATACTGCCGCATAATCAGTCGCAGAGCGTGGGTTTTCTCCTCATCACCTTCCAGCACGGAAGCCGTTCCCTTTCCGATAACGCTCCTGTACTTTATCGACCACTTGCAGGGTTTTCCTGCCTTCACTATTTCCTCGTCGGTGGTTACCTCGAAGCAGGCTTTGCCGTTCTGCTGGATTATTTCTACCTTCCGGCCTTCCGGAGCACTGTGGAAATAAACGGTGTTCCTCTCGTAGCCAAAACAGACGGGAACAACGTATGGCTCACCACCATCCACCAGGCCGATACGGCAACTGCTCGCTCTCCCTATTATTTTTTCAATCTCGTCAATATCGGTGATTTCCTGCTCTTTTCTCCGCATGGGTCTCCTTCTCAATCCTGCTCTTAGAAAGTTATAACCCTATCACTTTCCTTCACTATCTCATATATGTCTTTCATCGTGGCCACTATGTATATTTCCTGGGGTTCAAGCCGGTGAATTTCGAGGCATGTGCCACAGACAAACACCTTCCCGCCGCTGTTAACGAACGTCTGGAGCTGTCCGGCAATATCGAATTTCTCCGCTTCCATCAGTTCCAGTTCCACTCCTTTGCCCAGCAGGAATATCTTTACCTCGTCTTCCATTGCCAGAGCAAAGTTACCAAACCGGAAAGCGTTCCATACAGCTTCCGGGTCGTCCGAATAGATTATGATTCCTGTCCTCATCATTTGACCTCTTCCGGAGAGACGATTTTGCCGGCAATAGCGCTGGCTGCGGCAACAGCCGGGCCGGAAAGGTAGACCTCTGACCTGGGACTTCCCATTCTGCCGACGAAGTTGCGATTGGTGGTGGAAATACAGCGTTCACCTTCGGCCAGAATCCCCATGTGTCCGCCAAGGCAGGGCCCGCAGGTGGGCGTGCTGACGGCGGCACCGGCCCTGACAAAAACTTCGATCAGTCCCAGCGTCAGTGCGTCCAGGTATACCTGCTGGGAACCGGGGATGATGATGCAGCGCACCCGGGGGTTAACCGTCCTGCCTTTCAATATCTGAGCCGCCATCTGCAAATCTTCAAGGCGACCGTTGGTGCAGCTACCTATCACCGCCTGGTCGATTTCAACGTCGCCTACCTCGCCGACCGGTCTGACATTGGCCGGTGAGTGCGGCAAGGCTACCTGGGGGTCCAGGCTGGAGATGTCATACTCTATGACCTTCGAGTATTCAGCATCAGCATCGGGTTCGTATACGTTATAGGCGCGCTCCGCTCTGGACTTTATGTATAGTTGTGTTTTGTTATCTACACGGAAAAGCCCTACCTTTGCCCCGGCTTCGATTGCCATGTTGGCCATGGTGAACCGTCCGTCCATAGACAGCGCCTCCACCGCCTCCCCGTTAAATTCCAGCGCCGAATACAGTGCCCCGTCCACGCCTATGTCACCGATGGTGTAAAGGATTAAGTCCTTACCCCCTATCCATTTGCCCGGGGTGCCGTGATAGACCAGCCTGATTGTCGGCGGGACCTTCATCCAGATTTCGCCGGTCGCCATGGCAGCCGCGATATCAGTCGACCCCATTCCGGTGGCGAAGGTGCCCAGAGCGCCATAGGTACAGGTGTGTGAGTCAGCCCCGATAACCACCTCTCCAGGGAGCACCAGGCCCTGTTCCGGCAGAAGAACATGCTCAATACCCATCTGGCCCAGTTCGAAGTAGAACGTTTTCTGCTTGCGGCAAAACTCCCTCAGCAGCTTGACCTGTTCTGCCGAGGCGATGTCCTTGTTGGGCACAAAATGGTCGGGCACCATGACGACTTTCTGGGGGTCAAAAACTTCGCCAACCCCAGTGCGGTGAAACTCTCTGATGGCAATTGGAGCCGTAATATCATTGGCCAGAACCATATCTACCCGGACATTGATGAATTCGCCCGGGGACACGGCTGATTTACCGCAATGAGCCGCCAGTATTTTCTCAGCTAAATTCAATTGAGCAGGACTCCTTTTCCAGAAGAGTTTTTCCGTGAACCAGGAGCAGTATCATTCACCCGATAAACCGGGGGAGAACCAGCACGATGAGCACGAGGGCAGCGGTGACTGCTGAGACCACGTACAGCCCCGCGCCCGCAGCCAGACCGATGCCGGCTGCCGCCCAGATGGTAGCTGCCGTGGTCAGCCCAGCCACAAAACCCCCTTCGCGGTGTAGAATAACTCCAGCCCCGAGAAAACCGACGCCAACGACCACTCCAGCCGCAACTCTGGCCGGGTCACTGGCGGCACCGAAACCGTAAATGGAAACTATGGTAAAAAGGGCAGCGCCAACGCAGATAAGTATGTGAGTTCTCAGCCCTGCTTGCTTTCCAGCTCTTTCCCGCTGGAACCCGATAATGGTTCCCAGGGCTGCTGCCAGCAGAAGCCGCAAAACCATTTCTATTTCCACACTCATATCAGCACGCCTTAACCAGCTGTCTTTTTGGCCGCCAGTAACCGGTTGAGGGAGTTCATATAGGCCTTGGCACTGGCGACAAGAATATCGGTATCAGCCCCCCGTCCGGTATAGGTCACGCCGTCGCTTTCTATCCTGACCAGCACTTCGCCGATGGCATCAATGCCTTCGGTGAGGGCTTTAATACTGAACTCAGTAAGGGTATTGGGTATCTGGACTATTTTATCGATAGTCTTGAATACCGCATCCACCGGACCGGCACCCAGAGACGCTTCAGCTCGGGTCTGGCCATCCGGGCTGATAATTACCACGGAGGCGGTGGGGATGCCCCTGTCGCCGCAGGACACCTGAAGGCGGTCCAGATGATAGACCTCGGAGACGGTGCGCTGCTCTTCGGCAACGAGGGACTCGATATCCCGGTCGGTGACCTCCTTTTTCTTGTCCGCCAGCTCTTTGAAGGCCCGGAAGACGCGGCTGAAGTCCTCCTCCTGCAAGCTGTAACCCAGCTCGGCCAGCCTTTCCCGGAAAGCATGCCGCCCGCTAAGTTTACCCATAACCAGGCTGCTCGCCGGTATACCCACAGTTCGGGGGTCGATTATTTCATAGGTTTTCGGCATCTTGATAACGCCGTCCTGATGTATGCCTGACTGATGACGAAAGGCATTGGCACCCACGATGGCTTTGTTGGGCTGGACCGAAAAGCCGGTCAGCTCACTTACCAGCCGGCTGGTCCTGTATATCTCCGAGGTATCAATGTTGGTCGACAGGTGGAAAAGGTCGTCCCGGGTCTTGAGGGCCATCACAACTTCCTCGAGCGAGGCATTGCCGGCTCTTTCCCCGATGCCGTTGATGGTGCACTCTATCTGTCTGGCTCCCTGTCTGATTGCTTCCAGACTATTGGCTACCGCCAGTCCGAGGTCGTTATGGCAGTGAACGCTGATGACGGCTTTATCTATATTGGGCACGTTCTGGGCAATCCCTTTGATAAATTCACCGAACTCATCGGGTATGGCATAGCCAACCGTATCCGGGATATTCACCGTGGTTGCCCCGGCGGCGATAACCGCTTCCACGATTTGATGGATATAGGCCGGTTCGGCACGGCTGGCGTCCATCGGCGAAAACTCTACATCATCGGTATAGCTCTTCGCCCGGGCTACCATCTCGCGGGACATCTCCAGAATCTCTTCCCGGCTCTTTTTTAGCTGGTAAACGAGGTGCACATCGGAAGCGGATAAAAACACATGAATCCGGGAGCGCTCCGCTTTCTTAACTGCTTCCCAGGCCCGGTCGATATCATTGGGGTGAGCACGGGCCAGGGCGCAGATTACCGGCTTTTTAATCTCCCGGGCGATAAGGCTTACCGCCTCAAAATCTCCCGGGGAACTGGCAGGGAAACCGGCCTCGATAATATCCACGCCGAGCTTCTCAAGCTGCCTGGCTACTCCCAGCTTCTCCTGAATATTCAGACTGCCTCCGGCCGCCTGTTCTCCGTCCCGGAGGGTGGTGTCAAATATAATCACTCTATCCATACGCTTCACCCTTTCCCAACAACATGGTAGTTATATTTTCCGCCCCGGGGCTCTACTTATTGAGCCACGGCATCATCTTCCGCAGTTCCGCGCCCACCAGTTCAATGGGGTGCTCTCTGTCCTTGCGTAGCAGGGCGTTGTAAACCGGGCGTCCCGCCTGGTTCTCCAGAATCCATTCCCGGGCAAAGGTGCCGTCCTGGACCTCATCCAGGATTTGCCACAGGTTCTCCCGGACCATATCATCAATAACCCTGGGCCCACGGGTCAAATCTCCGTACTTCGCGGTGTAGCTTACCGAATCGCGCATGAAGCTTATGCCGCCCTTATAGATAAGGTCAACGATGAGCTTGAGCTCGTTCAGGCACTCAAAGTAAGCCAGCTCCGGCTGGTATCCAGCCTCGACCAGTATTTCAAACGTAGCCTTCAGCAGGGCGGTAATCCCGCCACAGAGTATCGCCTGCTCTCCGAAAAGGTCGGTCTCGGTTTCCTCGGCGAAGGTTGTTTCCAGTACTCCTGCCCGCAGGCAACCGATGCCCCTTGCGTAGGCAAGAGCCAGCTCCTTTGCTTTCCCGGTGGCATTCTGGTAAACCGCAAGCAGTGCCGGAACCCCCATATTCTGAGTATAAAGCTCGCGCAGCAGGTTGCCCGGGCTTTTCGGCGCAATCATGGCAACGTCAATGTCAGGCGTCGGGATGACCTGCCCGTAGTGGATGTTGAACCCGTGAGAAAACATCAGCATATTGCCTTTGGAGAGGTTGGGCTTGATTGACTGGCAATAAATCTCCTGGTGCAGATTGTCCGGGGCCAGCATCATGATGATATCGGCTGCCCTGGCAGCTTCAGCTACCGTAGCCACTTTAATCCCGTCAGTCCTGGCTCTGGCCCCACTTTTACTGCCTTCGTGGAGACCTGCCATCACCTGACAGCCGCTGTCCTTGAGGTTTAGCGACTGACCGCGCCCCTGGTTTCCGTAGCCGATAACGGCTATAACCTTTCCTTTAAGCAAATCCAGAGAGGCATCTTTTTCATAATACACCTTTGCCATTGTAAATCCTTTCTTTCCGGTTATTTTTACGCTTTACCGCGCATTTCCTTGGTTTTCCCGGGTTTTGGTCTCTTTACCAGCCGGGCAGGCTTTTCCCTCTTCCCTTGCGTGATTGGAACTCACCTCTGGGCATCGCAATGGGACCGGTCCGGGCTATTTCTTTGATGCTGAACCCGCGTAGCAAGTTCAGCAGTGAACTGATTTTTTCTTCGTCCCCGGTAATCTCGATTGTCAGCGAATCGGAAGACACGTCCACTATGTTGGCGCGGAAGATGTCGGCTATCTCAATAATTTCGCTCCGGGTGGACGAAGTGGCCTTAACTTTAATCAGGGCCAGTTCACGAACGGTTATGCTGCCCCCGGTCACATCCGTTATTTTGACCACATTCACCACTTTACCCAGCTGCTTCCGCACCTGCTCAAGCATGTTGGCCGAACCGGCGACGACAAGGGTCATACGGGATAAGTTGGGCAGCTCGCTGTGCCCGACGGCAATACTTTCAATGTTAAAACCGCGGCGCCGGAAAAGGCTCGCCATCCGGGTAAGCACTCCGGGCTTGTCTTCCACCAGGGCGACGAGCGTATGTTTTGTTGCGGACATAATCGTTCAATTCTTTCCCAGTTTTTCAGCAAGCTCAACCAGGGCCAACTTCAGCCCGTGTTTCTGGCGGTAATATCCGACACCTCAACCACGTCGATTAGCTTTTCCAGCTGCTTTCTTACCTGCCCCAGAATGCTGGCCGAGCCAGCAACGACAATGGCAACGCGCGTCAAACGCGGCGATTCTCCACCCTCCGCACCGATGACTTCAAGTACGTTGACGCTTTGAATGTTGAAACCGCGCCTCCGGAAAATGCTTGCCATCCGGTTAAGTACCCCGGGCTTGTCTTCAACCAAAGCCATCAGAATGTGCTTCGTCGCTGCCATAACTTCACCTTCTCAGATTTTCATATGTTGCTTACCGGGAGCTTGGTAGAATCGGTGATAGCTTTTACCTTCTCCTTGGGGCCTTCAATAATTTCGGCAAAAGTTGCCCCGGGGGGTATCATCGGGTAGACATTTTCCTCCGGTTCCACCTTGAAATCGATGAGGAAAGGACCCTGGTGCTCCATGGCCTGTTTGATGGCAGGCATCACCTCTTCTTTCTGGCTGACCCTCAGGCCGGGCAGGCAGTACCCCTCGGCAATCTTGACAAAATCGGGGCAGGACAGCGGGGTAGCTACGTACCGCTTCCCGTAGAAGAGTTCCTGCCACTGCCGGACCATTCCCAGATAGCCGTTATTGATGATGGCTATCTTAACGGCAATGTTATCCTGCGCCAAGGTAGCCAGCTCCTGTATCGTCATCTGGAAACTGCCATCCCCGTCAATACACCAGACGACGCTGTCCGGGCAGCCCGCTTTAGCCCCCATGGCTGCTGGCAGCCCGAACCCCATTGCCCCCAGCCCGCCTGATGAAATGAGCGTGTTCGGCTTATCGTAATGGTAGTGCTGGGCTGTCCACATCTGGTGCTGCCCCACTCCGGTAACAATAATGGCTTCACCTCCGGTCGCTTCATATAGCTTGCTGACAACATATTGAGGCAGAAGCACACCGCTGTCTCTGATACCTGTTGACGGGCGTTCCCTCCGCCACCCATCAATTTGTTTGATCCACTTGCTGTGCTTACTGGTAGCAACAAGTTTATTCAGTTCCTGAAGAACCAGCTTGACATCGCCAACTATCGGCACATCGACGCGCACGTTCTTGCCGATTTCGGCAGGGTCAATGTCAATATGGACAATGTTAGCATGCGGAGCAAAGGTGCTTATCTTGCCGGTGACCCTGTCATCGAACCTCATCCCGATGGCAATAAACAGGTCGGAATTTTCGATTGCCAGATTGGCACAGGTCATGCCATGCATGCCCACCATGCCATAGCTCAGGACGTGGCTTTCCGGAAAACAGCCAACGCCCAACAAGGTGGT
>CAZRBS010000009.1:0-21928 GCA_964598405.1 uncultured Dehalococcoidaceae bacterium
AGGCAAAGTCAGCGGTGGTTTCGGTGAGCACTCCCGGCGTGTTGCTCACGAGAATGCCGCGCTTGGTCGCTGCGGAAACATCGATGTTGTCGAAGCCGACCGCCATGTTGCTGATTACCTTCAGCTTCGGGGCGGCATCCATTAGCTCCGCGTCAATCTTGTCGGTGAGAAGGGGAAGCAAGCCATCGAGGTCCTTGATTTTCTGCATGAACACCTCGCGTGGCGGGGGCAGCTCGTCCTCCCACAGTTCCATTTCGGTAGCACTGGCAATCCTGTCCAGCGCTTCTTGAGCCATCCTACGGGCTACAAATACCTTTGGTTTTGCCATTTTGTCTCCTCCTTTCGCGATTATTCTTTTCCCCGGCACATAAATAGCCGCATGGCACACTCGGCGGCGTTGGTAATCAACTGCTCCGCATCTGCCATTGACTGGCTGAGGCTGATGGGGCCCGGGGCGATGCTCATCACGGCGTCTATGCCGTGCTCATAGACTACCCGGCAGTCACCGGCAACCTCACCGGCAAGGGCGATGACCGGAATGCCGAACTCCTTGGCTTTCAGGGCGACGCCGGTGGGCACCTTGCCCATGGCAGACTGGAAGTCAATCCTGCCTTCGGCGGTGAAAACCAGGTCGGCACCTTTCAGTGCTTCAACAAACCCGGTTGCCTGGATGATAATATCGATGCCGGGTTCCATCTTTGCCTTGAGGAAGACCATCAGCCCCATCCCCAGGCCTCCGGCGGCGCCTGCTCCCGGCACCTCCCGGAAGTCGATATCCAGGTCCTTTTTGATGACATCCGCGTAGTGAGCCAGTGCGGCATCCAGTTGCGCTACCATTTCCGGGGTGGCTCCCTTCTGCGGGCCGTAGACGGCCGAGGCTCCTTTGGGCCCGCAAAGAGGATTGTTGACATCAGAGGCTATGCGGGCATCGAAGCCGTCAAGGCGTGGGTCCAGCGCGCTGATGTCAATGTGCTCCAGTCTGGACAGCGCCGCTCCGCCGAAGGGTAGTTCTTTTCCGGCGGCATCGGTTAGCCTGGCGCCCAGAGCCTGAGCCATGCCGGCACCGCCATCATTGGTGGCGCTGCCGCCGATGCCGATAATCAGCTTCCGGCAGCCGTGGTCCAGAGCCGCCCGGATTAGTTCCCCGGTGCCGTAGGTGGTGGCTACCAGCGGGTTTCGTTTCTGGGGGGTGACCAGGGGGAGGCCGGAAGCGGAAGCCATTTCAATTACGGCGGTGTTTTCATCGCTCAGGATTCCCCAGTGAGCGGTAACGCGCCCCTCCATCGGGCCGGTCACCTCGGTCCTCATGATTTTGCCGCCGGTGGCATCAACAAGAGCCTGCACCGTTCCTTCCCCGCCGTCAGCCATGGGCGTGATAGCCGTCTCGGCATCCGGGATGATGAGTTTAATCCCCTTTTCGATAGCCCGGGCTACCTGGAGGGCGGTGAGATTTCCCTTGAAGCCCTGAGGGGCAATGACAACCTTCATGTTGACACTCCGTGCGGGCAGATTTGGTTTGCTTATTGCTTATCCCTGTTTGCTTGGTAAGCCTGGTCAAGTATTTCCGTAATCTCAAGGGCGGTCGCCGCCATCTTCTGCCGCTTCGCTCCGGCGGAAAGCTGCATGACGCAGGCGGGGCAGCTTGATACTATGATTTCGGTACCCGTTTTCCCGATGTTGTCCATTTTGCGCGCTAGCACTTTCATGGATAAATCATAATTTTTGAAAGCGTAAGTTCCGGCGGCACCGCAGCACATATCCGACTCTTCCATTTCAACAAGTTCCACGCCGGGAATGCTCTTCAGTATGGTGCGCGGCTGCTCCTTTATTTTCTGGTAATGGCCCAGGTGGCACGGGTCATGATAGGTTATCCTTTTCTTGACCGTACCCATTTCGGTTACCAGGCCGATGTCCACCAGAAACTCGCTCAGGTCTTTTACTTTGCCGGCAAAGTACCGGGCTTTTTCCGACCATTCCGGCTCGTCAACCAGAATTTTACCATAGTCCTTCAGGAAAGAGCTACAACTGGCACAGGGAGTGACGATTGCATCCACATCGAGGTTGATGGCAGTGTGGATGTTTCCCTGCGCCAGGTTTTTCGCTGATGATGTGTCCCCGTAACCGGCGGCGGGCAGCCCGCAGCAGGCGAAGTCAGGCACGGTGACCTCTACCCGGTGCCTGTGCAGTATACGTATGGTGGCGGCTGCTCTCTCCGGGGCGAGGGCGGGGGCGTAGCAGCCGACGAAGTAGGCTACCCGGTATTTCGGGTTGTCCAGCTTCCGGGCAAACCGTTTTATCACTTCCAGTCCTCCGCCTGCCGGTACTCCGGGCACCATGGTTTCAGCTTTGCCGGCGTCGCCGAGTAGTTTTGTCAAGCCGGTCTTTCTGGCCGCTGCGCGCAGACCGGATACATCGACCAGCCGCAAAAATCTGGATGCCCTGTGCAGGAGAGGCGGGCTTGCCAGCAGCTTCCGGAAAGCCAGCTTTTGTATCCAGGAATCTCCATGTTGCTTGAGCATTTCCTCTCTGGTCTTGAAGATGATATCTCCGGTCATTACTTTTGCCGGGCAGACCTCGACGCAGCCGTTACAGGTTAGACAGTTGGCTACCGGGTCTTTGAGCTCGTCGAGGTCCAGCTGGTGGTCAAGCAGGGCACCGCGGATAACGGCGATGCGCCCTCTGGCGGCGGTCCATTCCACTCCGGTAACCTTGTAAATGGGGCAGGTAGCCAGGCAGAACCCGCATTTATTACAGCGCTGTAACGCCTCCTCCATTTCTCTGGTCGTTTCTGACATATCCAGCCTCATTAGCCTCCTGCGGATTTGCCCGGATTGAGAATATTATTGGGGTCGAGTTCCGTTTTCAGACGCTTCATCAGGAAGTAATCCTCCCGGTGCGGAAAGGCAGCAACGCTTTTTCTGACCTCTAACGGAGCCGCCTCAACCGTGAAGTACCCGCCTAGCCCGGCGGCTGCCCCTCTGAGGTCGCCTACAATATCGGCGGCACCGGACTTCCCGTCGGCAATGTAGGCATAAAGGATGCCGTTATAGCAGTGCGCCCTGATACTTGTTTTTACACCGTGCCTGCTGCCGATTTGCTTAATCGCTCCAAACATTTCTCCCAACTTGCTGAGGGGTACGGAGGCTTTCCCCTGAACGGCGTCCGGGGTGGCGCTCAGGAGCGACCGGTGCGCTGCGCGGTAGGTGTTCCAGAAACGGGTTGCCTTTTCGCCCTCGATGGCGGTCACGGTGCGCACTTTGTTCGACTTAGCGACGGCGCTGATTTCTTTGTGCTGGCGCTCTATGGTCTCGGTGCTTCCCTCAACGTTGACCAGCAGCAGTACTTCTTCTTCTGCCAGAGGCGAACCCAGAACATTTCCGACTGCGTTGTCTGCCAGTTCAACCGAAGTGGGCAGCAAGGCCGAGTTCAGAAGGTGGGTGACCAGGGAGAAGGCGTCTTCAGCGCCGGAGAAGGTCAGGCAGAGAGTCTGGCTGGCTTCGGGCAGGGGGAATAGCCGCAGAACGGCTTCCGTGATAACTCCCAGGGTACCCCAGGAGCCGATAAGCAGTTTACATAAATCAAGTCCGGCTACATTTTTCATTGTCTTCCCGCCGGTATGGATGATATCGCCACCGGGAGTAACCGCGGTTATCCCGAGCACGAGGTCGCGGGCGGTGCCATAGGCGGCCCGCAGCGGCCCGCTGGCATTGGTGGCTAATGTGCCGCCGAGAGTCGACCTTTCCATAAAGGGTGGGTCAAGGGGGAAGAGGAGTCCTTGTGCGGCTAAACTTTGTTGCAGATGGCCATTGGTTACCCCCGCCTCTACCAGGGCGGTAAAGTTACTCGCGTCAAGCTCAATAATATTACTCATGTTCTTCAGGCAGAGGATGACATCGGCTGCCGAAAGGCAGGGACCAGCCTCCTGCTTCGAACCACCTCCCCACGGGACAATGGACATCCGGGACTGGTTTCCCGCCCTAACAATTTGTGATACCTGTTCCGTGGTGGAAGCAAAGACCACAGCCGCTGGCGACAGGCCATCTGCCCTGTAGCGTTCCCTTGAATGGTCGTCGGTCAGCACATTTTCCGCTCCGGCTATCTCAGCCAGTTTCCGGAAGAAGGTTTGTTTTTCCGAAGAAGCCGTTTTTTCCATTAACCGGATACCTCCGTTTCGGCTGGTGAGGGTTTGCCTGTTTCTGGAGGGAGCAATTTCCCCGGGTTCAGGATGTCCTCCGGGTCAAAGACCGCCTTCACCTTGCGCATGGCAGACAGGTCAGCCGGGCTGAACGCCCGGGACATAGCTCCCAGCTTTTCCAGACCGATTCCGTGCTCGCCGGTGATGGTGCCGCCCAGGGAGAAACAGACATCGAGTATCTCCTCTCCGGCTTTTTTCGTCGCTGTTCTATTATCGGGGGAGTCTTCGTCAGCCATGATTAGAGGGTGGAGGTTGCCGTCACCGGCGTGAGCCACGTTGGCGATTATCAGCCGGTACTTTTCGGCGATTTCCCCCACCCGGCGCAGTGCCGGCACCAGCCTGGTGCGCGGTACCGTACCGTCCATTACCAGGTAGTGGGGGTTTATTCTGGCGATGGCGCCAAAGGCTCCCCGGCGGCCTTCCCAGAGTTTGGCCTGCTCGGCGGGCGTCCTGGCGATGCGCAGTTCGCGCACCCTGTTCTTCCGGCATATTTCCGAGGTGTCTTTGACCTGCCTGTCCAGTCCCTCGTCCAGTCCCTCGACCTCAATCAAGAGCACCCCTTCCGCGTCCACGGGGTAGCCGGCGTGTATGCCTTCTTCAATCGCCTGGCAGGTACGCTTGTCCACCAGCTCCAGGGCTCCGGGCAGGATGCCGGCGCCGATGATGTCGGAGACGGCCCGGCTGGTATCTTCCAGGGTCTCAAAGACGGCCAGTATAGTTCGTGACGCTTCGGGCCTGGGTATGACTTGCAGGGTTAGCCTGGTCACGATGCCGAGTATTCCCTCCGAGCCGATGAACAGCCCTCTCAAATCGTACCCGGGGACGTCTTCAACACTGTCGCCGATGTTCACTATTTCGCCATCAGCCAGGACGACCTCCGTGCCGCAGACGTACTTTGAGGTCACTCCGTACCTCAGGCAGCGGGGGCCGCCGGCATTCTCGCCGACGTTGCCTCCCAGGGTGGAGCTTTTCTGGCTTGCCGGGTCGGGGGGAAACATGAAGCCCAGCGGTGCCAGAGCATTTTGCAGGTCCAGATTGACCACCCCTGGCTCCACAACGGCCCTCCGGTTGGCCGTGTCTATCTCAAGAATCCGGTCCATCCGGCTGAGTTCGAGGATAATGCCACCTCCAACCGGTATTGTCCCGCCGGATAGATTGGTGCCGGCACCGCGTGGTATTACGGGCAGCCTTTCCCGGTGAGCCGACTTCATTATCGCCGAGACCTGAGCTGTACCGGTGGGGAAGACGATTACCTCCGGCATCCCTGCCAGCGAAGTTGCGTCATAGGAATATGCCAGCAGGTCCTTCCGGGAGGACAGGACATTCTCGCGACCGGCTATTTTGACCAGTTCTTTGATGAAACTTTGCTCTACCAATGATATTCTTCCCCGGTTATGTGGTGCTTTCAGACCTGTCAGGAGAACGGTTCTAGGCTATTGAAGTTTGCCAACCGGTACTTAAAAACCAGAATTGTATCTATAGCCTGGCCCATGCTTCCCTGAGAGTGCGTTTGGCGTTGGCGATGACTGCTTCAGAGCTTTCACCGCTCAGAGGCTTGACTTCGAAGGCGACTATATTCTGCTTTCCGGCGCCGATGTAGCCTATGTCCATCAGAGCCTGCAGGTAAAGCCTCAGTTCTTCAACGTCATTTTCCCCGCCGGCGGCACCGAAAGGAGGGTGTTTGTCTCCGTAGGCGGGGTGACTTTTGTCTTTTATAATGCAATTACCGGCATGGACGTGAACCAGGTAGTCTCTGGCTGTTTTCAGGGCCTGCTCGGGACTCTCTGCCAGCATCGGTAGATGGCTCAGGTCTATCATCAAACCGAAGTCCGGGTGACGCTTCCGCACCGCGGCGGCGACTTCCACTCCCTCTCTGGTCGGGCCGATGAGGCACCTTTTATCGTAGTCCCGGTCAAAGGTCTCCAGGACAACGCCCAGGTCACCTTTGCTTCTGGCATAGTCACATACCTGGTTCAGAGAGTCGACAAGGAGTTCCTTGGCTTGCCCGTACTTGTCAGCCTCTGGCGCCCATCCGCTGAGCACCGCCAGTTTGCTGGCACCCAGGGCATAAGCTTCGTCCACGGCCTTTTTGATGCGGGATACGGCTGCTCCGCGCTTCTGTGCGTCAGAGCTGTTGAGGTCCAGCTTCTCGGCCAGCTGTATCGGCTGGGAACAGAAGCCGACGGCTAATTTGCTCGATTGCAGCAGTCTGGCAATGTCCGCCCTGGATTCTTCGGGCACGGAGGTAATCTCTATCCCGCCGAAAAAGTCATCTTCGGCAACCTTTCTGATGCCGTCGAGGTCGGTGGGAGAGAAAGCCATGAAATGGACAATCCCTATCTTCATATAAGAGTGCAGGCAGTCTTTCATAATGGTTGTTCCTCCTTTCAAACTGTCGCTGGCACTTCAGTATCAACTGGCAGCGGTTCGTGCCCCGCCATTTTAGCCCGGCTTGCTCGTACTTTCTTTCGCCGGACTGGTTGTTTCCTTCTCTTGCTTTGATTTTTGTTCCAGTGCTGCCTGGGCAGCCACCAGCTTGGTGGTTGGTATCCGGAACGGGCTGCAGCTGACATAATCAAGTCCAGCCTGGTGGAAGAAGCCGATGGATTCGGGGTCCCCGGCGTGCTCCCCGCAGACACCTATCTCCAGGTTTTTCTTTTCACGCCTTGCCCACAGGATGGCGGTTTCCATGAGCCGGCCAACTCCTTTTACGTCCAGTATCTGGAAGGGGTTATGTTCCAATATGCCGATTTCCAGATAGGTGGAGAGAAACTTTCTTTCCACGTCCTCGCGGCTGAAAGAGTATACCGCCTGGGTAAGGTCATTGGTGCCGAAAGAAAAGAAGTCGACGTCGTGGGCCAGCTTGCCGGCGCGCATGCAGGCCCTTACCGTTTCCATCATCACGCCCAGCTTAAATGAAGGGTCTTTGATGTATTTTTTCACCCAGAGGAATTCCTGCACCGTAATGACCTGGGGTATCATGATGGCAACGCTGGCAGGCACTTCAGACCTGGCTTCACTGATGGCGTCAAGTTGCATCTCGTAGATTTCGGGGAAAGTAACCCCTACTCTTACGCCGCGGTGGCCGAGCATGGGATTTATTTCTTTCAGTTCCTTCAGCCTGTCCCTTAACTGCGGGTCGGTGGTTGCTTCTTCCGAGGGCAGGAACTCATGGAGCGGGAGGTCAAGGAGCCGGATGATGATGGGAGTTCCCCCCAATGCCTGGAAGATAGCCACGAAGTCCTCTTTCTGCAGGCGCCGCAGGTGGTTGATGGCTCTGGTACGTTCGGCAGCATTCCTGGCCAGAATGAACTCTCTGATTGCGGACAGGCGTTCCGGGGAGTTGAACTGGCGTTCCGTGCGGCACAGACCGATTCCCTCCGCGCCGAAGTCTTTTGCCTGGGTTACCATTTCCGCGGTGTCAGCGTTGGCCCACACTCCAAGGCGTTTGTATCTATCTGCCCAGGACAGCAGCTCATTGAGCTCGCTGGAGGTCTCCAGTTCATGGAGGGGCAGCATGCCGGAATAGATATTACCGCTGTCACCGTCGATGGTGATTTCATCGCCTTTGTTTAACACCAGGTCCCCGATGGACATGGTTTCCTTTTTCAGGTCTATAACGACCTCCTCGGCACCGCAGACGCATGGTTTGCCCATGGCCCTGGTAACAATGGCGGCATGGGAGGTAAGGCCGCCTCGTGAAGTAAGCACCCCCTCTGCGACGTAAATTCCCTGAATATCCTCCGGGCTGGTCTCTGGCCTGACCAGGATTACCCTTTCGTTTACCTTGTCTCTGTCAACTGCCTCAAGAGGGTCAAATACTATCTTGCCGGTAGCGGCACCCGGACAGGCGGTCAGGCCTTTGGCTATCGGGTGGTATGATTCTGGTGATTTTAGCTGCTTGTAGAGCATGGTTCTTACATCCTGGGGGGTTAGCCTGAGTACTGCTTCTTCGGGTGAGATTAACTCTTCTCTGACCATGTCAACTGCTATTCTTACCGCCGCCCGGCCGCCCCGTTTGCCGGATCTGGTCTGCAAGATATAAAGCCTGCCATCTTCGACGGTAAATTCAATGTCCTGCATATCTCGGAAGTGTCTCTCCAGGGTATCGGCTACCGCTTCAAGCTGAGCGTAGACCTCGGGCATCTGGCGTTGCAGCATTTCCAGTGGCTGCGGGGTCCTCTTCCCGGAGACGAGGTCTTCGCCCTGGGCGCGGTCAAGATATTCGCCGAAAAGTTTCCTCTCGCCGTTATTGGGATTGCGGGTGAACACCACCCCCGTGCCCGAACTATTGTCCCGGTTGCCCATGACCATGGCCTGAATTATGGCGGCGGTGCCCAGGTCAGAAGGAATCTGGTTGAGGCGGCGGTATTCGACGGCCCGCAGGTTGTCCCAGGAATCGAATATGCGCTTTACCGCCGACATTATTTCTGCCTGGTCGGTCAGGTTGAGTATGGTATCCATCATTCCGGGCATTGAAGCTGGCGCTGAGGAGCGAACCGAGACGGACAGCCCTTTGCCCAGCTTTTTCCTCGTTTCCTTTTCCAGCCGGGTCAGGGCTTGCTGAATTTCTTCAACGGGCAGCTTATCGCTGCTTCGGTATTCTCTGTAAGCCTCGATGGAGGCGGCAAATCCAGGCGGGACAGGCAGTCCCAGTCTGGTCATCGTTACCAGATTGGCCCCCTTGTTTCCCAGCTGGTATTTGTCCTCACATTCGTCCTCAAAAAAGAAAACACTTTTCACTTTAACACTGCCTCCTAAAGATTGGGATACCGCTATAAGTATACGCTTTTGGAGGGGCTGGTTTCAAATGCGGGCTGGCCTGATAGGCGGGCGAGCTTGCCGGTGGAGGGGACGGAGTGCTGACCTGCTTTAACTCTCGAGCAGGGGGAGGACCAGCGGCCCTTCCGGAATTACCGCTACCCTGGCGTCACTGCCCAGCGCTTTGAAGGCTTTCTCCAGGCCTTCTTCTACGGTGTGGACCGGCACCATCATTATATCTTTGACCACCCTGTCTTCCAGGCATGAGAGGAGGTAAATGTCATGCTTCAGCTGGGTCCGGGCCAGAATTTGATTCTGCCACTGGACGCCTAACGGCTCTTCGCGCCTTATTTTTTGCAGCACTTTCCCGGGAGAGCTGACCGAGGCGTGCAGGTCCAAAAATGCTTCCGGCCCGATGCCGGTGCTGCAGGCGGAAGCTATTATGATGATGCCCCCGTCGCGGGTTATCTGCGCGGCGGTATCTATACCCTTGCAGGTCTGGTACAGGTCCAGGTCCAGCGGCGCCCCGCTGTTGGTGGTAATGGCGATGTCCACCTTGTGGGGCACTTTAACACCGGCGATGCCTTTCGCCATCCGGCAACCCTTCTCGTGGGCCTTGATGAAATCTCCGGCGACCACGTGGGTGATTTTCCTCTCCCTGTTCAGCAGCACATTCACGATGAAGTCGAGCCCGGCCATTTTTGCCTGCTCCACCAGGTCCTCGTGCACGGGGTTTCCCTCCAGAACTCCGGCCCGAACACGCGGGTGCTCTATCATATTGTAACCGTGGTTGTGGTAGGCTGACCTGATGCTGAATACGCCCGGCGCTATGCTCTTCCTGCCGCCGGAGAAGCCGGCGAAAAAGTGGGGCTCGATAAACCCGGTGCTGATGCGGAAATCCGCCTCAACCACCCGCCTGTTTATATCGACGGGGGTGCCCCTTGAGGTCGTGCCGATATTGATGGTGTCGTTTACGTCGTGGTTCACCACGTTGTAGTTTTCGATGATGTTTCGGCCCAGCTTTTTGATTAACTCCCCTCTGTCCAGAGGCGGGTGCAGGCCGAGGGCGACTATTATCGTTATATTCTCTCCGGGTATCTTCTGCTCCAGTCCTGCCAGTATGGGAGGGAGCAGCCTGTCGTCGGGGCAGGGCCTGGTATTATCGGTAACCAGGATGACGACCTTATCCTGCCTGTTGACGCAGTCACGGAGGGCGCGGCAGCCTATCGGGTTTTGCAGGCTGCTGGCAATAGCCTCTCTCTCATCAGCCAGCCCTTTTACATTTTTTGTGTTGAGAGTAAATGCCAGGTTTTCTGACGGGATTTGAGCTTTGAGAAAGGAAGCTCCGTATGGAAGCGCAATTTCGGTATTCGACATGGTTAGCTAACTCCGTGCCGCAGCTATGATCTGGCGTCTGAGCTCCGGGACAAGCCTGGAAAGGTCTATTGACTGGGGGCATACCTCCGTGCAGCGTCCGCATCTGAGACAGGTGTAGGCGATGGGTGCGGCTTCGGCAAGGTTACCGGCAACATAGGCGGTCAGGATAGCCCCCACGCCGCCGAAGTAGGCCTCGCCACCGTAATGCCCGGCGCTGAGCTGATAAATCGGGCATTCCGAGAGGCAGCTGCCGCACTTTATGCAGCGCAATGCTTCTCTCAAGACCGGCTCCCGGGCGAGCATTCTCCGCCCGTTGTCCAGGAAGATGACGTGAAGCTCTACCGGCCCGCTGGAGCCGTGAACCATGGTGTATTCGATGTCGGCGGTGCCGCTGGGGCCGCTGATAAGGCTCAGGTAAAGCGGGGCGGAAAAGCCGGCGTAGCGCCACTGTACCTGTGCCACGTTAAAGGCGTCCTGCAGGGTTGGCACTATCTTCTCGATGCCAACCAGAGCGATGTGAACCGGCGGCACCGTGGTTACCATGCGGATATTGCCCTCGTTCTCAATCAGGAAGAGCGTACCGGTATCGGCGGCGAAGGCATTGCAGCCGCTTATCCCAAAATCGGCCCCGGGGTACTTATCGCGCAGGAATTCTCTTATCGTCCTGACCTCCACTGAAATATCGGGGGGTATTTTCCTGCCCAGCAGGTTTGTCAGCAGTTCAGCCACTTCGCCGCGGGTCACGTGTATTGACGGGGTCAGATAGTGCATCGGCTTTTCATCGCGCAGTTGCTGGATGAACTGCCCGATGTCCGTCTCCCAGAACTCGTTGCCCTTGCTTTCCAGGTGTTTTCTGAGCCCTATCTCTTCCCCGGTCAGCGTTTTCGCCGAAAGGACCAGCTTTCCCGAGCCAACAATGGTGTCTATTATTTTCAGGGCGTCAGCGGATGATCCGGCATGGTGTACTCGTGCGCCGTTCTCTCTCAGGGTTGAAGAGGCTTTCTGGGCCAGTTCGTCCAGACGACCGAGGCAATCTTCTTTCAGCTTTCTCACTTCTTCTGCCAGTTTGATGGTGTGGGGGAACCTTTTCAGTGCCCGGTCTCTGCCTTCACGGCAGGCGCTGATTGACCTGGAAAGCCCGGCAGCTATGTTGGCGTCATGAGCGCTGCGGGAGAGCTCGTCATAATACTCTTCGAATAGCTGCTTAGGTTTTGGCATGGTTTGCCTCCAGTGCCCGGTAGATAATCTCAATGAGGTCGATGATTTTCAACTTCTGACCGGTCAGGCTCGCGCTCTTGCTCAGGTTGGCGTGGCAGAAGGGGCACAGTATGGCGGTGGCTTCGGCGCCGGTGGTGGCGAGTTCTTCGATGCGCCGGGCAGCAACGAGTTCGGAGAGTTCCGGGTATATGGTCTCACAGGGCGCCCCGCAGCAGCCGGTTAGTTCCCGGTTGCAGGCCGTCTCCCTGAAATCGAGGTTGCCAACTGCCCGCAGGACTTCTCTCGGCTCTTCGGTTACCTGAAGCGCCCTCGCCAGGTGACAGGGGTCGTGCAAGGTCACGCTCAGCGGTTCCGGCAGGGACAGCCCGGTTCCGGACTTCTTCAGGGCTTCGGCGACGATGCTGATGTACGGAATGACCTCGAAGTCGAAACTGCCGAGGAACTGCGGGTAGACGAGCCGAAAGACTTCAGCGGAGTGGGGAGTGAGGGTGATTATCCGGGCTACTCCTGCCTCTTTGAACTGGCTCAGTACCCGCTCTGCCTGCTGTTCCATTTCCGCAAAGAGGCCGTATTCGTAAAGCAGCGCTCCGCTGTAGAGTTCATCCTCAAGGCAGGCAAAGTCCACTCCCAGCCTTTGCAGAGTTAAAGCTGACATGCGGAGTATGCGGTGATAGGCTTCACTTTCACTGCCGGTTACCCTGGAATAGGTCTTCATCAAGTCCAGTCCGAACTTGCCGCCGACGCTCTGGAATCCGCTGAAAGTGGAAAACAGGCTGTCTTTGAATTTTACCCTTTTCAAGACCTCCACCAGAGACTGGAGGTGGGCTGCCATCTGGTATTCGCAGCCGGTGTAGAGGATGGTTTTACCTTTTGAGGGAAGCTGAAGGCCTTCTGACCAGGCAGCGCAATCGCTCTTTCTCAGGCCAAGGGGGTTGCCCCGCTTGCTGATATTGTCACTGATGATGCGTAAAACGGGTGGCACATAAGGCCTGGTGTCTTCCATGAGAAGCCGGCTCCCTCACTCAGGTCTCGGGCGTTTAAATTCAATCTTTAAAAAACGGCGGGGACAGAACTTCCCCACCGTTGTCTGTAGCCATAACCGTAAAAGTCTTACTACCCTGCCATCGCGGCCAGCAATCTGGTGGCACGGGTGGGATTGAATATCCCGCAGGCGCACTGCGGGGCGAGCTCTTTAGCTGCCGCTTCCGGGGTTTTCTTTCCGGACTTTATTTCATCTACCAGGGACTTTACCAGGCTGGCGGAGACCAGGCCGTGACCGCACATGGTGGTAATTTCAAGGACATCATCTCCGGGCAGCTTTTCCGTCTTGCCCCAGATTCCCAGTGAAAAGTTGGCGGTGTGGTGTTTCAGCCCCGCCTTCTCAAGGCACTGGTCAACCGACTTGAAGATGCCGCTCACCACCACCGATTGTCCCAGGTCGGCCTCTTTCAGCTCGGCCAGGAACTGCGTCACCGCCTGCGGGTTGTCAAATACGGCGTGGACGATTCCGTGGGCAGCGTTCAGCACTTCTTCAATTTTGTGGCTGTACATGTTTCCCATTTCCATGCTGCCGAGGTTTACCGGGTTATGGGAGAGGGCGAGCTCCATGAACTTGCGCAGCTTGGGTTCGTGGTTCTTATCATTGATGCCCACCGCGGGCAGCATCAGGATAACGTAGTCTTCGCTCAGGTTCTCTGCCGTTCCCCTGCGGTGCAAGCTGTGAGTCATCAGTTTCCTCCTTCGGCAAGGGGCCGTCCCAGCCCGATATTTTGTTTCCCGTTGATATAATAGGGGATGCCCAGGTCTTTCAGAGCATTTTCCAGAGGATACAGGCCGTCAGGTTCGGCGCGATTGATACACTCAACGCTGAAAACGGTATCAACCTCTTTTGCCGCCTCCTTCAGCGCCGTCAGGACATCTCCCAGTTTCTCGATGGGAAACACGCACTCGATTATGGCAGAAAGCACCTTTTCATTGAGGATATCCTTTTTCAATTTACCGGTCTTAGCGTCTTCCATCAGGAAGGTGACCGGGTTCTTGGGTTCGAACTCCACTCCCTGTTTTGCCAGCACCTGAGCTACTTTATCCACGTCGTGAAAGCGGGTGCCAACGCCCGGCCGCCCGAATTCGCAGCCCAGCCCGATCATTCCTCCTTTGAATCTGCCGGTGACGTCGTTGGTCTTCATCTCTTCCGTTCCCCGCCCCAGTACCCCGGTATCCTTATGGGTGGCTCTCGGGTCGGAGAAGACGGCGCGCACGGAGCGGGGCCATGGTGCCGGCTCGAAGAAGATGCAGTCCACCGGGCAGACTCCGGACTTCAAACATACACCGCAGTCAACGCATTCTTCTTGGTCTATGATGGCGACATCCTCCATGCTGATGGCGTCCATCGGGCAATAGGGCAAACACAGCCCGCAGGCAATACATACGTCTGCATCAATTTTCATCGGTCTCTGGCTTCCTCCTCCTTTATCCTGCCTTTGCTTAGCTTAGGTGTTCAATGCCGAGTTCTTTCATTGTTTCCGGGAGGGGTTTTCCCGTTTTGCGGTCCCAGCCCATCAGCTGGTAGTATTTATCCACCGTCTTTTCCCAGTGCGGGCGGATAGGCTTATCCTTGTTTGGTCCGTCCACGGGCTGAGAGCTGTATCTGAGGGAAGGTTTCTCCATATCCGGCGTCAGCCCTACCTTGAGATTATAGAGCCGCATCATATTGATAATGCGCCTGCCAACCTTTATGACCTCATCGAGAGACATGTTCCATCCCGTGGCGGCATTAATTGCTTCGGTCTGGGTTTCCGTGTCATTGTAGCCGGTGAACCAGCATTGCACGAGGCAGTCGGAGATTGTCATTGAACCCGTGGAGTTGGCTTCGGCAGCGGCCACATGGTCGGGGTCGAATATATCCATGGGCTGGGGCATTTTCCAGAGTTCCTTGTCTTTTATCTGCATCTGTGTCTGGAGGGTCCCCGTCTCGGAAACACAGGTGTCAACCATCTCTACCCAGCGCCCGCGGTGGTCATGACCGCGGGGGGTATTGCCTTTGCCGGTGAATATTGCCCAGTCGGCTGCTTCGCCGCCGAGCTTCTCCGCGGCACGTTTCACTCCTTCGGCCAGGGTGTCACCATAGCCGCGGCGGTAGGCGATGTTCTTGACCAGTTCAAGCGTTGCCTCCGCATTTCCCCAGGTCATCTCCAGCCCGTCCAGGTCTTTTGGGGTAAGGGCTCCCCTTTCGTAGCATTCCATGACCCAGCCGACCACCCAGCTGGCTTCGTTGGCGTCCATGCCGAGCTTGTCCACTTCGTTACTGAGCATAACGGCGGCTCCCGGGTCCTTCTGGTAAATTTGCGGCCCCCAGGCTGCCCACTGTTCGTATTCGGGCTCTTTACCGGCGTATCCGGCATACGGGCCTTCGGTTACCTTCATCAGTTCGTAATGGTGGGAGGAGCATCCGTAGCAGGGATAGTTGGTGGCTTCAAAGAGGGGACGGACGCGCTGCCCGTCGAAGAGGTCTTTCTCCGGGAAAACGTCGGTCTGGTAATTCTTTACCGGCAGCCATCCGGCGGCTTCGGCAACGGGCAGCACCCTGCTGGTGCCCCATTTATAGATATTGCCTCCGCCGAAAGTGCTGGCCAGTTCGGTGGTCTTCTTGCCCAGTTCGTTCAGGCGCTCCGGGTCGAAAACTTCCAGTTTTCTGGAGCCGCGGGTTGCCGCGAAGGCTTTTAGTTTCTTGGAACCGAGGACGGCCCCGACGCCGTTGTGGGCGGCGGCATGTCCCCGGTCACCGAAAAGCCCCGCGAATCTGACCAGGTTTTCTCCGGCGGGCCCGATGCTGAAAACGCTCATCGCCCGTTCTTTATAGCCCAGTTCATCCTTGATTGTTTCTTCCGTCTGCCAGGTGTCTTTTCCGACCAGCTGGCCGGCATCTCTGAGTTCGGCCCCGCCTTCATCTATGTACAGGTACTTCCAGTCGGGAGAGGCTCCCTGGAGCAGAATGCCGTAGTACCCGCACCATCTCAGGTAAGCGCCGAAGTTGCCGTTGGCCTGAGTGGAGGTAGCGCCGTTGGTCATGGCGCCTTTGGTCACGATGGAGATGCTGGCACAGCCCGGGACCCTGGTGCCACCCAGCGGCCCGGAGCCGAGAAAGAAAATATTTCCGGGATCAGACCAGTCCAGCTTGGGGTCCACCTCTTCAAAGAGGTATTTTACGCCGAGGCCGGTGCCTCCCAGGTATTTGCGGAGAGTGGCTTCGTCCAGGACTTCTTCCCGGATTTTTCCCTGGCTGAGGTCTACTCTCAGAATCTTGCCGGTTGACACGGATTGGCTCATACTCAACTTTCCCTCCTTATTATCCTCCGTAGAATGCCGGGGAGAGTGTTAGCCTGTCTTTCTCTTTCAGTTCTGTATTCAGTTTGGCCGGGGAAGATACGAAGCTCCCGTTCAAAATAATGGCACAGTAATCAAAGAACCCCTGGGCAGGGTCGGCAGCAAGAGCTTTCCTGCCGAACTTGGGGTATTTATCGGCCAGGAGGCGTATCAGGTCCATGGCGGATGTTCCCGGGCTAACGGTTTCTTCCAGGACAAGATTGCCCGGGTCATGAAAATTGAAATCCTCTTTCAGCCATGAGGTAACTTCAACCGTGACTTCTATCTTTCCCCTCCTGGATGGGGTTACTCTCGTGCCGCAGATAAATACGGGCGCACGGAGCTGGCCAGCATCGGCCCTATGGCATGAGTGATGTATTGAAAGCCCTGTTCCCTGCGCTTCCTAAGAGAATCGGGGTCAAAGGCGGTGGTACCGGCTACCTTTCCGGCAGCGCGTATCTTTGTTACCAGGTTATCAATAGTCTTCTGTACCTCCGGGTGATTGAACTGGCCGGGGTATCCCATTGACGAAGACAGGTCAGTCGGCCCGATGAAGATAACGTCGATGCCGGGAACGGTGAGCGTTTCTTCGATGTTTTTCATCGCTTCTACGGTTTCCACGTGGACAATGACCATGGTCTCCCGGTTCGCTTCCTTAACGTAATCGCCCAGTGAACCGGCAATACCGTAATTGGCTGCCCTCACTCCGGCAAGCCCCCTCCTGCCTTCCGGGGGATATTTCACCGCCCGTACTACGCTTTCGGCATCGGCTCTGGTATTAATCATCGGCATCTGCACCCCTGAAGCGCCTATATCAAGATAGCGGAGGATGTTCTGGGGAATATTCATGGCGATGCGGATAATGGGAGTAATTTGAACGCTATCCGCGGCTCTGACCATATGTTCGCAGTTCTCTACCCCCAGAGGTCCGTGTTCGGCGTCAATGACAACGAAATCAAACCCCAGGAGGCCGAACATCTCAACTATGGGCGGACAACACATATTGATGAAAGCGCCGTATGCCGTTTTACCGGCCTGGATTTTCTCTTTGGTCAGGTTTTTTCTCATATATTTACAGGGAAGGATAACTATCTGGACTGTGAAATAGGATAACACAGGCCAGGTGGTTTGTCAAAAATCCTGCTTGACAGTGCTCAGGGAGGGGTAGTACATTATAAGGGATTTCGCCCGGAGTGCAAGCCCTGACCCTTTCAGTTCGGGGTAGGCGGCTTTTTGGGACTGATTCGGGACTGGCCCACGATTTTTGTTTCAGAGAGAGGAGAATGATTAATTGAAGGGCAAAAATGCGATAGCTAAAATCTTGAAGGCGGAAGGAGTGGAATTTGTTACCTGCTTCCCTTACAATACCCTCATTGATGCCGTGGCTGAAGAGGGAATCAGAACGATACTGACCCGGACGGAAAGGGTGGCGGTGAACATCGTGGACGGGTTTACGCGGGCTTTGTTTGCCCAGCGCAGCGGCGTCTGCACCATGCAGAGTGGACCGGGAATTGAAAACGCTTTCTCGGGTATTGCTCAGGCCTTTGGCGATTCCGTGCCTGTCCTGGCTTTGCCCGGCGGACATGAGAGGCACCGGCTGGTACCACCCGGTTTCATAGCTGTGAACAACTATCGGGAAATAACCAAGTGGGTGGACCTGGTTAATTTTGCCGACCGGATACCGGAGATGATGCGGCGTGCGTTTGGCTATCTCAGGACAGGTCGCCCCGGTCCGGTTATGCTTGAGATACCGAGAGATGTAGCCGAGGAAGAGCTTAAAGACGCATTGTTTCAGTATACTCCGGTGAAGGGAGCGAAAACTTCCGCAGCCCCGGCTGATGTGAAGGAAGCGGCCAAAATATTGATAACCGCCAGGAACCCCGTCATCCGTGCCGGGCTGGGGGTTCTCTATGCCGGCGCCTGGAATGAACTCCAGGAGCTTGCCGAATTGCTGCAAATTCCGGTGTTCACCACGATGTGCGGCAAAAGCGCCTTCCCGGAAAACCACCCCCTGTCTCTCGGAGCGGGCGGATTGTCCCGGACGGGCATGGTGAAGCATTTTCTGAATAAGGCTGACCTGGTGTTTGCCGTTGGCTCCAGCTGCACCAAAGAGCTATTTACCACTCCTATTCCTGATGACAAGGCCATTATGCAGCTGACCGTGGATGAACGTGACATAAATAAGGACTACCCCGTGGTACATGCCGTTGTCGGAGATGCCAAACTGGTGCTGAGGCAGCTTATCGATGAGGTCACGCGTAAAGTCGGCTCCAAAGGCAAAAAGGGGAGCGATGTGGTTGCCAGGGAAGTTAAATCAGTCAAGGAAGAATGGTTGAAGGAATGGATG
This sequence comes from uncultured Dehalococcoidaceae bacterium, assembly GCA_964598405.1. Taxonomy (GTDB): domain Bacteria; phylum Chloroflexota; class Dehalococcoidia; order Dehalococcoidales; family RBG-16-60-22; genus CAZRBS01. The sequence continues at coordinate 18,261 of CAZRBS010000009.1, forward strand.
CCGAAGCTGACTTCTGATGAGGTTCCCATAAACCCCTACCGGGTGATAGGTGACCTGATGCAGGCACTGGACAGGAAAAAGACCATTGTCACCCACGATGCCGGTTATCCGCGGGACCAGATACTCCCGCTTTACGAATCTGTTTCTCCGGGAGGTTATATCGGGTGGGGGAAATCGACCACGCTGGGCAGCTCCCTGGGTTTCAGCATGGGGGCCAGGCTTGCCCGACCGGACAGGACCTGTGTCGCTTTTATGGGCGATGCCGCCTTCGGCATGGTTGGTATGGACTTCGAGACGGCGGTGAGGGAGAAGATACCTGTTCTGGTTATCCTGCTCAATAACTCCAGGCTCGGAGGATACAGTGGCAGGCACCCCGTAGCTTCGGAGAAATACCGGCTGAACGTCCTCTCCGGTAACTACAGCAAGATAGCTGAAGGGTGTGGGGGCTATACGGAGAGGGTGGAGCAGCCGGGGGAAATCATCCCGGCGATAAAGAGGGCAAAAGAGGCAAATGACGCCGGGAAGCCGGCGCTTCTTGAAATTATTACCCGGGAGGAAACGGCGGTTTCCCAGTAAAATCAGGTTATTGCAGCCATTTCTTTTTGCCTGCGGAGGCGGAAAGAAGCGGTAAAATTGACTATACGGAAAGGAGATAAAGAAGATGGTGTACGGGGCGGGTAAACATCAGTACGAGCTGCTTGACACCTGGGCCAAGTATCCACCGGGATGGGAAATGTTTGACATCGGCGGCCTGTCTGTGGATGCTCAGGACAGGGTCTATGTCTTGAACAGAGGCGCTCACCCGATAATGATATTTGACCGGGAGGGCAATCTGCTGAAATCATGGGGGGCGGATTTCTTCAACCGCGCTCACGGCAGTTGCATCGGCCCTGACGGCTCTGTCTATTGCACGGACGATAGGGACCACATCGTGGCCAAGTTTACCTCGGAAGGTGAGCTGCTGATGACCATGGGCACCAGGGGTCAGCATACTGAAAACGGTTATGTGCGGACTTTCGATTTCTGGGAGAGCCTGGGAAGAATAGAGAGGAGTTCCCCGCCGTTCAACCGTCCCACCGGTGTAGCCCTGTCTGCGGCGGGTGAAATCTATGTGGCCGATGGCTACGGCAATGCCAGCATACACAAGTTCACCCCTGATGGCACCCTGATGTTTTCCTGGGGCGAGCCAGGGGGGAGGCCGGGGCAGTTCCGGTTGCCCCACACCGTTAAGGTGGACAAACAGGAGCGGGTATGGATTCCGGACAGAGAGAACCACCGGGTCCAGATATTCGATGCGGAAGGGAAATTCCTCGACCAGTGGACCGACTTCATCCGCCCCACCGATGTCTGCTTCGATGGTGAGGGGACGGTGTATGTTTCCGAGATGGGACTGCGGGTCAGTATCCTGTCCGGTGACGGCGAGTTTCTGGCGCGCTGGGGCAATACCGGGCTGGACAAAGAATCAGCCCTGTTTCTGGCTCCTCATGCGATAGCGGTGGACTCACATGGGGACATCTATGTGGGCGAAGTTTCCAAGACTCATGCCGGGGTTGACAAGGGCCCCAGGGTGGTGCAGAAGTTCGTCCGGAAGAGATAAACGGGACTTGACGCTGTCCAACCTGAAGAAAGGCGGCGGCCTAACCTACTAGAGACCGCACCTCTTCAATGAGGGTTCGGTGTTTTTCCACGTTACCGTTCATAATATACCCCGGCACCATCAGGAGCTGGTAACCTTCCTTTGCCCATTTAGCCAGACCTTCGGGCGGAAAACCGCCGATGCCGGCGATTTTGCCCGCCGCCCGGCACTTTTCGATGACCTGCCTTAGCTGCTCCTCGTAGAAGTCGGTAGTCAGGGTCTCCACGGCCAGGGCACCGGGGTCAATGTCTCCGATATCAAGTGCCAGGTCAAAGACTCCCACGATTGTCCCGGTTATGCCCTCCAGCCCGAGAATGCGGGACAGGTTACGGATGCTTTCACGGCTTTCGGTCATGGGGAAAACCACCGTGTTCCGGTGGATGTATTCAATGAGGCTGAGGAGGGGGACCTCAGCCGGAGTCTGAAAGTCGGTCGGGTAGGGGTTAACGCCGATGCCATATCCCCTGTTCCCGATGGGTGGAAAATAGGTCTGCTTAACGGCGCGGGCGGCTTCTTCCAGGGTATCGACGTGGGGCAGCATAAGTCCGTTTACGCCGGCATCAAGGTAGCACCTGAAATGGGAGTTGTTTTCCTCCGGTCTGAGCAGAAGGGTGAGCCCCACCTCTTTCGCCACGGGGATATAGGAGTAGACCGTCTCCTTGTTCAGCAGACAATGTTCGCTGTCCAGAATGATGAAGTCGTGCCCCAAATCTTTCAGGGTTCTTAGCGTTTCTCCCGGGTCATTCCCCGGTCCGACCATCTGCCCGAACACCTTCTTGCCTGACTGAATTTTTGACTTGAAGTTGGCGGTTATGTTTTTCTCCATGACGGGATTCTCCTTTACCATTTATTTCTACCGGTGTACGAAGTTGAAGCGGTTATTTTTTTACAGGGAGAGGGGGTATTTCCCGTAGTCCCTGATTGCCTTCACCATGGCGACGTAGTTTTCCGGCTTCACTCCGGAGTGGATGGAGTTGCTGGAAGCGCAGATGAGACCGCCCCCGGCGCCGCCCTTGCGGATGCACTCCTTCACTTCTTCGCGCACCTCTTCTTCGGTGCCCCAGCACAGGGTGGAACCGCAGTCGATATTGCCGATGAGGCAGATGCGGTCGCCGTATCTGGCTTTGGCTTCGCCCATATCCATGCCTGATTCGGGGTCGATGGGGTGGATGCCGGAGATGCCGGTGCCGACGAGCATATCGAAGATGCTCCAGATATTGCCGTCGGTGTGTTTCAGGCAGGGGGCGCCGTGCTTTTGGCACTCATCCGCCATGGCTTTCAGAGGGCAGGCTTCGAATCTTTCCAGGTATTTTGGCGAGACCATGGGGCCGATGGTGGTGGCGATGTCTCCGGTGACCCAGATGATATCGGCGCCGGTCTCGATGCAGTTTTTGATGTAGCGCAGGTTGTAGTCGAGGACGATTTCGGTGAGGCGGTCGATAAGGGCCGGGTTTCTGACCACGTCCATAAAGTGGTCGGCCATGCCCCTTATCTCGTTGACCTGGTAGAAGACGCCCATGACGGTGGCGATGACCGGCCTCTGTCCTTTGAATCTTTTGGTAGCAGTTTTCAGGGGTTCGTATTTCCAGGGCACATCCGGGTCAGGGGGGACGTAGCTATCGAGGTCTTTTTCCGACTTGATGGGCGCTTCCAGAGGTATCGGGTCAAACTCCGTCGTGAAACGCTTGATTATGCCGAACTTATCGCGGACAATTCCCTTAGCCTCGTCTATGGTCTCGTATTTGTCGGCTGCCCATTCATGATAGACGGCTCCGTCCAGGTCCATGAAATCGACGAAGTCCTCGTAGGAGGCGCCGGGCAGTATGGCATCCTGCACCTTCTGGTCGACGAGAATTTCAAAGGTGGGGACGGTGTCCGGCTCCTGCAGGCTGAGTGCTTTGAACACTCGCTCGTAGCTGGTCATTTTTCCCATTTTAATCTCCGTCAAGGTTTTTCTGTCCGGTTTCCGATTTGATGTTTTTACAGGGAGAGGGGGTATTTCCCGTAGTCCCTGATTGCCTTCACCATGGCG
>CAZRBS010000009.1:22028-37662 GCA_964598405.1 uncultured Dehalococcoidaceae bacterium
CGTAGCTATCGAGGTCTTTTTCCGACTTGATGGGCGCTTCCAGAGGTATCGGGTCTACTTCTGTGGTCCGGCGTTTGATTATGCCGAACTTATCGCGGATAATTCCCTTAGCCTCGTCTAAGGTCTCATATTTGTCATAAGCCTGGTCGTAGTAGATGGCGGCGTCTAGGTCCATGAAATCGACGAAGTCCTCGTAGGAGGCGCCGGGCAGTATGGCGTCCTGCACCTTCTGGTCAACGATGAACTCAAAGGTGGGGACGGTGTCCGGCTCCTGGAGGTTGAGTGCTTTGAACACTCGCTCGTAGCTGGTCATTTTTTGCATTTTAGTACCCTCTCAAGCTTTTCTGGTGAGGCTCTCCGCTTTGGTGACCGCTTCGACGGCATCACGTCCGTAAGCGTCCGCTCCAATCTTATCAGCGAAATCCTGCGTTACCGGTGCCCCGCCAATCATTATCCTGACCTTGTCCCTCAAGCCGGCTTCTTTCAGGGTGTTTATGGTTTCGGTCATGTGGGGCATGGTCAGGGTCAGCAGAGACGACATGCCCAGGACCTGGAAATCACCATCCTTAACTGCCGAACAAAAGCTGTCCGGGGATACATCCACACCGAGGTCTACCACCTCCCATCCGTTTGCCTCCAGCATCATGATGATAATGTTTTTCCCGATGTCATGGATGTCACCCTGGACTGTTCCGATTGCGTATTTGCCGGCGTAGCCGGCTCCTTTTTTGCCCAGCAACGGCCGCAGGTGCGCCAGTGCTCCTTTCATGGCTTCTCCAGCCAGTAACAGCTCGGGGAAGTAATATTCCCCTTTTTCGAAAAGTTCACCTACCGTTTTCATCGCCGGAATAAGTCCTTCTTCAAGGATTTTCTCGGCTGGTACCTGCGCCGCAATGGCGGCTTTGGTCAGTTCCTCAGCTTTTGCTGAGTTGCCATCTATTACACACTGACTGATTTCGCTAAGGTTCACGGTCAATCTTGCCTCCTTCTGGTTGGAATATGCCCGCAAGGGTTCGTGGTGGTGTGTGTGCAGCTGGAAATATGGTGGTTACTTTATAGCACGGGCTTGCGCTTATTGTCAAGCCAAGAATTGTCCGGCGGGTGGGGGGAAGGCACTGTTGAGATTGCCTTTCCCTTGATTCCCAAAGTATAATGGGACTGAGCGGCATCGTCTTCATGAGTGACGCCTGATCAGCGAGATCTTTCCGTGTGGGATTCTGGAAATTCTATGAATCAGAGGTTTGTCCAGCAGGTACAGGCAGTGGTGGATAACATTCGGGGAGTGGTGGTAGCCAGCCCGGGTGTTATCAAGATGAGCCTGCTGGGGCTGCTCTGCCGGGGCCATGTTTTGCTTGACGATTTTCCCGGCGTTGGCAAGACGTTGCTGGCGAAAACACTGGCGCAGTCCTTGCTGGCAGACTTCAAGCGTATCCAGTTCACCCCGGACCTGCTGCCCACGGATATCACCGGCTCCTCGATATATAATCCGGCCAGCGGTGATTTCAGGTTTGTGCCGGGCCCTGTTTTTGCCAATATCGTGCTGGCGGACGAGATAAACCGTTCCAGCCCCCGTACCCAGTCAGCCCTGCTTGAGGCGATGGGAGAAGGCTGTGTTACCTTTGATGGAGTCGCCCGTCCTCTGCCAGAGCCCTTTTTTGTCATTGCCACGCGAAATCTCGCCGAGACGCACGGAACTTTTCCTCTGCCCCAGAGTCAGCTTGACCGGTTTCTGCTCTCCTTTGCCATCGGCTATCCCGGGCTGGATGAGGAGGTGGAGATACTGGAGCGGCAGGAACACGGGGAAGCAGCCCTGAGCCCGGTGCTTACCGCCGGGGACATTTCCGCCATGCAGGAGCAGGTATACCTGGTGGAAGTTGCCCGTCCGGTGAAAGAATACGTCGCCAATATCGTGGCTGAAACGAGGGCGAGCCCTGAAATAGCAATCGGGGTAAGTCCGCGCGGTGCCGTTTTTCTGCAGAGAGCCGCTCAGGCTAGAGCGGCTATGGAAGGGAAGAGTTTTGTTACTCCTGACGATGTAAAGGTAGTGGCACCGGCGGTGCTCCGGCACCGCATCCTGCCCCGTTCCTCAGACGCCGGCTCCCGCGAGAAATGTATTGAGGATATCCTGAGTGCAGTCACGGTACCCCTTTAGGAAGAACTGCAGTTACCTATGACTAAATCGGGCTTGAGTTTCATATTAATCGGCGTTTTTACCTATTTTCTGGCGAGCCAGACCCAAATCGGCTGGCTCTACCTGTTTGACGCCATTATCTGGAGCCTGCTGCTCCTGTCTGCCATACTGCCCTGGTACAGCCTAAAATCTTTAAAGGTGGAACGCCGGATATTGCTGTCGACCCCGTCTCCTGGGCAATGGCAGCTGGGGGGACCGCTGGAGGACGAAACGGTCGAGGTCAGGCTTAAAGTGACCAACTCCGGACGTTTCAGCAGGGATTTAATCAGGGTGCGGGAAGATTGTCCCTTCGAGGAACCGGGGAAAAGGCAAAAGTCTTTTTTTATTGCCAGTCTTGGCCCGAAGTCCTCGACCTCTTTTTCTTACCACGCCAGGTGCCATAAGCGGGGATATTACGCCGCGTCGAATGCCATTCTGCAATCCGGCGGACCCCTGGGGTGGTTCCGGAGCCGGCGTACTTTTCAACTGCCGCTGAACCTGACGGTCTTACCCGAATATTACCATATGGAAGGGTTACCTCCCGCCGATTTGTCCTGGGCTGAGCTGGGTCAGGCGGTCAGGTCTGATGCTCCGGCTGAGGTTTATGGTTCCAGGGAGTACCGGTACGGTGACCCGCTGAGGCATATTCACTGGCGAAATACCGCCCGGCTGGGACATTTTATGGTGAAGGAATTCGAGCAGTCCAGCCGGGACCCGGTGGCGGTCATTTTTGAAACCGGACACGAGTTCGGAATGGGAAGGGAGACCACCCTTGAGTATAGCATCAAGGTGGCTGCCAGTCTGTCCCGGCTTTGCGCTGATTCCGGACGCAATATCGATATTATTGCCGGTAAAGCACCTCTGACTGGCGCTGACTGGCAGGAGGCGATGAATTATCTGGCACGGCTGGAAACGGGAGAAGGGGTGACTCTGGCGGGATTGGCGGCAGCGCCGATATCGGGGCGGGTCACCGTGGCTGTTGTGCCGGCGGTTGAAAGCGATTTAATTCCTGCGCTGTTGCGTCTGGCTTCCCGGGTAAGAAGCCTGGTGGTAGTGCTTCTGGAGGGATTTGCGCCGGGTGAATCTCCCGCGGAATTCAGGTCCAGGCTGGGGGGAAGTAAGATTGACATAATCTTTTGCCCACGGGGTAATTTAGAATCGGCAATTGAAAAATTGGGTGGTTCCCTGTCATCCGCCGGCAATCTGCCGGCGTCAGCGGGTTGAAGAATGCAGACCACAAAATATTCAGCCAGTTTCAGGATTTTTGCTTTCCTCGCCGTCAGTTGCGCTATCGGGGCGGTGGCGTGGGCAATCAGAGACCCCGTTGTACTCGCGGTTGGCGTGTCGGGGCTGGCGGCGGGTCATTTTTATAGCTGGCGCAGACGTGATGCTTCGGTACGCCGCAGCTTGATTCTGCTCCTCTTCATGGCCCTCACCGCCTTTCTCGGCGGGGATATATTGCTTTCCGGCCTGAGCGACCGGCTGCTGCTGTCGAGATACCTCGTCTACGGACTGGTGATAGGAAGTTTCGACCTTATGAGAAGAAGAAACGTGATAGCCAGTCTGGTTCTGGGTATCCTGCTGCTGGTGCTCATCAGTGAGCTGGCGCTCAGCTTGTGGTTTCTGGCTTTCCCGGTGGCATTTACCGCGCTGACGCTGATGGCAATTACCGCCGGTCGTGTCGAGGCGGAAGCGAGTCAGGCCGTGGTGGTAGGGGAGTTGAGCTGGCTGAAAGTGGGAAAGCTCTGGCTGAGCTTTGGAATCAGCACCTTGCTCATCGCGTCCATTTTTTTCCTGACCATGCCCAGACTGGCCAGCGGTCAGGTTACCCAGGCAAGCTGGCTTCCCAGTCGGCTGGACCTCGGTCTGAGTGGAGCCGCTGCCCTTCCCAGCAAGCCCAGCGCTTCGGCATCGCCGGGAGTTTTTCCTTCTCTTGAGGACAGGGAGTTCTTCGGCGAGGAGAAATACGCTTCTTTGGGTTATACCGGCTCCCTGGCTGACCGTCCGGTGATGCATGTGAGGAGTCGTATCTCCAGCTACTGGCGTGGCGCGGTGCTGGACAGGTACGATGGGCGAGGGTGGCTGGCTTCACCGCTTCAAATTAAAGAGCTTGACGAGCGCCGGGGCGAGTTCGCCCTGCCCGACTCCTGGGTAAGCGAATCGGGCGGGAAGATGTACTGGCAGGCGTATTATTTGCTGTCAGACCAGCCCAATGCGGTTTTTACCGGTTACCGCCCGGGGAAAATCTATCTGCCGGAGTCAATCCAGGCCCTGGAGAGCGGTGCCCTGTACCGCGCTCTTTCCCAGGTGCCGTATCTCAGACCGGAGCTGTTGCGCCGGGATAAAGTTGTTGCGGAGGACTTCTCCAACCTGCTGCTGCCGCCCATCAGCGGACGCACGGCGGCGCTCGCGGAAACAATCGTAGAAGGGGCTCCTACCGATTACGACAAAGCGGCGAGGTTAGAACGTTTTCTGGGGGAAAACTATCCCTACGATTTGCAGGTGGAGCCGCTGCCAACCGGTCGTGATGCCGCCGACTACTTTCTATTCGAGCAGCAGGCTGGTTACTGCGCTCACTTTGCCACTGCCATGGCGGTGATGGCGCGGCACGTAGGGCTGCCCGCCCGTGTCGCCACCGGCTACCTTCCCGGCTATATCGACCCGCTGACCGGGGCACATATCGTGCGGGCGGGGGATGCCCACGCCTGGGTGGAAATCCACTTTCAGCGGCATGGCTGGGTGGCTTTTGACCCCACGCCGAGGGCCGATGCCGCCATGGGTTTTGCCACGGGGCGAAACTGGGTCTATTTTGGGCTGGAGGATTTTACCGGAGTCAGCTTTGCCGGTATGCTGGCGCCGGTAACCGGCGGTTTTTCTTTCGACTCATTTTCGGCGCCGCGCTGGCTCTGGGTTCTGTTGCCCGCTGCCGGGGCGGCTCTGGCGGTTCTGCTCTGGCGGCTCAGCCGCCGCAGGGTGAAAATTAAGCCAGAGGCAAGAAATTACAGCACCCTGGACGGCGAGCCGAGAAAGTCCATGCTCAATCTTTACCGTAAAATGGTAACTTTACTTGGCAGGAAAGGTTTACCCGCCCGGGAGCCATCTCAGTCGCCTTATGAGTACGCCGCTGGCATAAGCTCCCGAATCGGTGGCGGCCGGGAGACGGTGGAATGGCTTACCGGGGCTGCCAGCAGGGCTGCCTATGACCCCGAGCCGTTTGCGCCGTCGACCGTTGCGGAGGCAAAAGAGAAGCTCTCGGAATTAAAACGGGCGCTGGTAAGAAGGTGAGCGGTGGAGAAAGCTCCTGGCATGGCTTGTTTATCAAGCCCTACCGGGAAAGGCTCGGCGTGTGAAGGGTGTAACCGTCTTCCGTTTCCGGGAAGAGGTCTTTGAGCCGCAGTGTCCTGCCCGTTTGTATCGCGGTAAAACCGTATTTCTGGCGGATGCGGTCGATGACGTGGTTCAGCTTTTCCTGTCTCCGTGCGGGCGGGTCCAGCATGTCAAGCTGCTGGCTGGCTTCAGTCAGGTTTGACGCCCCGATGCCAATGAGCCGGACCAGCTGTTTTTCTGCGGCCAATTCTTTCTTCAGGAGCTTTAATCCGGTGTCAAATATAGTCTGGTCGGTATTACTACTGGCCTGGCTCAGGCTCTGCTGGCGGGTAACGGTGGTGAAATCGGCGTACCTGAGCTTCAGGGTTATGCACTTTGCCAGCTTGCCTCTCTGACGTAAATCACTGCCGACCCGTTCACTGAGGTAACGAAGCGTTCCCCTCAGCAGTGCGGGGTCTCTGCTGTCCTTCTCGAAGGTGGTCTCCCGGCTGATGGACTTGGCCGGTCCGGGAGCTTCTACCTTTCTGTCATCAATGCCGCTGGCATGTTTCTGCAGCAGTTCGCCAGAAGCACCGAAGTGCCTCTTGAGTACATTCAGGGGCGTGGCAGCAAGCTGTCCGATGGTGCAGATGCCCAGGCTTTTCAGTATCCGCTCGCTCCTCTGGCCGACGCCGGGCAGTTTGGCTATTGGCAGGGGTTCCAGGAAGGAGCGTTCCTGCCCCGGTGCTACTTTCAGCAGCCCGTCCGGCTTGGACAGGTCGGAGGCGATTTTGGCAACCGTTTTGCTGCTGGCAATGCCTATCGAGGCGCAGAGACACAGTTCGTCTCTGGTACGTTTCTTTATCGCCAGCGCCATTTGCCTGATTGAGCCGTGGATTGACTCAAAGCCGGTGACGTCTAGGTAGGCTTCATCAAGGCTGACCGGCTCCAGATGGGGAGAAAAATCAGCCAGGATAGCTATGAATTTCCGGGAAGCTTCGCGGTACCTGGCGAAATTGCCGGCGATGAAGACAGCCTGTGGACAGAGGCGGCTGGCGGTGGCAAGGGGCATGGCGGAGTGTAAACCGAAGGCGCGGGCTTCATAGGAGGCGGCGGCAACCACGCCCCGGCGCTCAGGCTTGCCGCCGACCACAACCGGCTTGCCTTTCAGTTCGGGGTTCAGCGCCTGCTCTACGGAGACGAAAAAGGCGTCCAGGTCAATATGCATGATACGGCGTGCCATTATGTCCACCCCGTGAAACGAGACTTTTTACCCTGCGCTCGAAGGTGCTTCTTGCCAGAAGGACGCGGCGCTGGCATTTAAGGCACTTGATGCCGATGTCAGCCCCCAGCCTTACCACCTGCCATTCGTAGCTGCCGCAGGGGTGTTTTTTCTTCAGACGGGCGATATCGCCCATCTTTATTTCCATGACCATTTTGCTTTCCTCAGGAGCCGGTGCGGTGGCGGTTAATCCGGTCCCGCAGCTCCGCAGCCGCCTGGCAGGCAGCCCGGGCGAAGTCCTGCCCCTTTGAGGCGTAGAGAATTTGCCGTGAGGAGTTGATGATTGCCTTCTCTCCTTCGGGGTCGACTCCCCAGCGGACGGCTGAAGCCAGGTCTCCACCCTGCGCGCCGATTCCCGGTATCAGGAGGAGCATGTCAGGATGGCTCTGGCGGATGAGCTTCAGTTCCTCGGGATAGGTGGCGCCGACAACCAGCCCGATGTTGCCGTGGGTGTTCCACAGGCTGGCTTTCCGGGCCACTATTTCAAACAGGGGGCGGTAGCTTCCGCCCGCTTCAGAGCGGAGGGACTGGAAATCAGCGGCACCGGCATTGGAAGTCCGGCATAATATAAAGACCCCGCGGTCATGGTACCGGATAAAAGGCTCTATGGAGTCGAAGCCGAGATAAGGGTTCACGGTGACGGCGTCGAAATTAAAGTTGTCAAATATAGCCCTGGCGTAAGCTCTGGAAGTATTGCCTATGTCAGTGCGTTTGGCGTCGCCTATTACCGGTATATTGTCCGGGATAAGTCTGACCGTGTCTTTCAATGTGGTGAGACCGGTGTCCCCCAGAGCCTCGTAGAAGGCGAAATTAAGTTTGTAGGCGCATACCAGGTCGCCGGTGGCCTCGATAATGGCCCGGTTGAATTCAAGAACGCCCGAGCCGTCGGGCATACGTTCCGGGTCAGGGTCAATCCCGACACAGAGTAAACTCTTGTTTCTTCCGGCTGCCTCCGCCAGCTTTTCGGCAAAATTCACCGTATCCTCCCCTGAGGCCGGGCTGCTGGGGTCTAACGCGGGCGATTGTGAAAAGTCAGGAGGCGGTCTCGTATTTTGTGGTCAGGGCCTCCTCGGGAAGCATGTTGCTCAGGATTTTCTGCAGTGCCATGGTATGGCTGCAGAGGCCCCAGCTGGAGAAAAAGTGGCAGGAACAATGCCATCTGCCATCTTTATAACCGGTATCGTAGTCATCGTTCTCGCCGTGAAATTTAACGAAGAGTTCGGAGAAGGTAACCCGCTCTGTTTCCTGGGCATAGCGCTTGGCTTTCTCTATCTTTCCAATCAGGCTTGACTGCATGGCCATTACCTCCTTAACCTAAAAAGCACTGGCCGGTTCGGGCGCAGTGCTTCTCTACCGTAACTGAAAAGTGGCTAATTGCATCTTAATCCGCTTCTAAACAAGAATTTCATTGCTTAGTTTAATTTTAGACCTTTTTGGAGGATAAGTCCAGTGGAAATCTGGTCGCCTGCAAAATCACGACTTGTCTTGAATAGAGCCAGTAGGGTAAAATAACTGGAGAAAAAAATTTGCACGAGGTGAGTTGGTGCCTGTTTACGAATACGAATGTGGAGGCTGCAAACTTCGCTTTGAAAGAAAGCAGAGGTTTGATGAAGAGCCGGAGGTTGTTTGCCCGGAGTGCCAGGGCGAGGCTCGACGGGTCTTTCACCCTGCTCCGATTATTTTCCGGGGCAGCGGCTTCTATATTACCGACAGTCGTAAGGGAAAGGGCTCTGGAAAGAAAAAGGAGCCGGAAAAGGATAAGGATAAGGATAAGGATAAGGAAGCTTTACCTACCTAGGAAAGGCGTAAAAGAGGACAGCCGGTGAAAGCGCTGCTGCAGAGAGTGACGTCAGCTTCGGTGAGCATTGATAATAATGAAGCGGGCAGGATAGGCAAAGGGCTGGTGGTCTTTCTGGGGGTAGCCAACGGGGATGGGGAGAAAGATGCGCGGTACCTGGCGGATAAAATCGTTAACCTGCGCATCTTCGCCGACGCCGAAGACAGGTTGAACCTTTCCGCCATCGATATCGGCGGCGAACTGCTGCTGATAAGTCAGTTCACCCTCCTTGCCGATGCCAGAAAAGGGCGGCGTCCCAGTTTCGTTGCAGCCGCACCGCCGGCTATGGCGGAGAAGCTGTTTGACCACTTCGTGGAGCAGGTTCGTGCCAACGGCCTGAAGGTGGAGACTGGGCGCTTTCAGGCGTATATGCACGTCGAAATCCATAATGACGGTCCGGTGACCATCATGCTGGACAGCCGGGAAAAGTTTTAAGAGGCTGGCAATTGTTCGTAATTGCAAGCCGTTGCAATTATCAGCGGATTCCGGTATACTTTTACCAGCTTTCGGGATTATGGTGGTTCGGTGAAAAAGACGGAAAACATGGTTCGTAAACTGAGCGAGCACGGGTATCGCCTGACGCCGCAGCGTATGCTGGTTCTGGCTGCCATTGAAAACAGCCATGACCATATCAGCGCGGAAGAAATTTATGCCCAGGTGGTGGAGAAATACCCCCACGTTAACATCTCAACCGTTTACCGCACTCTGGAACTGCTGAACCGGCTTGACCTGGTGACCGAGACCGACATGGGCGGCGGACGGGTAAGGTATCATCCCGCCGATAAGGGGCGCCACCATCACCTGGTCTGCCAGGAGTGCGGCCGGATAATTGACCTTGATGAGTCGGTGCTAACCTCTTTGAGGAGGATGCTGCTTCACGAACATGAATTCACTGCCGATTTGAGGCATCTGGCTATTTTCGGGCGCTGCGCTGAGTGCCAGGTTTAAATTTTTTTATCCCGTTATTGCAATTATTTGCAATTGCAGGGAAATGCATTAAAGTATGGAGGTGAGCTATGCATATTCCAGACGGCTTTCTTAACATAACCGCGGTAGCCACCACTTATGCGGCGTCGAGCGGCGGTGTGGCTTATGCCGTTAAGGAGGCAAACCGGAAACTGGGGGAAAAGCATGTACCCCTGATGGGGGTGCTGGCGGCTTTTATCTTCGCGGCTCAGATGCTTAATTTCCCGGTGGCGGGAGGGACTTCAGGACACCTTATAGGGGCGGCTCTGGCGGCTATCTTGCTGGGACCCTGGGCAGCGGTGCTGATAATGAGCTGTGTCCTGCTAGCGCAGAGCCTGATCTTCCAGGACGGAGGGTTGCTGGCGCTGGGAGCGAACGTGTTCAATATGGGCATTATCGCCAGCTTCAGCGGTTATTACCTCTACCGCCTGGCACTGTTATTTTCCGGGGACAACCGGAAGGGCAGGATGGTCGGCGGTTTTATCGGCGCCTGGGGTTCGGTATTTTTTGCGGCGATTGCCTGCGCTGTTGAACTGGCGGTATCGGGTGCCGTGCCGCTGGCGGTGGCTTTACCGGCCATGGCTGGTGTTCACGCCCTGATTGGCGTTGGGGAGGGGCTGATTACGGGGGCGGCGCTCAGCCTGGTGCTGGCGACCAGGACCGATCTCCTTCAATTGCAGAAGATATAGGAGGTGAAAATGAGAATGAAGTGGTGGCTGGCGGGTCTGGCAGTCTGCCTGTTGCTGGTCCTTTTTTCGCCTTTGGCTTCGTCTTCGCCGGACGGACTGGAGAGGGTGGCGGAGGATAAAGGGTTCATCAGTCTGGCCGGTGAAGCTCCGTTTCAGATTATTGCCGATTACGTTTTCCCCGGGATAGAGAACGAGGCAGCGGCTACCATTCTTGCCGGGCTGATTGGCACTCTCCTTCTGTTCGGCATGGTTTACGGCCTGGCCAGGCTGCTGAGTTTCCGAAAGGCGCGGGTGGCAAAGTAATCCTGGAGGCGGACTGCTCTGGTGAAGCATAGTTTTATCGACCAATACAGTGACCGGGACAGCGTTCTCCACAGGCTTGACCCCAGGACCAAGTTTATCGCTACGTTTGTGTTTATCCTCGCTGTGGCGCTCACTCCGCCCGGCCGGTGGTTGACTTTTGCCGCCTTTTTCCTTCTTATCAGCGTCCTGATTCTCCTTTCCAGAGTCCCGGTCCTCTATGTCCTGAAACGGTCGCTGGTAATTATGCCTTTTGTCCTGCTCATTGCTATTTTCATTCCTTTCTTCAAAGAAGGCGAGGTGGCCAGCAGCTATAATATCTGGCTGTGGCAGATATCGGTTACTTATGGCGGCCTCCAGGTTCTGGGTAATATCCTGGCCAAGTCATGGCTTTCCGTTCTCAGCCTGATTCTGCTGATTTCGACTACCGGTATCACCGGGCTGCTTGACGGGCTGGAGAGAATGCGGATGCCCCGGGTGCTGATAATGCTCCTGTCCTTTATGTACCGTTATATCTTTATCCTGGTTGATGAGGTGATGCGGATGAAGCAGGCGAGGGACAGCCGCAGCTTTGGCGGGAGCAGGTTGTGGCAGATACGGACGATTGGACTGATGACGGGTACCCTGTTTATCCGCAGCTATGAGCGGGGTGAGCGCGTTTATACTGCCATGCTGGCCCGCGGCTTCGATGGGCATAGCCGGATGCTGAACCGCCTGCACTGGAAGCCGGCGGACGTTTATTTCGGGATTGGCTTCGGCCTGATGATGGTGCTGGTCGGCCTGTTTAACTTTCTGAGCGCTTAGAGGGGGAACATGGGCGAAGTTATCAAAATCGAAAACCTGTCCTTCCACTATCCTGACGGCCGGGAAGCGCTGAGTGATGTCAGCCTGACGGTACAGCGCGGGGAGACGGTAGCGTTGATCGGGGCAAACGGCGCCGGCAAATCCACCCTGCTCCTTCATTTAAATGGCATCCTCCACAGCGACGGTCAGGTCAGGGTGTGTGGCAAGCCGGTTGATGACGGCAACCTGCGGGAGATAAGGAGCAGGGTGGGAGTGGTGTTCCAGAACCCGGACGACCAGCTATTCTCACCCACCGTCTTTGACGATGTTGCCTTCGGCCCGATTAACCTCGGTTATTCCGAGGACGAAGTCCACCGGGCGGTGACCAGGGCGCTTTCCTGGGTAGGGATGGCGGACTGTGAAAGGCGTTCCTCCCACCATTTGAGCCTCGGCGAAAAGAAGCGCGTTGCCATCGCCACCGTCCTGTCCATGAGTCCCGAAATTCTGGTAATTGACGAGCCGACGAGCAATCTTGACCCGCGCAGCAAGTGGGCTTTAATCAACCTGCTGCGGGACCTGTCCATGACCAGGATAATCGCCTCGCATGACCTGGAGCTGGTTCAAGCTCTGTGCCTCCGGACAGTCATTCTTGATGGGGGACGTGTGGTTGCGGATAGTGCCACGGAAAAGATTCTGGCTGATGTACCGCTGCTCCGGGCTCACGGGCTGGCAGCGGAAGAGGCGGCTTAAAGAAGGCGCAGGGCCTGCGGCTCGAGTTCGAGGCTGATGTCCAGGGCTTTTGGGGAATGGGTGAGGGCGCCCACGGAAATAAGGTCGACTTCGGTCATGGCTACCTGGCGGACGTTGGCCAGCGTAATCCCGCCCGATGCCTCAATCCTGACCTGACCCGATAGCTGGCTCACGACCCGTTTCATTTCTGCGGGACTCATGTTGTCCAGCATGATGGTATCCGCACCGGCTTCCGCCGCCACGATGGCTTCCTGGAGGGTGGTGACTTCCACCTCCACTTCCATTTCCCGGGGGGCTTTCTGCCTGGCCCTGGCGATAATATCCGGCAGGCTCATGCCCAGGGCACGCAGGGCAGCCAGGTGATTGTCTTTAATCAGAATGCCGTCGCCCAGGTGAAGGCGGTGGTTTACCCCGCCCCCCATGCTCACGGCGTGTTTTTCCAGCAGCCTCAGGCCGGGGGTGGTCTTGCGTGTATCGGTAATCCTGGCGGCGGAGCCGGACGTTTTCGCCACGTATTCCGCCGTCTGTGAGGCGATGCCGCTCAGCCTTTGCAGGAAGTTAAGGGCTACCCGCTCCGCCTTCAGGATGCTGGTTACTCTGCCGGCGATGGTTCCCAGCGTATCTCCGGGCTGGACTTCGGCTCCGTCTTTGAGCAGTATATTGACCCTGAGTGACGGGTCCACTCTGAGGAAGACCCGCCGGGCGACATCGCCGCCGGCGACCACGCCTCTTTCTTTAATCAATATGGCGGCATTGCCTTCCAGGTTGGGCGGTATCAGGGTATCGCTGGTTATGTCACCGTGCCCCAGGTCTTCCTTAAGGGCGCGTTCGGCGATTTCGTCCAGTATCTCTTCGGAGAGCTGGAGTCTTTCCACGTTTTTTCTCCTCGGGTCTATTCGATGGTAAATATGATGTGGCGCTGCCACCGGGGTGAGCGACGGGGAAAATCGGAGCGGAAGTGAGCCCCGCGGCTTTCCTCGCGGAGAAGGGCTGCTTCGGTTACCAGCCGCCCGGTCAGCACCAGATTGTTCAGTTCGCAGGAGTGGCGGTCGGCGGGTGGGGGCAGGGACTCCTGCCAGGCAGCCAGGGTTTCGGCAGCCTGCGTCAGGCTTTTCCGGTTGCGGATGGCGCCCACCTTGTTCCAGTTAAGCTTTTGTAATGCGGAGAGGCTCGGCGCCGGCACTTTACCGGAGACTTTTCGTCGCTGTAAATGTTGACGGATGGCTTCGTCTTTAGTTTCAGCTTCCCGGGGGGCCGTTTTTCCGCTCCCCTTTTCCGTTTTCTCCACGATTCTCTTGCTGAATACCACTACCTCCAGCATGGAGTTGGAGGCGAGCCGGTTTGCCCCGTGGACGCCGGTGCAGGCGGTCTCGCCGGTGGCGAATAGCCCGGCAATACTGGTCTCTCCCCAGCTATTGGTCCTGATGCCGCCCATCATGTAGTGGGCAGCCGGGGCTACCGGTATCAGTTCCCTGGTAATATCAAGCCCGTGGTCCAGGCAGAACTGGTAGATGTGGGGGAAGCGGGCGGTAATCACGTGTGCCGGAAGGTGGGTAATGTCAATGAAGACCCTGTCTGAGGAGGTCTTTTGCATTTCATGCAGTATGCTGCGGGCAACTATGTCACGCGGTGCCAGGTCGCCCCGCGGGGTGTAGTCAGGCATGAAGCGCTGCCCGTTTACGTTGCGCAGTATTCCGCCCTCGCCCCTCACGGCCTCCGATATCAGGAATGGCGTCACCCCGGGCAGGTGCAGGGCGGTGGGGTGAAACTGGAAGAACTCCATGTCAACAATCTCGGCCCCGGCGTTAAAGGCGAGGGCAATGCCATCGCCGGTGGCGATATCGGAGTTGGTGTTGAGTTTGAACAGCTGCCCGGCCCCGCCGGTCGCCAGAATCAGGTGCCGGCACTCGAATTCCTCGGTGGAGCCGGTGCGGCAGTTCAGGGCTCTTATTCCCCCCGCCCGGCCCTTTTCCACCAGAATTTCAGTAGCCAGGCAGTCTTCAATTACCCTGATTTTGGACGAGCGTACTTGCCTGCTCAGGGTGACTTCGATGTGTTCGCCGGTGGCGTCACCCCCGGCATGCAGGATGCGCGGTATGCTGTGGGCGGCTTCCATGGTAAGGGCGATCTCGCCATCAAGGGTGTCGAAGGGCACGCCAAATTTGACCAGATCGGCGATGCGCGTCGGTGCCTCGCTGGTCAGAATTCGTACCGCCTCTTCATTGCATAAACCGTCGCCGGCGGCCATGGTGTCCCTGAAATGGAGTTCGGGGGAGTCATTGTGTCCGATGGCGGCGGCGATGCCTCCCTGAGCATGCCTGGTATTGCAGTCTTCAATGCTGCCTTTGGTGATTACCAGGACGCTTCCCTGCTCTTTTGCCAGCAGAGCGGTATATAACCCGGCAATTCCACTGCCCGCTATGATGTAGTCATGGTAACTCATCTGCCCACCTTGGGGGCTTCAACCCTCCACGGGGTACAGGGGTAAAACTCCTATCTTATTTGCCGCGCCTCTTGCCTCAGGGCGACATATTCTTTGGCAACCCTGATGGTGGCCCCTGATTCTACTTTCAGCACACAGTTATCTTCGCTGATGCTGTCAATTACCCCGTAGATGCCACCGGCGGTAATTACCCTGTCGCCCCTTTTCAGTTCCTGCACCATCTCCTGGTGTTCTTTTTGGCGCTTGCGCTGCGGTCTTATCAGCAGGAAATAAAAGACGACAAAAATCAATACTATGAAGATGATTATCGTCCAGTCGAAACCTGCTTCTTCTCCTCCATCCTGCGGAACGCAACTGGTGATGAAGGTCAGGAGGCCGATAAGCCATCCCAGCAACAGCCCTGACTTTAATAAGACGTTCTTTTTCATTTTCCCTCCCTTCTTTTCAGTTATTGGCGGTGTTTGCTTCAATCTTACCCTGCAGTGACCAGGGGCTTGTTTTCTCAACCCTGATATTCAGCAATTGTCCCAGGCGGTCACTTCCGTCGGTGAAGAACACTATTTTACCGGTGCGGGTACGGCCCTGCCACTTTTCTTTTGCCTTGCTTTCTACCATGACCTCGACTGCCTGTCCCGAAAGGCGGGCGTTAATTTCGGTGGCGATTCCTTCCTGAAGCTGCTCCAGCTCATTCAATCGCTCCTTTTTCTCGGTAAACGGGACGCTGTCTGTCAGTTCCCGGGAGGCCACGGTGCCGGACCTTGGCGAGTAGGCTGCCACATGCACGGTATCAAACCTCAACTCGGAAAGCAACTCGAAGGTCTGCCGGAACTCCCGCCTGCTTTCCGAAGGGAACCCCACAATAACGTCAGTGCTCAGGGAGACGCCGGGCACCTCGCTGCGGATTTGACTGACGAGCTGCCTGTACTGCTCCACGGTGTAACCGCGCCTCATCTTTTCCAGGACGTCATTGCTGCCCGATTGAACGGGGAGGTTAATCTGTTCGCAGACCTTGCCCAGGCGGGAGATTGCCCCGATAAGCCTGGAGCTCATGTCCTTGGGGTGGTTGGTCAGGAACCGTATGCGCGCCAGCCCGTCTATGCCATTGAGC
>CAZRBS010000009.1:37672-40485 GCA_964598405.1 uncultured Dehalococcoidaceae bacterium
GAGCTCATGCAATAAATCAGCCAGGTCCGGTTTCCCGGGCAGGTCATGTCCGTAGGAGTCCACATTTTGCCCCAGCAGCGTGACCTCTTTAACGCCGCGGCATACAAGGGTTCTGACTTCGCCGGTTATCTCGGCTATGGTTCGACTTTTTTCCCTTCCGCGGCGGTAGGGCACAATGCAGTAGGAGCAGAAGTTATTGCAGCCCTGGATGATGGGGACAAAGACGGCGGGTGAGGGGTGCCGCGGTAATGCTGACGGCGGTTCCGGTCTTTTCAGCCACGGAGGATAGCCTCCCGGCTGAAAGAAGAAATCAATATGGGGAAAGCTCTGTTTGAGCTGGTCTGCCTGAGAGTCCACCAGGCAACCGGTCAGGGCAATGACGGTATCCGGGCGTGATTTTTTTAAAGCTCCGAGCGACCTGATTTTGTTTATCACCCGGTTTTCGGCGCTCTGGCGTACCACGCAGCTGTTAAGCACAATGATATCTGCTGCCTCGGCGGTATCCGCAGCCTGATACCCCAGCTGTTCCAGGTGGCTGCCCAGCCGCTCTGATTCTGCCTTGTTCATCTGGCAGCCTATGGTCCAGATATAATATTGAGACATTTTCCTCTTCAGTAATAATATACCCCTTATCAAAGGGGTATGTCACTTTCACTGGCGGAGGGAGTGGGATTCGAACCCACGACCCCGATTTCTCAGGGTAAGCGCTTAGCAGGCGCCCGCACTAGACCACTATGCGATCCCTCCATTCCCGTTGAGAATTTTGGCAGCTTTACTATAACACAATCTTGTATTTCGCTCAAATGGGCTGTCATCTCCTTTGTGTGTTTAGTCCGTCTGTGCTATGATGTTTGGCGTCAAATGGCTGTGGAAGTTAACGTTTTCATCGATAACGGCTTTGAAGACTGCCCCGGAGAGGACTGGCTGCGGAGTGTGGCGGAACGGGTCCTCACCGCCCAGGATGTTGCCCGTGATGTCGAGCTCGGCCTGATGATTACCAACCAGGAAAGGGTGCGTGAGCTGAACCGGATTTACCGGGGGAAAGACAGGCCCACGGATGTGCTGGCTTTTTATATGAATCCTCCGGCGGGAGAAGCGGGACTGGAGAGCGCCTCCTTCATCGTGCCCCCCGATGGAGTGCTCCACCTGGGCGAAGTTATTATCTCTTACCCCCTGGCGGTAACACAGGCGCAGAAACACCGGCATTCCGTAAGAAGGGAAATGGCCGTCCTGATTATTCACGGCGTTCTGCATCTGCTGGGGTATGACCACGAGAAACCGGAACAAAGGCGTCAGATGAGGGCGAGGGAGGCGGAGATTTTGAGTGAAGTCTTGCCGTGAAAGGCAGATTGCCCTGTGGTTTTTCTTCCGTTCCTCACTTGGTGCGTTTTCTTATTTTGCCCGGAATGACCAGATAAGCCAGAGCAAAAGCAGGTAGGCAATAAGGCTGGCAAGGACGATAAAGGTGCCAATGATTTTGCTCAGAAGCGGAGCAGCCTCGGGGGAGGGGATGAAGTGGACATAGTGGGTGACACCGGCGACAAGTCCTGCGGTAAGTATCAGCGTAATCCCGGTTACAACCGCGGGCTTTTTTAGCTTTTGCAGACCGGGGTTGATGGTGAGGTAGACGACGAGGATATTTGCTCCCACAAGGGTAAAGATAAGCGGTATGAAGATGGTCATGGTGCCGGCGGTCGGGATGACCACAATCTGCCAGATGGAGCGGATGATAACGGCAACAAAAGCCAGCGTAAAGGACAGGATAATCCCGGCTTTGAGATATGAGTAGTTCATAATGCCCTGTGCCTTTCGGTAAATATAAAGATAGCCATTTTGCCACGCCCTGAAGTATAGTGGTTCCGAGCATGCCCGGTTGCTGGCGGGTCTACTTCTCGGGCAGTACACCCAATCCGATAACGCGTGGGCCAACGTGTGTTCCTATGACCGGACTAACTTTCATTTGGTGGATGCGTTCCCGGGGGAATTTGGCGGCGAGCCGGCCGGTCAGGGCCTCAACATCGTCGGGTGTGTTGGCGTCTTCTATTGCTATTTCTTCGATGTTGTCGAAGTTCGTGGCAAAGTCAAACAGGTAGTCCATCACCCTGGCCCTGGAGCGTAGCCTGGCCACTCCTTCGGTCAGGCCGTCTCTTATGGTAAGAACCGGGTTCACCTTCAGCATGGACCCCAGGAAGGCCTGAGCGGTGCCAATGCGCCCTCCTCTTTTCAGGTATTCCAGCGTATCAAAGGCAATGCGAAAATCAACACGCTGCCTGCTGCTCCTGGTGACATCAATCACCTCATCAAGGCTGCATCCCGCACGGGCTGCTCTGGCGGCGGAGATAACGATTAACCCGAGACCCACGATTGCCGATAGCGAGTCGACTATCTCTACTCGGGCCCGGGTTTTTCGTAGCTCTTTGCCTTCAACTGCCGCTTTATAGGTGGCACTCAGCTTTGAGGAAATGGTTATGACCAGGATTTCATCTGTTTCCGCGGCGAGCCTGTCATAGACCTCGGCGAAGTTTCCCGGACTCGGTGACGATGTGGTGGGCAGGGTTTCGCTGCTGGTCAGTTTGCGATAGAACTCATCGGTCGTAAGGTCTACGTTATCGCGATAGGTTACTCCCCCGAAGTTGACATAAAGAGGAACTACCGTTATTCCCAGCGAGCTGACTGTTCCGTCTGTCAGGTCGGAAGTGCTATCGGTGACTATTCTTACCAATTTTTTGCTCCATTCCGTTCTTGATTTTCCCATGATTATCACTGCTGTCCAAGATAGTTTGAAAAACGGGTTTTGGATGGGTTTTTCGTGC
>CAZRBS010000010.1:0-36609 GCA_964598405.1 uncultured Dehalococcoidaceae bacterium
CGCGGCTGGTCCTGGCGGCGACCCTCGGGGCCAGCTACGGAATCTACGGCCCGGCATTTGAGCTGTGCGAAAATCGCCGCAGGGACAGGGAGAGCGAGGAGTATCTGGACTCAGAAAAATATGAGCTGAAGCAGTGGGATATCGGGAGTTCTGGCAGCCTGAAGGACATCATTGCCCGGGTGAACGGCATCCGCAGGGAAAACCCGGCCCTTCAGAATGATTTGACTTTGCGCTTCCATTCGGTGGATAATGACCAGCTTATTTGCTATAGCAAGCGTACGGAAGGCTTTTCCAATGTAATATTTGTCGTTGTAAACCTGGATTACCGGTACAAACAGTCGGGATGGGTAGACCTTTCCCTTGAGGAACTGGGGCTTGATTATGACCGGCCCTATGAGGTGCGTGACCTTCTGGGGGATGCTGTCTACCGGTGGCAGGGCACGCGGAACTACGTGGAACTTGACCCGCAGAAGATGCCAGCCCACATTTTCCGGATACCCCACAAGAAGGGGATTACTGAGAAGCGGAATCAGCCTGTAATTCAACTATAATGTGCAAAAGGGGCGGTTAGTTATGGCAACCAAGGATAAGAAATATTTCTGGCGGGATGGTGACCCTCTCTGGTACAGGGATGCCGTTATCTACGAGCTTCACGTCCGGGCCTTTTATGACAGCAACGGTGACGGCATAGGCGACTTTCAGGGGCTGACAGAAAAGCTGGATTACCTTGAAGACCTGGGAGTCACCGCAATCTGGCTCTTGCCTTTCTACCCTTCTCCATTCAAGGACGACGGCTATGATGTCTCGGATTACACCAATATTCATCCCGCATACGGGACGCTCCGCGATTTCAGGGTGTTGCTCAGGGAGGCCAATTACCGGGGCCTCCGCGTCATCACGGAGCTGATCCTTAATCACACGTCGGACCAGCACCCCTGGTTCCAGAAGGCGCGGCGGGCAGATGCCAGAAGCTCGGGGCGCAATTATTATGTCTGGAGCGATACTGCGGAAGAGTTCAAGGAAGCCCGGATAATTTTCCAGGATTTCGAATCATCGAACTGGACATGGGACCCCGTAGCCAAAGCTTATTACTGGCACCGTTTCTACTCGCACCAGCCTGACCTCAACTTCGATAACCCGCTCGTGCAGCAGGCTATCCTCCGGGTCATTGATTTCTGGCTTGGTCTGGGACTTTCCGGGCTTCGCCTGGACGCGGTGCCCTATCTCTATCAGCGGGAAGGTACAAACTGCGAGAACCTGCCGGAGACGCACGCCTTTCTGAAGAAACTGCGCCGCCATGTGGACGCACAGTTTAAAAACCGCATGCTGCTGGCGGAGGCAAATCAGTGGGCTGAGGATGCCGTCGCTTACTTTGGCGGAGGAGATGAGTGCCATATGGCATATCACTTTCCCCTTATGCCGCGCATGTTTATGGCAATTCGCATGGAGGACCGTTTCCCCATCATTGATATCCTCCGGCATACCCCTCCGATTCCCGACCCCTGTCAGTGGACCCTTTTTCTGCGCAACCACGATGAGCTCACTCTGGAAATGGTTACCGATGAAGAGCGGGACTACATGTACCGGGTCTATGCTTATGATACTCAGGCTCGAATAAATCTGGGGATACGCCGCCGCCTGGCCCCCCTGCTCAACCATGACCGCAAGAAAATCGAGCTTATGAACGGGCTTCTCTTTTCGCTCCCCGGAACGCCGGTGATTTACTACGGTGATGAGATTGGCATGGGGGACAACTTTTATCTGGGCGACCGCAACGGCGTGCGCACGCCGATGCAGTGGAGTGCTGACCGCAATGCGGGCTTCTCTCGCACCAACCCGCAGCGGCTGTACCTGCCGGTCAACATCGACCCCGAGTATCACTATGAAACCGTCAACGTGGAGGCACAGCAGAATAACCCGGACTCCCTTCTCTGGTGGATGAAGCGCCTTATTGCCGTGAGAAAACGCTTCAAAGCCTTCGGGCGCGGAGGCCTTGAGTTCCTTTACTCGGATAACCGAAAGGTGCTGATTTTCATCCGCCGCTATGAGGATGAGACCGTTCTGGTGGTGGCCAACCTTTCACGTTCGGTACAGCATACCAGCCTTGACCTTGGTGAATTCAATGGAATGGTGCCCGTTGAGGTTTTCGGGCAGGCGGAGTTTCCCCGAATCGGGGAAGCGCCGTACTTTATCACCCTCAGCCCGTACGCGTTCTACTGGTTTTCCATAGAGTCAAGACAGCCGGAGCTGATCGATTTGCAGACCAGGCCGGTAGAGGTCTCGGTGCCAACTGTAGCCCTGACAGGGGAATGGATGGACCTGTACAAGCGCGGGAGAAGGCCTATACTGGAGGCGGCCCTGTTGAGCTATGTAAGGCAGCGCCGCTGGTTTGGCAGCAAGGCACGGCACACGCGTTTGGTGGAGATAGAGGACGCTATCTCCATGCCTTACGATAAGTCCGCAGCCCATCTGGTGCTGGTCAGGATAGAATACTTCGAGGGCGAACCCGAGACCTATCTCATCCCCATTACCTTTGCCCTGGAAGAGCGGGCGGTTCAGGTCCTCGATGACCTGCCGCAAGCTGTCATCTCCCGATTGAAGCTGGGGCGCAAAGGCAGTGAAAGGGAGGGGGTCATTTACGATGCCCTGATTGAACAGGGCTTCCGCGATGCGTTACTCAAGGCCATGGCCCGCCGCCGCCGCTTCAGGGGAGGAAAAGGAGAGCTGGTAACCTCCCATTCCCGCACCGTATTTCGCAAGATACGCGAGCCGGTTCAGGAAGCCCTGGAATCCGCTGTCCTGGCGGGGGAGCAGACCAACACCTCGGTGGTCTACGGGGACCGGTTCAAGTTAAAGCTGTTTCGCCGCCTGGAGGAAGGAGTCAGCCCTGAACTCGAAATTGGGCGCTTTCTTACGGAAAAGGAACCTTTTCCCCATACCCCTCCGGTAGCTGGATTTCTCGAATACCGGAGCCGGCGGTTGCGTGAGCCGGTGACGCTGGGCATCCTGCACGGGTATGTGCACAACGAGGGTGATGGCTGGGACTACACGCTCGATTCTCTGGGGCATTATTTCGAAAGGGTTCTGGCGCACCCGGGAGCGGAGGCGCCGCTACCACAGGGAACGTCTTTTGTGGACATGAGTGATGAGGCTCTTCCCCCCATAGTCGAAGAGACTCTCGGCCCGTACTCGGTCTCAGCTGAGCTTTTGGGCCAGCGTACCGCGGAACTCCATATGACACTGGCTTCAGCTATGGAAGACCCGAATTTCGTTCCTGAGCCGTTCTCTGCGACCTACCAGCGGTCTCTCTGCCACGGGATGAGGGGGTTTGCCTCTCAGGTCCTGCAACTGCTGCGTCAGCGCCTGAAACAGCTCCCGGACGAGGTGAAAGCAGACGCGCGGAAGGTTCTCTCCCTGGAGGATGTCATCATGGGGCGCTTTCAGGACCTGACCAGCCGGAGAATTACCGGGATGCGCGTGCGCTGTCACGGTGACTATCATCTGGGACAGGTGCTCTATACCGGCAGCGACTTTGTCACCATCGACTTTGAGGGGGAGCCGGCGCGGCGCCTGGGAGAGCGGCGGATAAAACGCTCGCCCCTCAGGGATGTTGCCGGTATGATACGCTCGTTTCACTACGCTGCCCTGCGCGGTCAGGAATCAGGCGTACTGCGGCCGGAAGACCTGCCAGTACTGAAAGAGTGGGCGCGGTCCTGGTACCTGTGGGTCTCTGCCATCTACCTGAAATCCTACCTGGAAACGATGGCCGCTACCCCCATCCTGCCTCAGAGCCGGGAAGGCATGAGGGTTTTTCTGGACGCGTATCTTCTTGACAAAGCCCTGTATGAAGTAAACTATGAACTCAACAATCGTCCGGACTGGGTTGGATTGCCCCTTCAGGGTATATTGCAGATGCTACAGGCTGGGGCAGAATCTGTGAAGGCCGGGGCTCAAGCAGCACATGAACCTGAGGAGACGAGCAAAGAAGCCGGGAGAAAAGCAGAGAAGAAGGCCGGAAAATGAGCGCTTCTTCGGGTGTTCGCTTTCTCCACCAGTTAGCCCGCCGGTACGGTATTCAGACGGCCTATTACGGCGTGAATCACCTCCGGCAGCGGGCTTCTGCGGAGGCTCTGCTGGCGGCACTGCGCTCACTGGGGGCTCCGGTGGCGAGCCTTCAGGATGTGCCCCCGGCGTGGCGTGAAAGGCAACGGGCGCTGTGGCAACGGGTGATAGAACCAGTCATGGTGGCCTGGAATGGCGAGCTACCTCCGGTGAAGGTTCGCCTCCCCTTTCATGAAGCAGACGCCAGGCTCAGATGTCATTTGAAGCTGGAGTCCGGCGAGGAGATACGGTGGGAGTGGCATGGCACAGACCGGGAAGCGCTTGAGACTGCAGAGGTAGGGGAGGCGAAATATGTGGTCAAACAGCTCTCTCTGCCCGGTGGGTTACCCCGGGGATACCATCGGCTGACCCTGGAGCTCTCAAAAAGATCTAGAGAAAGCCTGATTATTTCGGCACCCGCCAAGGCATACGTTCCACCTGTGGGGGAAGAGAAAAGGTGCTGGGGAGTATTTCTCCCCTTATATGCTTTGCATTCACGGAGAAGCTGGGGAAGCGGCGACTTCTCAGACCTCAAATCTTTAACCGCATGGGTCGCCGGGATGGGTGGCCGGGCGGTGGCCACCTTACCTCTGCTGGCCACTTTCCTGGATGCACTTTCAGAACCCAGCCCTTATCTCCCCGCCAGCCGGCTGTTATGGAACGAATTTTATCTGGATATAAATGCGGTTCCCGAGTTGCGAGAATGCCCTTCAGCGCAGGCCCTTCTGGAATCATCGTCATTTCAAAATGAGGTTAAAGCTCTGCGTAAGGCGCCTCTGGTAGATTATCGGCGGCAAATGGCATTGAAGCGCGGGGCCCTTCGGGAACTGTGCCGGTCTCTGTTTGCCGGGGCATCTAACCGCCTTGAGGGGCTGTACCGCTTTGCCGGGGCGAAACCGCTGGCGGAGGACTATGCCCGCTTCCGCGCGGTATGTGATGAACGCGGCGAGCACTGGCGAGCCTGGCCGGCCCCGCTCCGCGACGGTACTTTGACCGGGCGGGATTACAGCGAGGAGAACAGGCGTTACCACCTGTACGTACAGTGGCTGGCCCATCAGCAGGTGGAAAATGCCTCGGAAGGGGCCAGAGAGAAAGGTGTCCGGCTGTATCTGGACCTTCCGCTGGGGGTCCATCCTGGCGGCTATGATGTATGGCGGGAGCGCGAAGCCTTTATCCCGGACTCTTCGGCCGGGGCACCCCCGGACGCCGTTTTTACCCGGGGGCAGAACTGGGGGTTTCCACCGCTGCACCCGGAGAAAATCCGGGAGCGAGGTTACCGTTACCTGATTGCCTGCCTGCGCCATCACCTCCGGTGCGCCGGTATCCTTCGCATTGACCATGTGATGGGTCTCCACCGGCTGTTCTGCATTCCGGAGGGAGTCGAGGCTGCTCAGGGGGTCTATATGCGCTACCGGGCCGAGGAGCTCTATGCTATACTGGCCCTTGAGTCACATCGCCATAAAGCTATTATTGCCGGTGAAGACCTGGGGACGGTGCCCTCGTACGTGAGGCCAGCCATGAGCCGGCATGGCCTCCATCGTACGTACGTGGTGCATTACGAACTTGCCTCTGACCCGCGCAGAGGCCTGCCTCCGGTTTCGCCCAGCTCCGTAGCCAGCCTTAATACCCATGATATGCCGCCATTTGCCGCCTTCTGGCAGGGTCTGGACATCGAGGAGCGTAGGGGGCTTGGCCTCCTGGATGAGGCAGGCGCAGGAGAAGAGAAGAGCAAGCTCCCGGACATGAAAAATAATTTGATAGCTTTCCTGAGGGACAGGGGCTGGCTCCAGGGAACGGGGAATGATATCGCCGCTGTCATCAAGGCGTGCCTATCGTTTCTGGCTGCCAGCCGGGCCCGGACGGTCCTCATCAACCTGGAAGACCTCTGGCTTGAGATACGGCCACAGAACATACCGAGCACCGGGAAGGAATACCCGAACTGGCGGCGCAGGGCACGATACGCTTTCGAGCAGTTTTGCCAACTGCCCCGGTTAATTGATACACTACGGGTTGTTGACCAGATTCGTAAGCGGAGCAATCACCGATGATGACAGAGGAGAAGGCACACGGCAAATCAGCCTCAGGGCCTGAATTAGACCGGAGAAAACGGAATGGGCCAGCGGAGGTAACCCTCCTTTCAAAGGATGACCTTCACCTTTTCAATGAAGGCACTCACTTTCGCCTGTACCAGAAGCTGGGAGCACATCCGCTGACGGTTAAAAGGCAGAAAGGAACCTATTTTGCCGTGTGGGCCCCGGATGCCAGGCAGGTGTCCGTTATTGGCGATTTTAACTGCTGGGATAAGGCCAGCCATCCTCTGCAGCCCCGGAGACAGTCGGGAATCTGGGAAGGGTTCATTCCGGGGGTAGGCAGGGGCACCGTTTACAAGTACCACATCGCCTCCCGTTATAAGGGCTATATGGTGGATAAGGCTGACCCGTTCGCTGCCTACAATGAAATTCCGCCCGAGACCGCATCCGTAGTCTGGGACCTTGAATACGCCTGGGGAGATGGGGAGTGGATGGAGAAGCGGCGGCAGCGTAATGGCCTTGATGCTCCGATGGCTATCTATGAGGTGCACCTGGGCTCCTGGAAAAGGGTGGCCGGGGAAGGACACCGTTCCCTTTCCTATCGTGAACTGGCACCTCAACTTGCTGATTATGTCCGGCAAATGGGCTTCACTCATGTGGAGTTTCTCCCGGTCATGGAGCACCCCTTCTTCGGCTCCTGGGGCTATCAGACCACGGGCTACTTTGCGCCCACCAGCCGTTACGGCACTCCCCAGGATTTCATGTACCTGGTTGATTATTTGCACCAGCATGGAATCGGGGTGATTCTGGACTGGGTGCCGTCACACTTTCCCACCGATGAGCACGGGCTGGGCTTCTTCGACGGGACACACCTGTACGAGCACGCTCATCCCAAAATGGGCTTTCACCCTGACTGGAAGAGCTATATTTTCAATTACGGGCGTGCGGAGGTGCGGAGTTTCCTCCTGAGCAGCGCCCTCTTCTGGCTTGACAGGTATCACGCCGATGGCCTTCGTGTGGATGCGGTCGCTTCCATGCTCTATCTTGACTACTCCCGGAAAGAAGGCGAGTGGATACCCAACAAGTATGGCGGCCGGGAAAACCTGGAAGCCATTGCCTTCCTGCGAAAACTCAATGAGGAGGTATACAGGAACTATCCTGATGTGCAGACCATCGCTGAAGAGTCCACGGCGTGGCCGATGGTCTCACGGCCGACATATCTGGGTGGTCTGGGTTTCGGCATGAAATGGGACATGGGCTGGATGCATGATACATTGCAGTATATGTCCCGTGCCCCCATCTACCGGAAATACCACCACAACACTTTGACCTTCCGCATGCTTTACGCCTTCAACGAAAACTTTGTTTTGCCCCTCTCCCATGATGAGGTGGTGCATGGAAAAGGCTCACTTATAGGAAAGATGCCGGGCGATGACTGGCAGAAGTTCGCCAACCTGAGGCTGCTTCTGGGATATATGTACAGCCAGCCGGGCAAGAAGCTGCTCTTCACGGGAGCAGAGTTTGGTCAGTGGCGGGAGTGGGCCCATGACGGAAGCCCGGACTGGCATTTTCTTGAATACGAGCGACATGCTGAAATTAACAAGTGGGCGAAGGCTTTGAATCGGTTTTACCGGAGTGAACCGTCACTTCATGAGAAGGACTGCGACCCGGCGGGCTTTGAATGGATTGATGCCAGTGATGCCCTGCAAAGCGTCATCAGCTTCGTCCGCAGGGGAAAATCGGCCGATGATATTTTGCTCGTCGTCTGCAACTTCACCCCGGCGGCTCACCTCAAATACAGGGTTGGTGTCCCGCGCGGTGGCTTCTGGAGAGAGGCCCTCAACAGTGACGCCGTGGAGTATGGTGGCAGCGGCCAGGGCAATCCGGGGAGGATAAGAGCGCCCAGAGCCCCCTGGCATGGACGACCTTATTCCATTGAGATTAGCCTGCCGCCCCTGGCAGTGGCGTGCTTTAAGAGCGGGAGGCGCAGGACGTGAACGGGGAAAACGGCCTGGGCGCTACATATCTGGGCAATGGCCGGTGCCAGTTCACCGTCTGGGCACCGTTTATTCAAAAGGTGGAAGTGCACGTTACATCGCCTGAAGAGTCGATACTGCCTTTAGCAAGGGATGACCAAGGCTACCATCAGGCGATTGCTGAAGGTGTGGAACCGGGAAGCCGGTACTTCTACCGTTTGAAATCGGAGAAGGAACGCCCTGACCCGGCATCCCGGTTTCAGCCCGGGGGCGTTCACGGCCCGTCTCAGGTGGTGGACTCGCGTTTCCCGTGGCAAGACCGGAACTGGGCGGGGTTGCCCCTGGAAAAATATATCGTTTACGAACTGCACGTGGGAACCTTCACCGATGAAGGAACCTTTGACGCTGTCATTCCCCATCTCGATGAAATGAAGGCTCTGGGCATTACCGCCGTGGAGCTTATGCCCGTCGCCCAGTTCCCCGGTAACCGCAACTGGGGTTATGATGGCGTATACCCTTTTGCGGTACAGGATTCTTACGGCGGACCGGAGGGGCTGAAGCGCCTGGTCGATGCCTGCCACCAGAAAGGGCTGGCAGTAATTTTAGATGTTGTCTACAATCATCTGGGCCCAGAGGGGAATTATTTCACCGACTTCGGGCCGTACTTCACTGACCGCTACAGGACCCCGTGGGGAGCAGCACTCAACTTCGATGGCCCCCACAGCGACGAGGTGCGCCGCTTTTTCATTGAAAACGCCATCTGCTGGCTCACCGAGTTTCACATTGATGCTCTCCGCCTGGATGCGCTCCATGCCATACTGGATATCTCGTCCTATCCTTTTCTGGAGGAGCTTTCTGCGGCATTTCACGGGCAGGTGGAGCAGCTGGAACGAAAGGCTTATCTCATCGGGGAAAGCGCCGCCAATGATGCCCGCCTTATCCGGCCGCCGGAGGTGGGCGGCTATGGGCTGGATGCCCAGTGGAACGATGATTTTCACCATTCGCTCCACGTGCTGCTGACCGGCGAACGAACCGGTTACTACGAGGATTTCGGTCAGCTTCAGCACCTTGTCAAGGCATTTAAGGAAGGCTTTGTCTATTCCGGGCAATATTCCTGTTACCGCCGGAGAAGGCATGGCGTCCCCTCCGGAGAAATTCCTGCCCATCGCTTTGTGGTCTTTGCCCAGAACCATGACCAGGTGGGCAACCGCCTGAATGGCGAGCGCTTGAGTCAGCTTGTCCCTTTTGAGGCGCTCAAGCTGGCGGCTGGCATCGTCCTGCTGTCACCCTTCATCCCGCTTCTCTTCATGGGCGAGGAATACGGGGAGACAGCTCCCTTTCCCTACTTTGTCAGCCACTCTGAACCGGAGCTGGTGGAGGCGGTGCGTAGAGGGCGCCGGGATGAGTTTGCCGCCTTCCGGTGGCGGGGCGCGTTACCCGACCCTCAGGATGAAGTCACCTTTTTAAATGCCAAACTGAATCACGGCTTGCGGCGTGATGGGCAGCGCGGCGTCTTGCTGGAATTTTATAGAGAGCTGATTCAGTTTCGTAAACAGAACCCCGCTCTGGCTTGCCTGAGCAAGGAGAGTATGGACGTGCGAGCCATCGAGGAACGTGGGCTGCTCTCCCTGCATCGCTGGAAAGGAGATAGCGAGGTCATGGCCCTCTTCAATCTGAATGATAACCAGGCGGCGGCTGCCTCGCCGGTTCCAGCGGGACGCTGGCAAAAACGGCTGGACTCGGCAGAGGAGCGGTGGCACGGGAGGGGGAGTGCCGTACCCGAACGTCTTAACTCAAAGGGTGAGGTTGCTGTCAGGCTCAATCCGTGGGCGTTTGCCCTATTTATGAGGGAGACTTAGATGGAACGTTATATTTGCATTCACGGCCATTTCTATCAGCCGCCGCGGGAGAACGCATGGCTGGAGGATATTGAGGTGCAGGACTCGGCCTATCCATATCATGACTGGAACGAAAGGATAGCGTCCGAATGCTATGCCCCCAATACTGCTTCGCGCATACTGGACAGCGAAGGCTATATTACCCGGATAGTGAACAACTACGCCAAAATGAGTTTTAACTTCGGGCCAACCCTGCTCGCCTGGATGGAGGAGAAGGCACCTGATGTCTATCAGGCCATTCTGGAAGCAGACCGGAAGGCTCAGCAGAGCTTCTCCGGGCATGGCTCAGCTCTGGCCCAGGCGTATAGCCACATGATTCTGCCCCTGGCGAATCGCCGGGACAAATACACTCAGGCGCTCTGGGGAATCCGGGACTTCGAGCACCGCTTTGGGCGCAAACCCGAAGGGATGTGGCTCCCGGAAACCGCTGTGGACTTGGAAACTCTGGATATCCTTGCCGAACTGGGAATCGGGTTTACCATTCTCGCTCCTCATCAGGCTAAACGGGTGCGCCAGATAGGAACCGACGCCTGGGATGATGTCTCCGGCGCCGGCATTGACCCCGCCATGGCTTATGAGGCAAAGCTGCCATCGGGTCGGAAGCTCTCCCTCCTTTTCTACAATGGCCCTGTAGCACGGAGCGTTGCCTTTGAGGATTTGCTCAGCAGTGGTGACAATTTTGCCGGCCGTCTTGCTGGCGCCTTCTCTGAAGAGCGCGCCTCGCCCCAGTTTGTCCACATTGCCACCGACGGCGAGACCTACGGTCATCATCACCGCTTCGGGGATATGGCACTGGCTTTTGCCCTCCATCACATTGAAACCAGCGGTGTGGCGCAAATCACCAATTACGGCGAATATCTGGAGAGACACCCGCCAGCGCATGAGGTTGAAATCATAGAGAATACCTCCTGGAGCTGTTCTCACGGGATTGAGCGGTGGCGGACTGACTGCGGATGTAATGCCGGCAGGAACCCTAAATGGAATCAGGCCTGGCGTGCCCCTCTGCGTGAGGCGCTGGACTGGCTCCGCGATACTTTAACTCCAAGGTACGAGGCAAAGACACAGGAGCTCCTGAAAGACCCGTGGGCTGCCCGTGACGATTATATTGAGGTAGTCCTTGACCGCTCCCCGGAGAGCGCCCAGAGGTTCCTGGACCGGCACCGCACCCGGGAGTTGAACGAATCAGAAACGGTAACCGTACTCAAACTCTTGGAGCTCCAGCGGCATGCTATGCTTATGTACACCAGTTGTGGCTGGTTTTTTGATGAACTATCGGGCATTGAGACGGTGCAGGTCATTCAATATGGCGGGCGGGCGGTTCAATTAGCGCGGGAACTTTTCGGCGATGACATTGAGCAGAACTTCCTCGGACGCCTCGAGCTTGCCCGGAGCAACATTCCGGAACACGGTGACGGCCGCCGCATTTACGATAAATTCGTGAAACCATCCATGGTAGACCTGACCAAGGTCACCGCCCACTTTGCCATCAGTTCGCTTTTTGAACCCTATGGTGAGCAGGCCAGGATTTACTGCTATGATATTGACCTTGAGGACTATCAGAGCGCTGCCGCTGGCAAGCCAAAGCTGGTAGCGGGGAAGGCGGAAGTCACGTCTACCATAACCAGAGAATCGGCCACCCTGAGCTTCGGCGTTCTGCACTTCGGCGACCACAATGTAAATGCCGGTATCCGTGAGTACCAGGGAGAAAAGGAGTACCAGGCAATGCTCCAGGAGCTGAACCAGACCTTCTCTTCGGCTGATTTTCCGGAGGTTATTCGCCTTCTGGACAAACACTTTGGCACTTCAACGTTCTCTATCAAGAACCTCTTCCTGGATGAACAGCGAAAGGTTCTGGGCTCCATCCTGGAGTCATCCCTGTCGGAAATTGAAGCCGCCTACCATCAATTATACGAATACCATTACCCGCCGATGCGCTTTCTCTCGGAACTGGGCAACCCGATTCCAAAGAGCTTTCATTCGGCGGCTGAGTTTATCCTGAACAGCGAGCTGCGAAAGGCGGTCAGCGGTGATAGCCTCGACACGGAGCGTATCAAGGGCCTCCTGGACGAGACGCACACCTGGCAGGTGGAGCTTGATGCTGAGGGGCTGAGCTACTTTTTGCAGCAGACACTGGAAAGGATGATGGCAAGGTTAGCCGCCGACCCGGAAAATATTGACTTTCTTAAAGAATTGCTGTCTGCGGCCGAAATGCTGCGCGCGTTACCGTTTCAGGTAGACCTGTGGAAAGTGCAGAACCTCTACCACGAGATGCTCGGGTCCGCTTATCCTGAGTTTCAGAAAAGAGCACAGCAGGGAGACGGGGCGGCCCAGGAGTGGCTTGGCCAGTTTGTTCCTCTGGGGCAAAAACTATCCATACGGGTCGGCTAGATGTCAGACTTGAGAATACCCGTCGCCACCTACAGACTTCAGTTCAACGGGCAGTTCCGCTTTGAAGATGCCCGCAACCTGGTCGGTTATCTGCACCGGCTGGGCATCTCCGACCTTTATGCTTCGCCCGTCCTGAAAGCACGCAGGGGAAGTCCACACGGCTATGACGTGACTGACCCGACACGCCTGAACCCGGAGCTCGGCACGGAGACGGATTTTGGTGCCCTGGCGGGCGAACTCGGAAAGCAGGGGATGGGAATGCTTCTTGACATTGTCCCCAACCACATGGCGGCCAGCCCCGAAAATCCGTGGTGGACGGACGTTCTGGAGAACGGTAAGGAGTCACCGTATGCCGGTTTCTTTGACACCGACTGGCTTGCTTTCGAGAAGGGGACAAATAAGATTGGTGGCCACCGGCGGTTCTTTGATATTGGTGATTTAGCAGGCATCCGTGTGGAGGAGTACCGGGTGTTTGAGGCGGTACATTCCCTGGTCTTGCGTCTTATTGCCGAGGGCAAGATTACAGGACTGCGGATTGACCACATCGACGGGCTGTACGACCCCCTGCAGTATTTGCTCCGGTTGCAGCACTGTATCGCTGGCCGGATGAGCGAGGCTGCAGGTAAAGCCAGTTTCTATGTGGTGGTAGAGAAAATCCTTGCCGGCAATGAGACTCTCCCCGAAGAATGGCCGGTTTTCGGGACAACGGGCTATGACTTTGCCAGCACGGCAAACGCCCTTTTTGTCGGCGGCGATGGGGCAGAGGCGTTGGGTGAGATTTACTCCCGCTTTACGCATATGAAGGCAGCTTTTAAAGATATTGTCCATGACAAAAAGAAACAGATAATGGCCGATTTATTTCCCGGGGAAATGAAGGCGCTGGGGCGTTATCTGGCGCACCTCGCCCGGGAAGCCGGGCACACTCCTCGTCTGTCAGCGGCAAAAGCGAAGCGGGTGCTTGCGGAGGTAACCGCTTCTCTGCCCATCTACCGCACTTACACGCGGACAATGGAAATCTCCCCTCGCGACAGGGCTTACCTTGAGGAAGCTCTGCGGGAGGCCGGGCGAAGAACCAGCGGCACGTCGAACGCTGCCTCGCTGGACTTTTTGCGACGCGTGCTGCTGCTTGACCTGCCGAAGACTCTGAGCAAGGAGCAACAGGGGCAGTGGCAAAACTTCGGTTTGCGCTGGCAGCAGTTGACAGGTGCCATTATGGCCAAAGGGTACGAGGATACCGCTCTCTATTGTTATCACCGCCTGGTATCGCTTAACGAAGTGGGGGGCGAACCGGATTCAGGAGGCCTGTCCGCTGACGATTTCTATCGCCGAATTCAGGCACGGCAGGATAGCTGGCCCCACACAATGAACGCCACCTCCACGCATGACACGAAGCGGAGCGAGGATGTCAGGGCCAGAATCAACGTGCTCTCCGAAATCCCTGAGGAATGGGAAAAGCGCCTGACTCGATGGAGACGCTGGAACGGGCCGGGAAAACATCTGGTAAACGGACTGCCCGTACCTGAGCCCGGCACGGAGGTACTGCTCTACCAGACACTGGTGGGTGCCTGGCCTCTCTACGAGGACGAGGTGCCCGGGTTCAGGCAGCGGTTGAAGAAATATATGATAAAGGCGGTGAGGGAGGCCAAGGTCTTCACGGACTGGCTCTCGCCTGATTCCGACTACGAGAGTGCCCTCATCAGGTTCCTGGAGTCTATTCTGGACGGCACCAGAGAGAATGCGTTTTTAGAAGACCTCCTGGCGTTTGAGAAGCAAATAGCATATCATGGAGCCCTGAACTCGCTGGCGCAGGTCTTGCTCAAGATTACCTCTCCCGGAATACCTGATTTCTATCAGGGGACGGAGCTCTGGGACCTGAGCCTGGTGGACCCGGACAACCGCCGGCCGGTTGACTTTCCAGAACGGAAGAGATATCTCGACGAACTGATACGGAGGGAAGTGTCCGGCACGCCGCATCTGCTGGCGGAACTGCTCAATTCCTGGGAGGACGGACGGGTCAAACTCTATCTCATCCGGAGGGCATTGCGCTTCCGCAGTGAGAATAGGGCCATATTTCAGAAGGGTGGGTATCTGCCGGTCCGGGTTTCCCGGGATATGCGGGAACATGTTTGCGCCTTCTGCCGGCGCTGCGGGGGAAAATGGGCACTTGCCGTAGTGCCGAGGCTTACCGCCAGGCTGGTGCCGGCCGGCAAATTTCCTCTGGGCCCGGTCTGGGGGCAAAGCCGGTTGCTCCTTCCCCGGAACGCCCCCCGGAACTGGCACAACGTCCTGACCGGGGAAGAGATAGACTTGGAGGAAGGGAGAAGGCTGGCTGTCTCCGAAATACTGCGCACCTTTCCAGTGGCGCTGATGACCAACGTTTAACTTGGCACCGAGCAGGTCTGGCTATGACCTCTGGACAGCCGGGCGGTAAAGCTTCTCAATGTATTCCTTCATCATCCGGCGGGTACAGAAGGCCGGCACAACGGAGCGCATTGTCTCTTTAATCATGGCCACCCAGCGGCGCGGCACCCCGTGCACGTCTCTGTCATAATAGAGCGGTACAACCTCGTCTTCCAGCAGGCGGTAGAGCGCCTCAGCGTCGGATGCATCTTCTTCTTCTGGTGTGGCAGCAGTGTCCGGTGAGCCAATTGCCCAGCCGTTGCGGCCGTTATACCCCTCGTGCCACCAGCCGTCCAGCACGCTCAAATTCAGCACGCCGTTCAGGGCTGCTTTCATCCCGCTTGAGCCGCTCGCTTCCCGGAGGCGCCGTGGAACGTTCAGCCAGACATCGACTCCCTGCACCAGATAGCGTGCCAGGTGCATATCGTAGTCCTCGACGAACACTATCCTGCCCTGAAATTCACGGTCGGCGGCTATTTGATAGACCTGCTGCAAGAGACCCTTGGAAGCCAGGTCAGCCGGGTGTGATTTACCGGCAAATATAATCTGAACCGGATGCCATTTATTGGCGACAATCTGCTTCAGGCGCTGGGTGTCCCGCAGGACGAGTTCCGGCCGTTTATATTCGGTAAAGCGGCGCGCAAAGGCAATGGTAAGCACTTCAGGGTCAAGCAGTGCTCCCATCATCAGCATATGAGTCCATGAGACGTCGTCCTCCAGCCACCGGGAACGCATACGTTCTCGAATCGCTCCCACGAGCTTGCGCCTGAGCCTCTGGCAGGCTCTCCAGAGGGCCTCGTCCGGTACCTGCGTTATCTTTTCCGACAACAAAAGGGGGTCATCGTGGTTCACCATCCATTCTTCGCCGAGATGCTCTTTCAGGAGATTGTTCAGTTCCGGAGCAACCCACGAAGGTACATGAATGCCGTTGGTCACCTGGGATATGGGCACCTGCTCTTCGGGAATATCCGGCCAGAGACCATGCCACATCTTTCGGGTGACGCTGCCGTGAAGTTTGCTTACCGCATTGCGTTGCTGGGCCATTTTAAGGGCCAGGACGGTCATATTGTAGTTCTCCGGTTCGGAGCTGCCCTGCCAGCCAAGCTCAAAAAACGCCCTGCGGTCAATGCCCAGTTGCCCCCAGTAGCTCTGGAAGTATTTCTCCACCAGCTCCACGGCGAAGATATCATGCCCGGCCGTAACCGGCGTGTGGGTGGTAAACACCGTGGTCTGCCGTACTTCCTGCTGTGCTTCAGCAAAACTCATGCCCGCTGCCACTTTCTCCCTGACGCGTTCGAGCGTCATAAGGGCAGTGTGCCCTTCATTGGCGTGCCAGACCGCGGGATTGATATCAAGTGCCCGCAGCACGCGCACACCGCCGATGCCGAGGGCGATTTCCTGCTGCAGGCGCAGGTCCCGGTCGGAAACGTAGAGCCGCGCCGAGAGCTGCCGGTAAGGTTCGGGGTTCTCCTCAAGCTGCGTATCCAGCAAATAAATGTCGGTGCGTCCCACTTTGACGTGCCAGGCACCAAGCGCCAGGTCAATATCGCCCAGCCTGACCGTCGTCAGGGCAATGTCGCCGCCGGGAGAGCAAACCCGGTTGATGGGCGCTTCGTCAAAGTTCAGCTCTTGGTATTCCTCTTCCTGCCAGCCGGAGGCGGATATGTGCTGGTGAAAGTATCCTTGGGGGTACATGAACCCGATGGCGACCATCGGCAGCCCGGTGTCGCTGGCCTCCTTGCAGATGTCCCCCGCCAGCACCCCCAGACCCCCGGCGTAGATGGGCAGGGAATTATGAATGGCGTATTCCATGGAGAAATAGGCCAGCGGTCCGGAGAACAGGCTTGGGTAATTGGCATGCCACCAGGTGTGGTCAAGGGGGGACATTGCTTCGTCATAGGCTGCCATCACCGAGTCGTAAAGGGCGAGGAATGCGGGGTCAGCGGCTGCCCGCGCCAGCCGTTCCGGTCTGAGCCAGGAGAGCTGTTTTACCGGATTATGCCCGCTCTCCTTCCAGAGAGGGTAATCCAGAGCGCGGAAAAGCTGACGGGCCTCATTATTCCAGCTCCACCAGAGGTTGTTGGCCAGTTCACCAATCCGGCTGATGCGCTCCGGCACCTGGGTAAGATTCAACGAAAGCCGCTCCACCTATATGCCGAAATATTATAAAAGATTATACCCTATCCGGGCGGGAAAAGCTAAACGCAGAACAGTTCGACAATCCATCATGTTCCGGGCTTTCGCCGCCGGATTATCATGAAAACCGCTTCCATACCATACTAACGACATAATTATTTGATTATTGACAAAATTTACCGAAATAATTATAATTGGCGGAAGATAACGTCAAAAAGTGCCAGTCGCCCTTTAACTCGCATCAGGGAGACCGATCGATATATGGATGAAATAGACCAGAAGCTGCTGAATGAACTGGAGCGAGAGGGGTTTAAAAGAGCCACCCTCCTGGCAGCAAAAACGGGCATCGGGGAGAGGACTTTGCAGCGCAGAATACGGCACATGCGCCATAAAGGCATCATCAAGGTGGTTGCGCTGCCCAACCCCGTACTGCTCGGCTACAGGGGGTGGGCGACCCTGGGGGTTAAGGTCAGCCCTGAAGCCTTATATGATGTAACCCGCTGGTTTATCCGGTGCCCGGTAACGTATTTCGTTGCCTACACCATCGGTCAATTTGACATAATGACGGATGTCTTCTTCGGGAGCATTGACCGGCTCATGCGCTTCGTCAATACCGAGCTGATGGCGGTCAAAGGCATTACCAGCGTGGAGACAATACCCTTCGTCTGGCCGAGGAAGTACTACCGCTTTTCGTGGCCGCTGCCTTTCCCGGAGCGGGCTGGTGCCGGGCAGGACCGCCCGAACGATTCTGCCTTTCATAATGCCTGCGCGATGGATGAGACAGACCGGAGCATCTTGAGCATCTTGCAGCACGACGGGCTCACCCGTCCTGCGGACATGAAGGTAAAGCTGGGCCTGGCGGAGAGCACCATACACCGCCGTGTCAGGAATATGCTGAACAAAAAGATATTCAGCATAGAGGCGGTGCCCAATCCCGAAGTCTTACCCTACGATGTCTGGGCAATGCTGGGCATCAGGATAAACTACCGGTTTACCCACCGGTTGATTGACGGGATAATCGATAACCCGGCGGTCTATTTCGCTTCAGTGACCCCGGGCAGGTTTAACCTGGTAATCTGCGTCCGTTTTCACAACACGGATGTATTCAATGAGTTCCTGAAGGTAAAGCTGGCGGCGGTCAAGGGAATCACCTCCATTGAACCTTTCCTGTATAGCCGGCTGCTCAAATACCATAATGTGGACTGGTCATATCTGCTGAAACCGGTGAACAGCGAAGGAGGGAAGAAATGACCGGAGTAGAGGAGTTAACACAGTTTCTGGGCAAGAAATTATTTGCCCTTGCCCGGAGCGATACAAGGGCAGTGCTGAGCCCCATCTGGTGGAAAGAGAAAGCCATCATGTGGTTTGCCAGGGACGACAGTCTGAGGACACAGATGCTGCGGTTTGTTGACGTCTTTCCCGTTCTGCAGACCACGGAGGAGAAAAACCGGCACATCAGGGAATACCTCGTTCGGGGTTTGCCCCGGACGCCGTTGATATTCCAGTTAGCCGGTGCAGCAAGCCGGGTTCCCGTCGGCGCCAAAACCGTTTCCGCGATAGCCGAGCAGGGTGTCAGGAGCGTTGGCAAGCATTTTCTGGTCGGACCGACGCCAGAAGAGGTGCTGGAAGCGATTCAGAAAACACAGAAGGAAGGGACAAGCTATACGCTCGATGTCCTGGGGGAAGCGGTGCTGAGCGAAAGCGAAGCTGACAGATATATGAAGAAATACATTTACCTTATGGAGCAGCTTTCCTCTCTGGGCTGTCCTCGTATTGACATCTCGCTTAAACTGTCCGCGCTGTACTCTCAGTTTGACCCCATCGATTTTGAAAACAGCGTGGAGGCGGTAAAAGAGAGGCTGCGGGAGATTCTCAGGGTGGCCAGAAAGAAAGGGGCGGGGATAAATCTGGATGCGGAACAGAGCCAGTATCGCGACCTTGTGCTCAGGGTCTTCAGAGAGGTCTTTGCCGAGGAAGAATTCAGGGACTTTGAAAACGCCGGCATTGCCATGCACGCTTACTTCCTCGATTCGGAAGAGAAAATAAGGGACTTGATTCGCTGGGCGAAGGGCCGGGGCAGGCCAGTTCTGGTACGGCTGGTGAAAGGGGCCTACTGGGACTGGGAGATAATCGCCGCGGAACAGCGAAACTGGCCTGTACCGGTATACAGGGAAAAACGGCAAACAGATGCCTGCTTTGAGAGGTGCACCCAGCTCCTGCTGGAAAACCATGACGTCATCCGGCTGGGGGTGGCTTCACATAATATCCGTTCCATTGCTCAGGCAATGGCCAGAGCCAGCGCCCTGAACGTTCCCCGGGAAAGCCTGGAATTTCAGGTATTGTGGGGAATGGGAGACCTCCTCAAGAAGGCGATTTTGAAGGCGGATTACGCGGTGAGGGTCTATATTGCTTCCGGAGAGCTCCTGCCCGGAATGAGTTTTCTGGTGCGCAGGATTATTGAGAATACTTCTCAAACGGGCTTTCTCTTTCAGAGCCTGGGGGCGGGGGTCCCGGTAAAGGAACTGTTAAAAGCGCCGCAGGAGCGGTGCCAGAAGCCAGCCGCTCAGGGCAGAGCGCATCTGGAAAAATCGAAAGGAGGGCAGCAATGATGGCAGCCGAGTCCTCTCCATTCACCAATCTACCACCTCTCGACTGGTCACTGGAGGAAAACCGCAATAAGGTAACGAAGGCATTTGAGAAAGTAAGACGGGAACTGGGGAAGAGCTACCCGGCCATAATCAACGGGAAGCCATGCTGGACCGGGGAAACCATTATCTCTCTTAACCCGGCTAATTACCACGAGACCGTAGGTGTGGTGGCAAAAGGAGACCGGAAATTGGCCGATGAAGCGATTGAAGCAGCCGGGGAAGCCTGGAAGTCCTGGCGAAAGGCCTCTCCCGGGCAGAGGGCGGAATATCTCTTCAAAGCGGCGGAACTGATGTGCGCGCGGCGCTTTGAGCTGCTGGCCTGGGTAGTGCTTGAAGCCGGAAAGAACTGGAAAGAAGCGGACGCGGACGTAGCCGAAGCGGTTGATTTCCTTGAATATTACGGCAAGCAAATGCTTCTGCTGGGGGAGACCCGTTTAACGGCACCTCAGATTCCGGCGGAAACAAACTCTTTCCGTTATACCCCACGGGGAATCGGTCTGGTCCTGGG
Organism: uncultured Dehalococcoidaceae bacterium; assembly: GCA_964598405.1. Taxonomy (GTDB): domain Bacteria; phylum Chloroflexota; class Dehalococcoidia; order Dehalococcoidales; family RBG-16-60-22; genus CAZRBS01. The sequence continues at coordinate 20,086 of CAZRBS010000010.1, forward strand.
GATATGGAATTTTCCCTGCGCCATCAATGCCGGGATGAGTTCAGCCAGTATTGTCGCGGGGAATACCGCCGTCTTCAAACCCGCCAGCCTGACGCCGGTCACCGGCTACAAAGTTATGCAAATCTTTCAGGAAGCCGGTCTTCCTGACGGCGTCCTGAATTATCTTCCCGGAGCGGGCAGAGAAATGGGTGAGTATCTAACCAGGCACGCCGAAATCAACTTCATCGTGTTTACCGGCTCGCGGGAGGCTGGCCTTCGGATTGATAGGCTGGCTGCGGAATACCCTCACCGGAACGGGATAAAGAAAAGAGTTCTGGAAACCGGCGGCAAGAATGCCATCATCATTGATGGCGATGCTGACCTTGATGAGGCCATAAGGGGCACCATCGCCTCGTGGCTCGGGGCGCAGGGGCAGAAATGTTCCGCCTGTTCACGTTTGATTGTTATGGAAGATAATCACGACTATTTTGTGGAGCGGCTCATTGAAGCGGCCAAAAGTGTGCCAATCGGGGACCCGCAGCAGCCGGGGACCTTTATCGGTCCCATGATTAGCCGGGATGCACAGCAAAAGGTGCAGGACTACATCGAAATCGGGGAAAAAGAAGGACGGCTCCTGTTGAAAAGGGAAGTTCCCGGAGAAGTCGGGGAGAGGGGTTACTATGCGGGCCCGGCCATTTTCACCGATGTTTCTCCTCAAGCCAGGATTGCTCAGGAAGAAATCTTCGGCCCCGTTCTGGCGGTAATCAAGGTTCGTTCCTTTGACGAGGCTCTGGAAGTGGCCAATGCTACGGGCTATGCCCTTACCGGAGGAATCTATTCCCGGAGTACGCAGCATATAAGGAGAGCGGAAGAGGAGTTTGATGTGGGCAACTTTTACGTGAACCGCTCCATTACCGGGGCTATTGTCGGGCGCCAGCCTTTCGGAGGGCACAGGGGCTCGGGCACCGGCCCCAAAGCCGGCGGCCCGGAATACCTGAAGGCGTTCATGAACGAGAAAACAATCAGCGAGAATATCATGCGCCGGGGCTTTGCTCCTCTAGAAGGTGAAAAGTAAGGTCAGGGTGTAATTTGGCCGTCACGAGCTGGTGGATAAGGTGGAAAAGAATGATAGTCATTTCGCCCTGTTACCCGCAACCTTAAAGGGGACAACGAGTTTACCGCCAACGTAACGTATCATCTCATCCTCGCTTTTCATGCAGGCTTCCTTTACCGCCAGCAGGACTTTCCCGGCTACCGTGTCCCGCCAGAACCAGTCCGAAAGAATTTTACTGGGCGCAGCTTCTTGTCCCGGCTGGGCGGTGATTCCTTCGAGGTAGTATGCTTTTAAGTCATCTACGGCGAGCTTGAGCACGTAGGCCAAGGGGATGTCGTCACGGGGGTTTTCCGGCACAACGCCCTTGAGAAAAGAGTAGATAAAATCGACGATGTCTTCAAGGTTCATCTTGCTTACGCCCACGGTAGTCCGCCCGTGCTTTTCAACAGCCATGTCGTACCAGGGGCGCATGGACACCATTTCCTTTTTAAATGAGGTATGCAGTTGCTCCGGTTCTGTCAGGTCGCCCCCTTCCTGCGCGAAATTTACCGGACAGGCCAGTGTGGTGACTTTTCCGGCTGAGGCCGGAGCATCCTCGGGGAAATCTTCCAGCAGCGGACCAGCCGGCGCTTCCAGGAGTTTCAGGGCAGCCAGCAGCACCCGCCTCTGAAATGCCGGGGCATCGGGCACACCCAATGGGCGGCCCAGCTCAAAAGGGACCCACAGCGCCCGGGGCGGCTTCATTATCTCGGTATGTTTTCGGACAAGGCTGATCTGGGTTGTGGGTACTCTCTCTTCCTCCAGGAAATGCGCCAGCGCGCCGACGGCGCGCGTGCACAGCGGTCAGACCGGCAGAAGTAACGCGGCGTCAACCCCGTCCTTTTTCAGAAGGCCGGCTATGCCACGGGCTGGCTGCTCCAGACTCATGGGGTTATGCGCACCCATGAAGGAGTAGTGAAAATCGGCAACGCTGCCGATGGCACCTTCTTCCGCCAGCTCCCGGAGCCGGTCTAACGGGAAAGCGACGTTCCAGTCCTGCTGGAAGCCACTGCGGTCGAAATTGGTCGATATATGGGTCATAACGAGGTCGTTTGCCCGGATATTTCCCGGGATAACGCGGTAGTAGTCTCCGGTATTCACGGTAAAAGGCCTGTCGCCCCGCCTGTGCACTCCGGCGGTTGAGATGATGGCTACCCGCCTTTGATTTAGCGGCGGACCTTCCGCCCAGGGACTGGTCTCAAATGTGGGGCAACTGACCCTTTCCAGGAACTTTCTCTCCGGTTCACTCAACTGCTCAAGGCGAACCATGGTTATCACTCCTCTTTCGTCTGGTGAAGATAATAAATTACCGGGCATAATTGCGGGCACATGTAAAATTGCCTGTCGGGCTATTTTAGAACGGGTAATTGGCGCCTGTCTGCGACCTTTGTCACATGCCCGGCCAGAGATGGAAAAACTCCAGTAGTTTGACCGGCGCGGGACGATTTTCTGGTTTGCTCCGGCGCCCGGTCAACTTCAAATCGGGCATTCCACGCACTCGCCGGGCGCAAGTTCCATAAGGTTCTCTTTCAGGCCGATTTTGATTGGCGGGACTTTGGCGGGCCTTGAGCTTATCTTCAGCCTGTTTTTATCAATCTGGACGTTAATCCAGTGCCGGCGATAGATGATATTAAAGCTGATGTTCTTCAGGTCTCTGGGAAGGTGCGGATTAAACCACAGCCTGTCCTCGCGGGTCTCTATTCCCGTGTAGCACCGCTGGACAAGGTCCACCGTCCCCGCCATGGCACCGAGGTGTATGCCCTCATTTGTGGTGCCTCCCTGTATGTCAGATACATCGCTCTCCAGCGCCTCCTGAAATAAGCTCCAGGATAGTTCGCGTTCCAGCCTGGATAGCACCCAGGAATGCACCACGCGGCTGAGGGTGGAGCCGTGGCTTGTGCGTTCAAGATAGTATTTGATGTTCTTCGGAATAATATCCGGTTCAAACGGATAGCCAAGGCGTTCGAATAATTCCCGGATTTCTTCTGCGGAGAGCAGGTAAAAGAGCATGAGTACGTCTGCCTGCTTGGACAGCTTGTACCTGTTTGGGGTATCTCCTTCTGCTTCCAGGATGCGGTCCAGGCGCTGGATATTGCCGTATTTCCGGCAGTAGCCTTTCCAGTCAAGCTCTTTTAGTTCGTCGTATCCTTTAAACTGGCTGATAATACCATCGTCGTGGAAGACGATGCACATTTTCCGGCTGATATCCTCCCAGCGTTTTATTTCTTCCTGCGTCAACCCCAGATTATCGCATAGATTGGTGCGGCGGTGTTCAGGGAGGGTGTCCATTAACTCCAGGGCACGGCACAATACCCAGACAGTCATGATATTGGTGTAGGCATTGTTGTCCAGACCGGGCTCGTCGGTATCCGGGTAGCCGTCATGGTACTCATCCGGCCCCATCACCCGGCGGATTTCATACCTGCCCAGGTGGGAGTTGTAGGTTGCAGTGCTCGCCCAGAAACGGGCAATCTCGATAATCATCTCTGCCCCGTAAAACGACAGAAAATCGATATCATCGGTCACCTGATAGTAAAGCCAGATGTTATAGGCGATGGCGATATTAATGTGACGCTGATGTTGTGACCTGTCCGGGAGCCAGCGCCCGGACTCGGGGTTTAAGTGAAGCGTCTGTGTTTCCTCACGACCATCGCTGCCGCTCTGCCAGGGATACATGGCACCGTTGTACCCGGCTTGCTTCGCCGCCTGCCTGGCTTCTCCGAGACGCCGGTACCGGTACATGAGCAGGGAGCGCGTAAGGTCCGGTATGCGCAGGTTGAGAAACGGAAATATGAAAAGTTCATCCCAGAAAATGTGCCCCCGGTATGCTTCACCGTGCAGTCCCCGTGCCGGGACACCCGCATCGATATCAATCGTCTTTGGCGATACGGTCTGCAGTAAGTGAAAAATGTGGAGGTTCAGAATTAACTCGGTGCGCCCTTCGTCTTTAATGGCAATGCTGCATCTCTGCCAGAGGTGGTCCCAGCGCACGCCGCTTTGCTCCAGCAGCCGGTTAAAGCTATCCGCGCGCAGCGCCTTTTTTTGCGCTTCAATGCCAGCTTCAGAGATGGCGTGCTCTCTGGAAGTAACCAGGGAGACGATTTTCTCCACGGTGACCGGCTGTCTTTTCTCCAGACGGACCTGATATTCCTGGCTGATATATCCGGAGTCGACATTGAGGCGGGGTTTTGGCCTGATTTGCTCATCACCGCAGAATATTCTGGTCCTGGCTGCTTCCGCGATATCGATATTCGACTGGTTGGCTTTTACTTTTAGAAAAATCGTTTCCTCGTCTACCGCTTGCGTTATAACCGGTTCGAGGTGCTGGTTATTGAGTTGCCGGTAACGTTTAACACCGTTGTTGCTCACCCGCCCATCGAGGGCTGATATGATATGCAGAACTCCCGCCCAGTTTTCCGCGGTAAACCTCGTTTCCAGCCCGGCCAGATTCGGGTCAGCCATGCTGACGAACCGGCGCTGGTGCACCTGTGTTATTCGTCCGTGATTATCTTCAAAGCGGATAAACCGATTCAGTATGCCGGTGCGCAATTCGAGTTCCCGTCGATAATCGAGGAGCTTCGCCTTTCGCAAATCGAACCAGTCGCTGTCCCCGGTTCGGAAAGAGAAGGGCAGCCAGTTGGGCGCGTTGATGAGGCTCTCATTCTCGATTGTTTTTCCGGAGATATTTGTTTTCAGGCGGTTGTAACAGCCGGCGATGTAGGTGCCTGGATAATGAATGCCGTCATCGTTTGCTTCGGAAGCGGTGCCCCGGGTGGCAAAATAGCCGTTGCCCAGGGTGCACAATGTTTCCCTCAGCCCTTCATGCTCTGGCTGGAAGTCCTGATAAACGAGAGACCACGCTTGCCCTGATGCTCCCTCTTCTTTTTCCGGCGTAGGGTCGTTTTCCTGGCCCGGCGTATCTATTTGAGAAAGGTCCCGCACCACGATGTGAGCGCCGTGGTTGCTGAGGAGCCCTCCCTTTGCCGCGCGTTCAACTCCGATGATAAGCCTGAAATTGCCGCGGCGCCCCGCCTCAACACCGGCCAGGGCATCTTCCACAACGGCGGTACGCTCCGGTGGTACCCCCAGGCGGCTGGCAGCCTCCAGAAATATGTCCGGGTGGGGTTTGCCTTTCAGGTTTAGTTCGGCAGAATCTACCCCGTCAACCTTTATCTCGAAGAGCTCCCTGACGCCGGCGGCTTCAAGCACTTCCTCGGCGTTGCGGCTCGATGATATTATAGCCGTGCGGATACCTCTTGATTTCAGATACTTTATGAATCGAACGGACGATTCATACGGCTTTCCTTTCTGCTTTTGCAGATACCTGAGAAAGTAAAGGTTTTTCCGGTTACCCAGACCGCACACCGTCTGCCGGTCAATGTCATCTTCGGGGCTACCGTAAGGCAGCGAAATTCCCCGGGACTCGAGGAAGCTTTTCACGCCATCATAGCGGGGCTTGCCATCGACATATATATGATAGTCGGACTCGATATCGAACGGTCGGAACTTCTCACCGCTGCGGCGGCTGACTTTCCTCAAGAACGCATCGAATAATTTCTTCCAGGCAGCGGCATGGATGCTTGCGGTATCGGTTACCACCCCGTCCATGTCAAAAATGAAGGCATCAAGGGCATCGTATTTGATTTTAAATTTATGTATGGTGCTCATAAGCCGAAATATACAAAAGTTTTAATGCCATGTTGCCGTTCAGACAGGATGTTACTGTAAAATACCATTTTAATATAAACGGGCGCCATCATACAATAACAGCCAGGATTTTGCCGGTATGAGACCGGCCTGGATAGGGTAAAGCACGGACGGCTATTGAAGAGGGAAGGCCTTGCGGAAGCAACGGAGAGGCTACAGGGCTGTGGTGAATTCTTGCTGCCCTGTTACCCCACCGCTGCCGATGATAGCTCCGTTTAAAATGCCCCGCTCTTAGCTCAGGGTCGCTCTTTTCCTTTTTCGTGACATAACTTCTCCGGCGGCGAAGGCCATTCCGCCGAGCAGGAAGAGGATAAAGAGGACGACCAGCTCCAGCCCGCCGAGGAAACTGCAGGCACCGGGAATGACAAATAAAACGAGCATTCCCATGATAACGCTGAAGATGGCAATAAAGCCCCCGGCAAGGCGCAGCAGATTCCTGCCAGAATTGTCCCGTCTTTCCATAGTCCCAGCCTCCTTAATTTATCTTTTACTGGAAGGCTGACCGAAGGCTGAATTGCCTTCGCTCCGGTTGCTTCATCTCCTCCGTCCAGGGTGGAATCAGGTAGAGGATTGCTGCCAGGATGACAAATGGCAGTACCATGATGGCTCCCGCCGTAATTATCCCGTTAATGCCGAAAACCGGCGGTACAAAATCGGTGAAACCTCTCAGGCTCTTGGAAATCAGCTGCCCCCCGATGACCACGTTCCAGCGCATGGCAAAGACCCCGATGAGCACCAGGCTGGAGGCAAAAAGCCTCGTTGCCATTTTCGCCCGGGCTCCCAGATTTATTATTTCCGCACCGCCCAGAAGGAAGAGCGGGAGCAGGGCGCCGAGCAGAAACTGAATGCCGAAATAGCTCAGGCCTATTTTCCGGGTTATCAGTTGCGAAACGATTCCCCAGCTCTCTTCAGATTCGTACAGCATGCTGAAGACCTCCAGCCCTTCCAGTACCAGGTTCACGCTGAGGAACCCCATCAGCCACAGCGCAAGGAAGCGCAGGCATTCGTGGTTCAGTGGTATCTTCCTGATTTTGGTTATGACGGCATAGAGGACAATCAGCAGGGCTATCCCCGAGACGGTTGCCGACATCAAAAATATAACCGGCATCAGTGGTGTTGACCACCAGGGATTGGCTTTAACCGCGCCGAAGATAAAGCCAACGTAACCGTGAAGGAGAAATGCCGACGGGATGCCGATGAGGGACAGTATTTTTATCAGTTTTCTGTCGATATTCAGGGACTCCTCCGGGGTATCAAGTACCCCCAGGGCTAAAACCGTGTAAACGGTCTTCATGCTGCCTTCGCTTGTTCTGGCATACCTGATAATGTCCGGCCGGAATATGAGCCATACCTCGGCAAGCACCATGAGCAGGTAGATAAACCATATGTAGCCAAAAGCTGACATTGCCGAGGTAAGATGAGGGGTGAGGAACATTTCAAGCGCCCTTTCCGGCCTTCCCAGATGTATAATCAATGGCAGTGGTGTGACCAGCAGGAATGCCAGTGCCGAGACCAGGGAAAAGCGGGCTACCGGTTTCAGTTTGGTCAGGCCGAAGACGTGGTACAGGGAGGACACGATGAAGGCACCCGCCACCAGCCCGGTTATGTACGGGTAGATGACGATGAGCAGGTCCCATTCGATGATGCTTTCATTCGGATAGAGGTAGCCCGCCATCTCCTAATGCACCCCCTTTTCAAAACCGACGTAGTAGACCTTGGGCTCTGTGCCCAGTTCCGGCTTTAACGTGTACACCCATTTCTCCCGCAGTATCTTGCTCACTCCGCTTTCGGGGTCGTGCAGGTCACCGAAAGTCCTCGCTTCCACCGGACATACTTCCACGCAGGCAGGCAGCAGCCCCTTGCTGATACGGTGGTAGCACCAGGTGCATTTATCGACCACCCCCTCTTCGGGCAGGAAGAACCTGGCTCCATACGGGCACGCCTGTATGCAGTAGCGGCAGCCGATGCAGTGTTCCCGGTCAATCAGGACAACTCCGTCGTCGGTTGAATAGGTGGCTCCAACCGGGCAGACGGTTACGCACGGAGGGTCATCGCACTGGTTACACAACTTGGGCACGAAAAAGCTCTTTCTTATTTTCAGGTTGCGGTATTTCGGGTTGGCGGACACGGCCCCGAAGCCGTCGCGGCCTCCCTTGGGGGAGTCCACGAAGATTTCTCCTTCCTCGGTGATGATATATCTTTCCACCCAGGTCCGGTTGAATTCCGGCTCCCAGGGGACTTTATTTTCCAGCTTGCAGGCTACCACGCATCTCCCGCAGCCGATGCATTTTTCGTTATCGCAGACGAAGCCCCAGTAGTGCTTTTCCCAGCCGGACTCGCCAATACTGGCCAGCTCCCCGGGGCCGGTGTTATCCCTGGCTTGGGCTATGCCGCGCAGCAGGGGTGGCAGGCTTGAGACAACCAGTACTCCCAGCAGGCCTCTGGAGCCTATTTTGATGAAGTCTCTGCGGGAAACCTTCATTTGTTTTCCTCCCCCTGTTCACTTCTGTGGCAATTTACACAGGTGTCGCTACCCCGCCCGGCGTGGTCATCCGGGACGGCATACTTGCCACCGGCGTGGCACATCAGGCAGTCATCGCGCCCCTCAAGGCTGTGCGGTATCAGCGCCGGGGTTGGGGGAGGTGGCGGCGTGGTGCTTGCCTGGGGGGCGGATGTCTCCGGCGCTGGCAGTATTTCCGGCAGCGCCGTTTGTGTTGCTGTTTCCTTCTGTTGATGGCAGTTAGTGCAGGTGGCGCTGGTGCGCCCGGCGTGGTCTTCGGGGAAGGGCTTGATTGCTCCGGCGTTATGACAGGTAAGGCAGTTGCCGCGGTCCTCGATTGAATGGGGTATCTGCGGCAGCTTTGCCCCCCTCACCTCCTGCGGCCCGTGGCAGGAGAGACATTCGGTGCGCCCTTCCAGCGTGTGCGGAATTTCGGGTGGCGGAATCGGCCAGGGTTCATGGGGGCCATGGCAGGACTGGCATTCGGTGCGCCCTTCCAGTGTGTGCGGCACCTGTGGTGGCATACCGGCACGCGGCTCATGCGGATTGTGGCAGGTAACGCATTCCTCATCCCCGCCCATTTCCTCCATGTCTACCTGGGGGAAACCTTCGGGACGTGAAATAAGCCTGCTGTGGCACAATCCACAGAGTTCCCGTGATGTTTCGATGGTCGGCAGTTCTCCCGTTTCCAGATGTGCCATTGACGGGCCGTGGCAGTTTTCACAGCTCACCGTACGGTGGTCCCCTTTCTCCCACATGCCGTACTGGGTGTGATGACAATCAACGCAGACGGAGGAGCTGGCATATTGCAGCGGCAGGCTTGCCCATTCTTCCGTATCCGCCTCTGTCTGTCTGGGGTGAAAGCCGTATCCTGCCAGAAACTCCGGTACCTGTATTGCTTTCAGCCCGACAAATAAGAACAGCAGTAAGGCGAGCAATATCATCCCCGCTCTGACCAGGTGTTTCATTTTTTGGCTCCCATTCTCGGCTGCTTTATGCCTTTCTTATCCGGTTTATCCGGGGAGATGGGGGTTGCTGTAGGGCCCCGTGATGAGCATCAGCACCAGCAGTATTCCCAGCAAAGTGATAATACCCAGTCCGGCCATCGGGACAAGCCTGGTATCCGTCTCCCTTATTTCCCGGCGTATCGGGATACCGAATACCCGGTAGATGACGCGGAAGTAGGTCGCCCAGATAAGCACCACTGCCAGAACCAGGACCGTGAACCATGAAATTATGCCGTTGGGCAGGCGCAGGGCACTGGCCGGGGCGGTGCTTCCCTCTCCCATCTCCAGGGCTGGTTCCGGGCCAACGAATATCTCACCCCCCGGCGCAGGCAGGCTGATGCCCGCTTCCGTGCGATAAAAAACGTCATTGTTCCCCGCGATATCAAGTGCGGTCACCGTCTGGGCATCTTCATGGCTCACCACCAGCTCCACTTCTCCGGTCTGCCGCGATGTATATTGAAAAATGGCAACTCCGTCTTCATTGGTTCGGGCTTCCCCGATTTCCATCAGTCCCTCGGTGAAAAAGTCCAGCCGGATAAAGAACTTGACCGTGGCGTCCGCAATCGGTTTGTTCCGGTCATCCCAGAGATAGGCGGTTATGATAAACGGTTTTCCCGCTTCCGCCTGCTCCGGCGGGACCATCAGCAGGCGGTTACTCCCTGCTGGCTCCGTATCTTCAGCTTTCCCGGGGTTTGCCGTGTTCTCAGCCTCTCCATCGGCCGGTGGCGCCTCTTCTTTTTCCGCTTCCTCTCTGCCCAGCGACCAGAGGTAGGTCAGCACCTGCCACCTTTCTTCTTCGGACAGGGAGGAGCCATAGGCCGGCATGCCCTTTTCGATTCTGCCTTCGCTCAGTACCCAGTAATAAAAGTCCTGCCTTTCCTCCAGACTTTGCGAAAAATCGGCGGCGCTGAAGTCGTAATCGGCAAGATTGCTGCCATCGATTCCATGACAGCCCAGGCAGGAATTTTCGTAGACTTCCTCACCCACCTGCTGCGCCGATGCGTCATCCCACGGGAAGGGGTTTTCCAGCTCTGCGTAAGGGGCGGGCACTTCTTCCTGGGCCAGGACGGCGACCGTCATCACCCAGAAGAACACGAGCGCCGGTATTGCCAATAGGAGAAGTTTAACCTTCATCTTACGCGGCTCACCTCCTCAAAACGGGCGAAAGGTCTCTCCGCTGCCTCCATTTCTTGGGGCGAAGCGGCGGGCTCGATTTCTCCGGCAACTTCCCAGATGGAGATTATCGGTACCAGCTTGACGGAGACGGCAAAAATCAGCATGAACCCGGCGAATGCCCCTGCCGTAATCGACCATTCGACCCAGGAGGGGGTATAGGTGCTGAACTCGAAAGGCATCAGCGGCACCTGGAGCGCCGGTACCACGATGATGAAGCGCTTCAGCCACATGGCGATGTTCACCAGCACCGCCGCGGTCACAATTCTGGGGACGGCGGGCCCGCGCTGCACGGTGAGCAGGACCGCCGGGATGATAAATCCGGCGCCGATGAATAGCCAGAACCAGACGGCGTTCTGCCCCACCATGAGCAGTTCCAGCAGGTGCTTTTCTTCCACCATCATGTTGTAGCCCACCGTCAGGTATTCCGTGCCGACGAGGTACATGTAGATGAAGAGGGAAGCCAGCAGGAGGTAGCTGAGGTTGTGGAAGTGTCTTTCGGTGATGTATTCCTCGAGGTGATAGAACTTGCGGAAGACGGCCATGACGATGAGAATCGTTGCGATTCCGGAAAAGATGGCACCGATGACAAAGTATATCCCGAAAATGGTGCTGTTCCACCCGGGGCGCATCATCCAGGAAAAGATGAAAGAGGCCACGGTATGGGTTAATGCCGCCATCGGTATTATCACCAGTGCCAGAGTGCCAATGCTCTTATCCAGCCGGTGCTGCTGCTCCGGCGTGTTGCGCCACCCAGCGGCGAGCAGGGTGTAGGCTTTCTGTTTGACTGCCGATGCAGCACGCCCCAGCCGGTCCCGCATCAGGGCGAAGTCCGGTATCAGCGGCAGGTAGAGGTAGATGAGGCTTCCGGTCAGGTAGGTGATAATGACGATAACGTCCCACATTATCGCCGACTGGAAGCGCCCGTAGGCGAAGAGATGCCACAGACGGTCCGGTCTGCCCAGGTCTATTATCGGCATCAGCGCCCCTATCAGCAGCGCGGCCACGGTGACTACTTCCGCCATGCGGGTTATGGGCGTCCGCCATCCGGCACGGGTAATGCGGAGGATGGCCGAGATTACCGTCCCCGCCATGGCAATGCCGAGGAAAAAGACGAAGTTGCCAATGTAGAGCCCCCACAGCACCACATCATGCATCCCGGTGCTGAGCAGGCCATAGTGTATCTGCACGATATATGCGTATATTCCCAGGCCGACTACTGCCAGAAGCGACAGGACAAAAACGTAGTAACCCGTGCCTGTCCGGCACAGCGGACTCAACGCCGTGCGCTCAAGGCGCTCGTAGGGGCCTGGCGTCGTCCTTGGTCTCATCCGGTCTCCTTATTCCACGGCCAGAGGCCGATCTGGCGCTCATGGTCTTCCTTTCCCCAGCTCCAGGTTGCCGGTTTAAGTGAGCGCGGGTCATCGGCTTCGCGGCCAAATTCCTCCCCGTGTCCCGGCAGGTACCACACCCGGGACTGTGTCCCCAGCTCTTCCTTGTAACGGAAGGCATTATTCTCGTCGAGGAAGGTGGACAGCCTGACCACCTCTTTCCCGTTGCTGGCGACATCTTCGTTCAGGTCGCCCATGTACAGAGCCTTCATCGGGCAGCCGGTCACACAGTAGGGCAGTCTGCCATCGCGCAGAAAGTGGGCGCAGAACATGCATTTTACCACCGTCCCCTTTACCGCCGGGACGGGATAGAGTGGGGAATATTCGGCGAAGGCTGCCTCCGGAGGGAGTTCCGGGGTGCTCCAGTTGAAGAAACGGTGTTGATAAGGGCAGGCTGCCATACACATGCGGCAGCCGATACAGCGTTTGTGGTCGATGAGGACGACACCGTCCCTGTCGTGGTAGGTCGCTCCTACCGGGCAGACATTCACGCAGGGGGCATTCTCGCACTGATAGCAGGGCACCGGCAGGAAATATTTACCTCCCCCGGGAAGCCCCACCTGGAAAACTTCAATCCACTCCTGTCCCCTGGGGGCGAAGTGCCCCTGGATGCAGGCCTGCGTGCATTGCGGCTGTGCTCCGATGGTGACACACCCCTCGCACTTTTTAAGGTCGATGACCATGCACCAGGCTCTGGCTTTCTCCGCCGGCTTTGCTTCATGCGGTGCGCCATCAGATGCCCGGGCCCTTTTCAGGGCCGGCACAAACGGGGCGGACATGGCTGCCAGCAGCCCCACCGCTCCCGCCGACCGCTTTATAAACTCACGCCTGCTGAGACCTCTCTCGGTGTTCGGCGCGTCAAACAAACAATACCAAGTCGGAACTGTCAATCACTCTTCAAACGTCCGTGCCCTGTCCGACTTATTGCTGGCGTGACGGCTTCAGCAAGCCGGGTAGCGAGTTCTGGATATCCACTGTCAAAGGGATAATGGTGCTGTTTTTCTCGCCGGCCATTTCCACCATGGTTTGCAGGTAGCGCAGCTGCAGAGCTATCGGATAGTCCTGGATAATCTGGGCTGCCTGCGCCAGTGTCTTGGCTGCCAGGCGCTCACCTTCGGCATGGATGACTTTGCCCCGCTTTTCGCGCTCTGCTTCGGCCTGCTTCGCCATGGCGCGCTGCATGCCCTCGGGGAGAAGGACGTCTTTTACTTCCACCAGAGTTGCTCTGACTCCCCAGGGCTCTTCGCTCTGGTCGTCAATGATGCTCCTCAGCCTCTTGTTTATCTGGTCACGGTGCGCCAGCAGTTCGTCCAGTTCTGATTGCCCCAGAACGCTTCTGAGCGTGGTCAGCGCCAGCTGAATGATGGCCTCGCGGTAGTTGTCGACGTTGATTACCGCTTTAACCGGGTCAATCACCATGAAGTAGACCACGGCATCTACCCGTACGGTCACATTGTCCAGGGTTATCACTTCCTGGGGTTCAAGGACGTAGGTGACGATTCTGAGGCTTACTTTGTTCATGCGTTCGGCAAAGGGAATAATCAAATTGAAACCGGGGTTCCGCACTCCGACCAGCCGGCCGAACCGGAGCACGACACCTCTTTCGTACTGTTTTACAATCCGGGTGGCCGCCGCCAGTAATACCAGTGCGACAACCACAATCAGAAAGATAGTCCAGGCACTCATTCTTTATGTTCTCCTTTCTCTCTGCTGTTTCCTCCGGGTTATTACTTGGTGGCTCTCATAGACACCTCCATCAGGTAATCCTGTTTGTCGTCCGCCTTCTGGCATTTCCTGAATTTATAATTCTGTTCACCCGCACCAGCAGGTCGCGTACATCGAAAGGTTTCTGAACGTATTCGTCCGGTTGCAGTTGTGCTATTAAAGCTGTTCTGGGGGGCTCAATCGAGGTCATTATTACCGGTAGCCGGTTCAGTGATTCCGTCAGCCGGATGAGGCTCAGAATGCCCCACCCGTTGAAGTCGGGCAGCTTGAGGTCAAGGAGGACTAGGTCCACCCGCATCTGGCTCAGTATCTGAATGCCGTCGAGGCCGGTGGCAGCCTCGACAACCTGGATGTCTTTGTTTTCCAGGTTGTACTTGATGAGCCTGCTGACCGCACGGTCGTCATCGACAACCAGGACTAAAAACCGTCTGGCACCTGTTTCTATCTGCATCACTTACAAGGGTAACGGGAAGGGAATGAAAAAGGCATGAAAAAGGGGAATAAAAAGTGAAAAATTGATGAAAATCAGGCGCTTGAATTGAAAAAGCACCCCGGTTTCAGAGGTGCTTTTTGAAAGGCCGGTCATTAAATTCTATCGTGGTGGGCTGACGAATACGTAACCGATCCCGGGCTTGGACAGGATATACCTGGGCTGGTGCGGGTCTTCCTCTATCTTCTGGCGGAGGTGGCGGATGTATGCCCGGAGATATTCCACTTCATCCTGATACTCCGGTCCCCATACCCTGGTCAGTAGCTCGCGGTGCAGCATTACTTTACCGGCATTGTTCACCAGCTGTGACAGCAGTTTGTATTCGGTCATCGTCAGGGCTACTTCCTCTCCCCGCACCATCACCCGCCTTTGCACGAAGTCGACGGTTACTTCGCCTCCGCTGAAGGTGCGGGGATGGTTGGCCTCCGCAACGTCTTTGGTGCGCCGCAGCACCGCTTCTATTCTGGCCAGCAGCTCCTGAACGTTAAAGGGCTTGGTGATGTAATCGTCCGCTCCCATCTTCAGCCCTCTGACTTTGTCCACGTCCTCTACCTTGGCGGTGAGCATGATTATCGGTACGGAGGCGAACTCCCTTATCCGCTGGCAGAGCTCGTAGCCGTCCGTTTCCGGCAGCATGATGTCCAGCAGTATCAGGTCCGGCATCTCCATCTCCACCTGCTCCAGTGCGGCACTGGCATCCATGGCGGCGAGCACCTTGTAACCGACCGACTCCAGGTTGGTGCGTACCAGCCGGATTAGCTGCGGGTCATCGTCGATTAGCAGGACCTTTGTCTTTTCTAGCACGGTTCTTCCGTCTCCCCGTTCATCGTTTATTCTTTTTCTCCTTCCCGGGGCAGGCTGAAGCAGAATTTGCTTCCCTTGCTCACGCTGCTGTCCAGCCAGATCTTACCCCCGTGGGCTTCGATGTGACCTTTGGTGATTGAGAGCCCGAGCCCGCTGCCGGAGGTGCCGCGGACCAGCGGGTTGTCCACCCGGTAGAACCGCTCGAAGACCTTGCCCCTGTGCTCCGGAGGGATGCCGACCCCGTAATCGCGGACGCAGACCAGTATTTCAGCCTCTCTGGCTTCGCCGGTTATCACTATTTTGCCTCCCTCCGGGGAGTATTTTACCGCGTTTTCCACCAGGTTGCGCAATACCTGCTCCATGCAGCGGACATCGACCTCGATGACGGGGAAAGGCGAGTTGAATTCCATAATCAGTTCGTGTTTCTTGGCTCTGGGGGCTGAATCTTCCACGATTTTCCGTGTAAGCTGCGGCAGCAGCACCGGCTCCTTTTCCAGCTTCAGTGCGCCGGCTTCCAGTTTCGCCGACTGCAGCAGCTTGTCAATCAGGTCGCGCAGTTCATCCGTTTTATCGTCGATAATCTGCAGGAACTCGCGCTCGGTGCTTTTGTCCCAGGATACATTCTCTCGCAATAGGGAGGTGGAGTAGCCCTTGATCAGGGTAAGGGGCGTTCGCAGTTCATGTGATACCGAAGATATGAATTGTGACCTCAGCCGGTCTGCCTCGTACAGGGCGCGTGCCTCTTCCGCATCCCTGGCCAGCTGGTCCCTTTCGATGGCGATGGCGATATAGTCGGCTATCGCCTGGAGAAGGTTACGGTCCGAATCGGAAAAGGCCTGACTTTCCTTCAGGCTCACTATAATCAGGCTCCCGATGTAGCGGTTCTGGTGGAGCACGCTGGCCTGGATGGCGCTCCGTACTTTTGAGCGCAGCCCGGTTGATTGCAGAAGGGCGTTTATCCTTTCCTCGGCGGTTTTCCTCTGCTCTTCCCCGGTTAATTCGTCTGCTCCTACCGCGGGCATATCGCCCTCTGCCGGGGATAAAAACCGGGAAAGGTTATCCCTGTCCAGGCCAACCGCACACTGCAGTTGCAGTCCTTTTCCTTCGGCGTTGTGCAGGAGCAGCGCACCGCCGTCGGCGTGGGCAATAATCTCCACCGCCTTCGCCACCACCGCGTCCAGGAGCCTCGGCAGGTCAACCTCCGAGGTTAGAATTTCGGAAACGGAGAGGAGTGACGAAAGTTCCCTCGTTTTCTGTTCCAGTTCTCCGTAGGACGTCTTCAGCTTTACCCTCATCTCGTCGAGGGTCTGGCCAAGTATGCCCACCTCGTCTTTTCCGGCCGTTTTCACCGGACTTATCAGGTCTCCTTCCGCTATCTTGCGGGAAGCGCCGGTAAGCATTCTGATGCGACTGCCCACATCACGCGTGGTCACCACCACAAATAGAAGCGCTACGCCCACCAGTCCCACGCCGAAGAAGATGAGGTTCTGGCGCAGTTCACGGGTTGGGGCAAGTGCTTCCTCTTCCGACTGCCGTACGACTACGCCCCAATTGGCCTGGGTGAGCGGGGCAAATGCCAGCACGTCCCTCTTTTCTACTTCCTGCTTTGCCTCGTGACAGGTGTGGCAGACACCCCGGGTCGGCTTTCCGGCGGC
>CAZRBS010000011.1:0-3573 GCA_964598405.1 uncultured Dehalococcoidaceae bacterium
CGCCGGCACCGGAGCCGACCCCGATCACTCCCGCCTATATCTGGGCAATAGTGATAATCGGCGCCGTACTGGTGATTGCGGTGATTGTCCTGATAGTCAGGACCAGACGGCCTGTCTAGTCCTGTCCTGACGGACAGTACCTGGATACTCCGAGAGCCTCCCGAAAACCGGGAGGCTCTCTTTTTTCAGGAAGGGGATTGACTTCCCTTTTACCGCTGGAGTAGAATTTGCCACATGGCGAAGCTGAAGTTCCCGGTGGTGGCACTGGTACTGATAAGCCTGCTCATGCTGACCACCGCCAGTCTTGCCGCCGCCTCCGATGATGTCAGGTGGTCCCGGGTTAACATCCCCGCCGAGGGCAAGCCGGGCAGCTGGGGGCTGGCCCCCGGCTCCGATGTGCAGCACCTGACCATGGCGATTGACGGCACCCTCTACGCTTACGGCAGGGGACTTACCTACACCCTGTATAAATCCAGGGACGGCGGCTACAGGTGGTCACACATCGGCGATGTCCGGGACAGCATCGTCGATATCGCCACTTCGCCCGCTGACGCCGACGCTGTCTACTACGCCACCCCATCCACCGTTTACCGCTCCGCCGACGGCGGCGAAAACTTCGAGCCCCTGCCGGCAAACCCGGGCGGGGCCGGCAGCAACAACGTCGAAATCACCTCCATTGACGTCACCCGGCTTACCAGCAATATCATCGCCGCCGGAACCAGAGATACCGATAGCTCCCAGTTCGGCGGCGTCTACACCCTGGACGAAGGAGAGGCCATCCCCGGCTGGGTGGACAGCAACCTCGGCAGCTACGACAGCTACGCCGTAGCCTTCTCGCCAAACTTCGCTTCTGACCGCCAGATGGTGGCGGTGGTAACAGACGAGACGGATACCCTGGTTACCACCAGATTTAATGGTCTCGGGTGGGGCGCTACCATTGGCAACGCCATACTGGACAGGGACAACTCCGGCATTCCCACCGCGGTAGCGGTTGCCTCCTCCGCCGCCATCGCTTTCCCCGGCGGTTATGACGCCTCATCGCATGACTACACCCAGTTCGTCGCCATTGATACCGGCAGCGGCAGTGGCGATGTCTACCGGATTAATGCCGCAGAGGCACCGGGAAACTCGGCAGCCACCGACCTGAACATTGGCTCCGCCTATGGCCCGAACAATATTGATGTCACCGGACTATCGGTTACCGGCGCTGCTGCTGACGCCCGCCTGCTGGCCGGTGCGGCTGATAGCGCCCGGGTCTACTTCAGCGATGACGGCGGCAGCAACTGGACGAGGAGCCGTAAAGAGCCCACCGGAGGCTCGGAGACCAGCGTGCTGGCAGCCCCGGGATTCAGCGGCAGCGGCAAAGCCTACGCCGCCACCAGCGGCAGCGGGAGCGCCTTTTCGATAAGCCAGGACAGCGGTGCTACCTGGAACCAGACGGGCCTGATTGACGCCGATATCAGCAATATCATTGACCTGGCACCCTCGCCGGACTACCGCCGGGATAACACGCTGCTCATGCTCACCTTCGATGGCGATTATAGCCTGTGGCGGAGTACGGATGGCGGCAACATATGGGAAAGGATATTCGCCAGCACTCTGAGCGGTGTTGACAGCATTGACCTTGTCGGGCTGCCCCCTCAATACGGAGTTAGCCATCAGGTAATATACCTCGCCGGGAGCAGCGGCGGCAGCCCTGCCATCTGGAAGTCAGCCGATAACGGGCAAAGCTTTGTGAGCTGGCCCACCCGGGACCCGGACTCCGGCGCCTCTTTCAACATTAACGCATGGGCAATAGTTGATGATGCCACCCTTTTTCTCGGCAGCTATAACGGCAGCAACGGGCTGGTCTACCATACTGCCAACAGTGGCTACTTTTATTCCGCTGGCACCGTAGCTGGCAGCCAGCCTTTAACCTCTTTAGCCCCCTCACCCGATTACCAGCAGGACGGGACTATTCTGGCAGGTAACGGCAGTGGCTGGGTCTACTGGTCTGATGATGATGGCGCCTCATTTGAGCCGCTACCGCCAGATGCCGCCTCACCACCCCTCGCCGGCTCAATAAAAGTCGCTTTCGACCCCGATTTCAGTAATAATAACACTATCTATGCCGCCAGCAGCACCGCGGATGAAGGCATCTTCCGCTTCATCATCGGCACCGGCACGGACTGGGAAAGCATAGATGGAAACCTGCCCGGCGGCGGCACCATCAGTCAGTTGAAAGTGTCGATCGGCGGTACTTTATATGCCACCAATTCTCAAACTGACGGCGGTCTGGAACGCAGCCTCAATCCCGCATACTCTTTAGGACCAACCTTCGAGACGGTAACCCGTGGTCTTGATGATAACGCCACCCTGTCCGGACTCTGGCAACACGGGAACAGGCTGTGGTCGATTGACACCACCAATACCCGGCTATTAACTTTTGAGGACGGTATAACTGCTCCGGTTGCCCTGAACTCCCCGTCTGACTCTGCTGCCGGCATAGGCACTATTGTTAATTACAGCATCAGCAATGTCAGCCTCGATTGGGAAGCAGTGAAGGGGGCTACCAGCTACCGGTGGCAAATTGACTATGATACCGACTTCTCCTCTGTTCCCGGCGGGTTCGAAGGGGATATCCGAGCCAGTTCAATTCGACTCCCCGCCCTTGAGCCGGCGACCACATATTACTGGCGGGTGAGAGTAAATGAGCCGGTACTGAGCCCTTGGTCGGATAAGTGGTCATTCACCACCAGCTTAAACACCGAGGCGACCGGCTTCCGGCTTGAAAGCCCCGAAGCAGGCACCGCCGGAGTACGGGTAAGACCGCTCTTTCAGTGGAGCGCCGTACCCGGAGCAGAGGCCTATGAACTGCTCGTAGCAACCGGCGTCAATTTTATCAATCCCGTCATTAACAAGACCGGCATTTACGCCCTACCCACCACCGCCTGGCAAAGCAACATAAGCCTGGACCATGGCACCACCTACTACTGGAAGGTCAGGGCCATTGGCTCCAGCACCCGCAGTGGCTGGAGTGCCGCTGGCACCTTTACCACAGAGCCACCTCCAGCCCCATCAACACCGCCATCTCCCTCACCGTCCCCACCGCCACTCATACTCCCGGCGCCAGCGACCCCCACAATGACCCCGGTGATGCCATCGCCAGCACCACCGCCAGCACCACCCATACCGTCGGCGCCTGTTCAGGTCCCGACCACGCCTGACTGGGTAGTGTACCTAATCGGCGGCTTACTGGTAACGATTATACTGCTACTAATCATTATTATTGTACTGACAGTGGGGGTAAGGCGAGCTTAGCTCAGCTATACTCCACGCCAGATAGTCAGTATCGCATTTTGCTTGAGCAGCCAGGTATGCGATAGAATATAAAATCAATAAGCGGAGAAATCCGAGGTGCTAAATGGCAAGGTGTCCTAATTGTGGTCAGAAAACCAGCGGTGATTATTGCCAGTATTGCCAGTACCCGATACTGAGAAAACGGCCAGTCAGGCCTTCTCCCAAGGCAAGGAAAGAAACCGGGAAGGAGGCGGAGAGAGGGGCTAAAGAGAAGGCGAAGCGCGAGGCGGAGGA
>CAZRBS010000011.1:3673-36429 GCA_964598405.1 uncultured Dehalococcoidaceae bacterium
GGCCAGGAAGGCGAAGGAGGCGGAGAAGCTCGCCCAGAAAGAGGCCGAAGAAGCTAAGAAGGAGGCGGAGAAGGAGGCTAAAGAGAAGGCGAAGCGCGAGGCGGAGGAGGCCAGGAAGGCGAAGGAGGCGGAGAAGCTCGCCCAGAAAGAGGCCGAAGAAGCTCAGAAAAAGGCCGAGAAGGAGGCTAAAGAGAAGGCGAAGCGCGAGGCGGAGGAGGCCAGGAAAGCGAAGGAGGCGGAGAAGGTCGCCCAGAAAGAGGCCGAAGAAGCTAAGAAGGAGGCGGAGAGAGAGGCTAAAGAGAAGGCGAAGCGCGAAGCGGAGGAGGCCAGGAAAGCGAAGGAGGCGGACAAAATCATTGAGGAAAGCTTAAAGCAAGTAAAGCACATTCGCGAAGAACTGAAAGAAGGCAAAGTCGGGACAGAAGAAGCAATCAAAAGGCTTTCCGACATTGTGGAAAAGATAAACGATTAACAGCTGAGGGTAAAAATCTGCGTGCTGGCAGGTAGATTCGACGGGGTGAGGGATAATTTGGGCTCCGGGCTAACCTGTTCTATCCCCATTTCCCGGAAGAATTTCTCCACCGGGTCCAGCTCCCGTTTCAGCACCGGGGTCTTATAATGCATGGGAATAACCGCCTTCGGCTCAAGCTGGCGAATTACCTCAGCCGCCATAGCAGCATTGATGGTGGATACTCCGCCGATCGGTAGCAGGAGTAAATCCACGTCATCTATCTCCTCCGTTTGCTCTGCAGTAAGCACGTGCCCCAGGTCGCCCAGATGGCATACCGTCAGGCCGTCCATCTCAATCAGATAGACAGCGTTCTTCCCCTTAATTCTACCGCCTTCCGCATCATGAAAGGTAGGTATCCCGATAATCAGAACTCCACCAATCTCATACTCTCCAGGGCCAGCCACCAATTTCGGGTCGCCACCAACGCCCTGAACGTAAGAATGAGACGGGTGCTGATGGCTGACGGTGACAATCCGGGCTACAGGTTTGCCCAGCGAATAGCCCAGGTCAGGAGAATAAGGGTCGGTAATAATTGTGACCTGTTTGCCCTTGAGCCTGAAGCAGGAGTGTCCTAACCAGTTAATATCCACCTCGCCAAATATACCACAAACGGGCCTGCCGGTCAAGGAAAGACGCCGGCGGAACGGATTCAAAATGCCCTGCAATCTCCCTTGACAAGCGACGGCAAACGTGGTAAATTAAAGCTGGTTAGCAGTCGAAGGCTTAGAGTGCTAACAAGAGGGAAAGATGTTATCTGCCAGAACCGAAGCCATCCTTAAATCCATCGTGGAACAGTATATTGCCAGGACAGTGCCGGTACCATCACAGACCGTGGTCACTGAATCCGGACTGGGAGTAAGTTCGGCTACCATTCGCAATGAGATGATGCACCTGGAGCAGGAAGGTTACATCACTCGTGCCCATCCTTCAGCCGGAAGTATCCCCTCGGATAAAGGGTACCGCTATTATGTGGAGTCGCTGAAAGGCATGATACTGTCCCCGGACGAGCAACGCCTGGTAAGACATCTTTTTCACCAGGTGGAAAGAGAGCTGGAAGAATGGCTGAGCCTGGCCGCAATGCTCACGGCGCAGCTGGCCCGAAATGTAGCCTTAGTTACCATGCCCAAACCCGCGGACTGCCGCTTCAAACATCTTGAGATAGTGGCTCTGCAGGACTGCCTGGCTCTACTGGTCCTCGTCCTGCACGGAGCGAAGGTAAAACAGCAACTGCTCACGTTTGACCAGGCCGTATCTCAAGAAGAATTAACGGCTATGGCGGGCAAACTAAATGCCGCCTATGCTAACCTGACACGCCGGCAGATACAGGCGAAAGACGGGAGCCTTTCCAGCACCGAGCGGCAACTTACCGCGCTTCTGCTGAGGATAATGCAGGAAGAAGATGGGCAAGAGTATGAAGACCCCTATCTTGATGGCTGGCACTTTATGCTTGCCCAACCTGAATTTGCCAATAGCCGTAACATGCTGGGGCTGGTGGAACTGGTTGAGCACCGGAACCTGCTGAAGATAATCATCCCCAAGGAACTGGAAAGCAACCGGGTACAGGTAATCATCGGCAAAGAGAACCAGGTTGAAGCTTTCCACAATTACAGCATAGTCATCAGCAAATACGGTATCCCGGAAGAAGCCGTCGGCACTCTGGGTGTGGTCGGTCCCACCCGGATGCCGTATGCTCAAACCATCTCTATTGTAAGCTACCTGTCCCTGGTGCTGAGCAGCCTCGTAGCCGGGCTGTACGGGAAGGAAACTCTCATTGAGGGTAACCCTCGGAGGCACGGATAATTAAAGAGACTTAAGTCATATTCAAAAACCGGAGAATAATATAGGATTATCAGTGATGCAACAAAGACCGGAAGAAAGCCAAAACAACAATAAAATACCGGAAGAAGCTATCGAAGCCGGGGATGTAGAGAGCCTGAAGCAAGCTCTTGCCGCGGAAAAGGCAAAAGCGGAAAGCTATTTAGCCAACTGGCAACGGACTCAGGCCGACTTCATCAACTACAAACGGCGCAACGAGCAGGAAAGAAAAGAATTTCACAAGTTCGCCAATACCACTCTCATACTCAGCCTTTTGCCCTTCCTCGACGACCTGGAAAGGGCTCTGGCAGCCATACCACGCAAATCAGCCAGGCTGCCCTGGGTAGAGGGCATCAGACTTATCGAGCGCAAGTTCAGAACTCTGCTGGAAGCTCAGGGCCTGACGCCGATCAAGGCACTCGGCAAGCCCTTCGACCCTACCCGCCATGAAGCGGTAAGGCAGGACAAAGGCAAAGAAGGGATGGTCATTGAAGAACTGCAAAAGGGTTACAAACTGGACGACAAAGTTATTCGCCCCACTATGGTAGTAGTGGGCAATGGAGAAGAGGCAGAAAAGGAGGACAGATAAATGGCAAAAGTTATCGGAATTGATTTAGGTACTACCAACTCGGCGGTTGCCGTAATGGAGGCAGGAGAGCCGGTAATTATTTCCAACGCCGAGGGCGGGCGCGTTACCCCGTCGATGGTAGCGGTGAGTAAAGGCGGCGAACGTCTGGTGGGGCAGGTAGCCAAGCGCCAGGCGGTAACCAACCCGAACAATACCATCTTCAGCATTAAACGGCTGATGGGGCGCAAGTTTGACGAGCCCACCGCGGAATACGACCGGAAAATGCTGCCGTTCAAGATAACCAAGTCAGCCAATGGTGACGCCCAGGTAGTGATGGGCGGCAAAGATTACAGCCCGCCGGAAATCTCGGCAATGATTCTGCAAAAGCTGAAAACGGACGCCGAGGCTTACCTCGGGGAGAAAGTTACGGAAGCTGTAATCACCGTACCGGCTTACTTCAATGACAGCCAGCGGCAGGCGACCAAGGACGCCGGCAAGATTGCCGGGCTGGAGGTGCTGCGAATAGTCAATGAGCCCACCGCAGCTTCCCTAGCTTACGGTCTGGACAAGAAAAAGGAGGAGACCATCGCCGTCTATGACCTCGGTGGCGGCACTTTTGATATTTCCATTCTGGAGCTGGGCGAAGGCACCTTCCAGGTCAAGTCAACCAACGGGGATACCCACCTCGGCGGGGACGACTTTGACCAGAGGGTTATGGACTGGCTCTGCGATGAGTTCAAGCGGGACCAGGGCATAGACCTCAGGCAGGATAAAATGGCGCTACAGCGGCTGAAGGAAGCCGCCGAAAAAGCCAAGTGCGAGCTGTCCACCGTCCAGCAGACCGAGGTGAACCTTCCCTTTATCACCGCAGACGCCAGCGGCCCGAAACACCTCAGCATCACCCTCACCCGGGCAAAGCTGGAGCAGCTGGTAATGGACCTGGTGGAGAAAACGGTTGGCCCCTGCAAGCAAGCACTGGAGGACGCCGGGAAGAAAACCAGCCAGATTGACGAGGTAATTCTGGTTGGCGGGCAGACCAGGATGCCCCTGGTGCAGGAAAAAGTAAAGCAGTTTTTCGGCAAGGAACCCCACAAGGGAGTCAACCCGGACGAAGTGGTGGCTATTGGCGCTGCCATTCAGGCGGGAGTGCTCAAGGGAGACGTTAAAGACGTGCTGCTGCTCGACGTGACCCCCCTTACCCTGGGCATCGAGACCCTGGGCGGTGTGGCCACCCCCCTCATCCCGCGCAACACCACCATCCCCACCTCCAAAAGCCAGATTTTCAGCACCGCCGCGGATAACCAGCCCAGCGTGGAGATTCACGTCCTGCAGGGGGAACGACCCATGGCTGCTGATAACCGGACCCTGGGACGGTTCATGCTCGACGGCATCTTGCCCGCGCCACGGGGCGTGCCCCAGATTGAGGTCAGCTTCGACATTGATGCCAATGGCATCCTCAGCGTCAGAGCCCACGATAAGGGCACCGGACGGGAGCAGAAAATAACCATTACCGCCTCCAGCGGGCTTTCCAAAGAAGAGGTGGAGAAAATGCAAAAAGAAGCGGAGATGCACGCCGCGGAAGATACCAAGCGCCGCGAAGAGGTGGAAGCACGCAACACCGCCGACACCATGGCATATACCGCCGAGAAGACGCTGCGCGAGCAAAAAGATAAAATACCCTCAGACCTGAACCAGGAAGTAGAGAGCAAGGTGGCTGCGGTACGCTCGGCGCTCCAGGGCACGGATATTGATGCCATCCGTCAAGCTACTCAGGAACTGTCCGAAGTCATGCAGAAGGTGGGCGCCGCCGTTTACCAGCAACAACCTCCCCCACCGGGCGGTGAGACGCCTCCGGAACAAGGAGGCGGTGAAGGAGGAGAAGGAGGAGGCGGAGAAGGCACGGTAGAAGGCGAGTTCAGAGAGGTATAAACCCGTTTTAAGGGAATCCAAGGGGGGCTTTTCAGCCCCCTCTTCTTTTTCTGTGCTATCTATTCCCACCCGCCAGCTTTTAAGAGCCGCTGTCTTGCCACAATTATTTGGTCCCTAAGTATATTATTAAGGTCTTTGAAACCATCGGGATTAGCTTTTTCTAGAGAACACTAATCAAGCCTACTTTAGTGCGGATTATATTACATTCTAAGAATTATGCAAATTGTGATAATTGACTATTGATATTTAATTAAAAGCTAAGGGGTGTTTAAGAGGGGGTGTAACCCCTCTTTCTTTTTCTCCCCCTCTCCTTTGACACCTCGTAAGGAGAGGGGGATTAAGGGGGTGAGGTAGAATGTAAATCTCACCTCTTTATTTGCGCACGGGCCTGCTCAGCCATTATAATTTAAGGTCCGGAGGCTATATATTGCTCGACGACATTCTGTACCAGGTAAAAAAACCCGCCCGCTATACCGGCGGCGAGTGGAACAGCATCGTTAAAGACTGGGCATCAACTCCGATACGGATTGCTCTCAGCTACCCCGATGTCTACGAAATAGGCATGTCCAACATCGCCCTGCCCATTCTCTACCAATTGCTCAACGGTCAGCCGGATGTTCTCGCCGAGAGGGTGTATGCCCCGTGGGCGGATATGGCAGAAATCATGCCAGCCAGAGGTATTCCGCTGTTCAGCCTCGAATCCAGACGCCCGGTAAAAGATTTTGACATCATCGGCTTCTCGCTGGGCTATGAGCTTACCTACACCAACGTACTGCACATGCTGCACCTGGCGCAGATACCCGTGCTGGCTTCGGAGAGGAGCGACTCTCACCCGGTAATAATCGCCGGCGGCAGCTGTGCTTTAAACCCGGAACCGATGGCTGACTTCATCGACATCTTTGTCATCGGGGACGGGGAAGAAGCCGTACTGGAACTGCTGGAAAGCTTCCGGAACTGGAAGAGGCAGGGCAAGGGGGCTTCCAGAAAACAGCTCTTCCGCCGGGCAGCCGCCATTCCCGGAGTCTATGTCCCCAGCCTGTACCGGGTAGAATATCAGGCAGATGGTCTGCCGAAAAGCATTACCCCTACCGAAACCGAAGCCAGAACCAGCATCCGGAGACGGATAGTGGACAAGCTGCCGCCGCCGGTGACCAGACCGGTTGTTCCCTATATTGAAGTAGTCCATGACCGTGGCGCCATTGAGATTCAGCGCGGTTGCAGCCGCGGCTGCCGCTTCTGCCAGGCCGGAGTTATCTACCGTCCGGTGCGCGAGCGCCCCGTTGAGGAAGTGCTGCAGGCAGCGGGAGACCTCATCGCCAACTGCGGCTACAACGAAGTCTCCCTGGTCTCCCTGAGCACCAGCGACTACACTGGTATCGATGGGCTGGTGACCGCACTGCGCCGTCAATATCCCGACCTGGCCATATCTTTACCCAGCCTGCGTACCAGCAGCTTCTCGGTCAGGCTGGTGGGCTCCCTTCCCTCCCGCAGCAAGACGGGTCTCACCTTCGCCCCGGAGGCAGGCAGCGACCGGCTGCGCAGAATGATAAACAAAAATACCTCCGAAGACGAACTTCTGGAAACGGCTGCCGTCGCCTTTGAGCGGGGCTGGACAACCCTCAAACTGTATTTCATGCTCGGTCTGCCCACGGAAACCATGGATGATGCTGAGAGCATTGTTCGGCTGGTGAGCAACGTCCGCTCGCTGGGCAGAAAGACGAGCGGCAGGACTCCTCAACTAAGGGTCAGCGTTTCAACTTTCGTGCCCAAGCCGCACACCCCTTTTCAATGGGTAGCCCAGGAAAACGAGCGGCAGCTTAACGCCAAGCACGAGCTCCTCAGACAGGGAGTGCGCCGGCACGGGACCAGGCTGTCCTGGCAGGATCCGAAGCTCAGCCTGCTGGAAGCGGCGCTGTCACGGGGAGACAGACGTCTGGGGAAAGTCATCTACACCGCCTGGAAACTGGGCTCAACCTTCGATGCCTGGGTGGAACATTTTAACTACCAAAACTGGCTTCGCGCCTTCGCCGAGAACGGGCTTGAACCCGGCTTCTATGCCCACCGAGAACGCGCCCCGGATGAGCTCCTGCCCTGGTCCCACATAGATACCGGCGTATCCACCGCCTTCCTGAAACGGGAGTACCGGCGGGCCTTGGAAGGCAGGGAAACTTCAGACTGCCGCCATGACGCCTGCAACGCCTGCGGGCTGGAAAGTTCACAACCTGCCTGCCGCCAGAAACTTCAGACCGGATAACAGGGAGTTGCCCCGCCCGATGCCAGCCCTTGACACCAGCCCAACCAGGCAGGTAAGATTGGACTCATCTTATTGCGAAATAATTATGGGGAGGACTCTTATGCCATTCGATGCTTTCAAACTCCAGGATAAGGTAGCCATCGTCACCGGGGCGGGGAGGGGAATCGGCAAGGCTATCTCGCTCGCTTTCGCCGGGGCAGGGGCAGACGTCGTGGCGGTTGCACGGAACAAAGAGGAAATCGAACAGACCTGCCAAGAAGTCCAGGCCATGGGAAGACAGAGCCTGGCTATCCCCGCTGACGTTACCAAGACGGAGCAGGTCGACCGGATGGTGGAGGAGGCCGTTGCCCGTTTCAAGAAGATAGATATCCTGGTCAACAACGCCGGAACGGCCGTGTTCAAAGCCATCGTAAGTCCCGATGGTGAAAGAATGACGGAAGGTGAATGGCACAGGGTAATGGATACCAACCTGACCAGCATCTTTCTCTGCTGCCGTGCCGTGGGCCCGCACATGTTCAAACGGAAGAAGGGCAAGGTCATCAATATCAGCTCAATCAGCTCGCAAAAAGCGCAAACCGATGACATCCCGTATAACGTCAGCAAAGCGGGGGTGGACATGATTACCCGCTGCCTGGCCCTGGACTGGGCGCCCTATAACATCAACGTCAATGCCATAGGGCCAGGGCAGTTCCACACCAGGCTTTCCGCAAAAAGCCATGAGGACCCCAAGCTGCGGGAAACGATGGTTGGCTGCATCCCGCTGGGGAGAGTGGGCGATGTGCGTGAACTCGGCTACCTGGCGGTATACCTCGCTTCACCCGCTTCGGACTTCATCACCGGGCAGATAGTCTTCATTGACGGCGGATGCCTGCAGTTCAGCCCCTATAAAGTGAAATAGGTCAGAGGCTATCACAGGCCTGCCCGCCGGAGACAACAAGGGTATGGCCGGTAACATAACTGGAAGCACCAGAAGCCAGGTATAAAGCGGCGCTGGCAACTTCATCCAGTTCACCCCACCGCCCCATCGGTATCTCAGCGGCAATCTTCTGCCTAGTTGCCGCATCTTTCCACCGGGGCAGCGTGAGCTCCGTCTTAAAAAAACCGGGGGCAATGGCATTAGCCCGAATATTATAGCCGACCAGTTCCAGTGCCAGCACCTTGGTCAGCATAACAACGCCCGCTTTGGAAACGCAGTAGCTGGCTCTGCCGGGAAAAGCTTCAATCCCCCTCACCGAAGATATGCTTATTATGTTACCGCTCCTCTGCTCAATCATCTTCTTGCCTACCGCCCGGGAACAGAGGTAATACCCTCTGAGATTGGTGTTCATCACCAGGTCCCAGTCCTCTTCCTCATGGTCAACCAGCGGTAACAGTATGCCGGTCCCGGCGTTATTTACCAGAATATCAATTTTGCCAAACTCGCCTATCGTCTTTTGCACCAGATTATCGACGGCACTCTTCTGAGTGATATCAGCGGGCACGGCTAAAGAGCGCCTTCCGAGCTTCCGTATTTCCCCGGCCACTGATTCCAGCTTATGAGGGGTCCGACTGCACACCGTCACATCAGCCCCAGCTCCGGCAAAGGTCAGGGCAATTGCCCTCCCTATTCCGCTCGAGCCTCCGGTAACAACAGCTACCTTTCCTTCCAGAGAAAACCAGGATGACAGGCTCATTACTTATCCTCTTTCTTATCTTTTCTGGCTTTTCTGTCCTTCTCCTCTTCAAAGGAGGTAATCGCCACCACCTCATCTCCGGAGCCAAGCTTCATTAGCTTAACCCCCTGGGTGCTTCTTCCCTGAACGGTGATGCCCAGCCTGGGGTCCTTTTCCTTCACCGGGGTGCAGGTAACGATTCCGCGTGCCGATATTATCATCGCCTGCTCCGTCAGAGAAACCACCCTGGCCGCGGCTATCTTTCCCGTCTTGGCGATAACTTTGAAAGTCTTTACCCCACCCCCGGCCCGGTGTTGCCTCGGGTACTGGCTGACCGGGGTGAGCTTGCCAAATCCTTCGCCGGTGACCACCAGCAGGTAAGCATCCAGCTTCGCCCTGTCCATGCTGATAACACGGTCACCGGAGGCCAGCCGAATGGCGCGCACTCCGCCACTGGTTCTGGAACTGGTCCGCAAACTGGCAACGGTGAACCTTATCGAAAGGCCTTTTTGAGTTACGAATATAACATCATCCTGGTCAGTCGCCAGGCATACGGCTACCAGCTCGTCTCCCTCAGCCAGGTCCATGGCGATAAGTCCACTGCTCCGCACAGAAGCAAAGTTGTCCACCGCCGTCTTCTTTACCTCTCCCCCGGACGTAGCCATTACCAGAAACTCGCCCGGGATAAAATCGGACACAGATACTATAGAGGTCACTCTCTCCCCTTCCGCAACCGGGAACAGGTTAATCACTGCCATTCCCTTCCCCACCCTGGAGCTATCCAGAGGGATTTCATGACACTTCAGGTTAAACACCTTTCCCCGGTTGGTAAAGAAAAATACGTTATCATGGGTATCCGCTACCGACAGTAACCTCACCGGGTCGCCCTCTCTGGTCACCACACCGATGATGCCTCTACCCCCGCGATGCTGCGGTTTATAGACACGGGCGGGCACCCTTTTGACATATCCACGCTTGCTAAGCGTCACCACCATTCTCTGGTGTGGTATCAGGTCCTCCTCACGGAACTGCGTCATACCCTGTTCAACTATCTCGGTTCGCCGCAGGTCACCGAATTTAGATTTTAACTCGTCCACCTCTTCCTTTATCAGGGCGAACATTCGCCTCGGGTTGGCCAGAAGGTCTTCCAGATAGGCAATGTTTTTGACCACCGCAGCGTATTCCTCAAGTATCTTGCGGCGTTCCAGGTTGGCCAGGCGGCGCAACTGCATATCGAGGATTGCCTGAGCCTGAACCTGAGTTAGACCAAAGTCAGCCATAAGGCTCTGGCGGGCAACTTCGGCGGTTTCAGACCTGCGGATAGTGGCAATTATCCTGTCTATGTTATCCAGAGCTATTTTTAAACCCTCAAGGATATGGGCTCTCGCTTTAGCCTCTTTCAGCTCAAACCGGGAGCGCCGGGTGATAACCTCGTGGCGAAAATCAATGTAGTTCTGAAGCGCTTCTTTCAGGCTGATTACCCTGGGCTGCCCGCCGACCAGAGCCAGCATGTTGGCAAAGAAAGCAGACTGCAACGCCGTATGCTTATACAGGTTATTGAGCACATGTTCCGGCTGGGCCTCCCTCCTCAGCTCGATGACGATACGCATACCCTGGCGGTCTGACTCATCGCGAAGTTCACTGATGCCCGATATTCTTTTATCTTTGACCAGCTCGGCGATGTTCTCCAGAAGGTAAGCCTTATTCGTCTGGTAGGGAAGTTCAGTAACCACGATCTGGTGGCGTCCCGTCCTGGCAATGCTTTCAATACGGGCTTTCGCCCTGATGACCACTTTGCCGTGCCCGGTAGCGTAGGCGCTCCTGATGCCCTCCTGTCCGAGAATGATGCCAGCCGTGGGGAAATCAGGTCCCTTAACAAACTGAGTAAGCTCATCAATGGTAGCATCGGGGTTATCGATGAGATAGGAAATGGCATCACACACCTCTCCCAGATTATGCGGGGGAATATTGGTCGCCATCCCCACGGCGATGCCGGAACTGCCATTGAGCAGCAAGTTAGGCAAGCGTGTGGGGAGGACCACGGGCTCCTTGAGGCTATCATCGAAGTTGGGCATGAAGTCCACGGTATCTTTATCAATGTCCACCAGCATCTCTCCGGCGATTCTGGTCAGGCGTGCCTCGGTGTAACGCATGGCGGCTGGAGGGTCATTGTCCAGGCTCCCGAAATTCCCCTGCCCATCAACCTGCGGGTAACGTATCGAGAAATCCTGCGCCATACGCACCATGGCATCATATACAGAGGTATCACCGTGCGGGTGGTATTTTCCCAGCACTTCACCAACGATGCGGGCGCTCTTTCTATGGGGATGATTATGAGTCAGCCCCATGTCATTCATGGCATAGAGAATCCGCCGATGCACCGGCTTTAACCCGTCCCTCACATCGGGCAGAGCACGGGAAACGATGACGCTCATGGCGTAATCAAGATAAGAGCTGCGCATCTCGTCTTCTATTTTTACCGGTTTAACCGCTCCTAAAACCATATCAGTTGGAACCTCCTAATCTTCTTCACCGGCCAGGTCACCATTCATATCGGCCGTCTCCTCGGGCATCACTTCTTCTATTTCGTCTCCGCCTATTATGGTATATCCGGGCTCCTCCACCAGTGCTTCCTCCAGTTCCGTTTCCATCTTGAACATCCTCTCGTCAACATAAGGCCGGAGTTCCCCTGCTCCTTTTGATGGGAAGGAAAGCCGTCCCGTCTGGCTCGGGTCCTGATATACCTCTCTAATGATGATGGTCATCGCCTCTTCCGCCGAGCTGACAACCGCCGCCGTATACCTGTTCCCGCCCTCGATCAACTTGATAAGCCGTGGCCCATGCCTGGGGTCCACCTGCCCGAGATACTCACCGCGACTGCTTTCCACGCTTAAACGCGGCCCGTCTACCTTCAGGTGCACCTCATCACCAGCTACCATTCTGGCCCTTATCTCCTTTGGTGCCAGGTGATAAAGGTTCACCACCCCCGCCTTGCCTATCTCCTCAATGAACTGCTGTGGCGCCACCCTGCGGTATTCAACCTCGGAGCTCGCTGCCTCTCCTTCCAGATAGCGCAATCTCTGCAGATTTTTCCTGGCGATGGCACTATAAGGGTCGATTTCCACGGCACGGGTGTAAGCTTCCCTCGCCTGCGCATATTCCCCCAGCTCCATGTAAGCCCGTCCCAGCCGGTTATAGGCATCAACATCTCCGGGGAAATCCTCAATTATGAGCCTGTTAGCGGCCACCGCTTCCCGCCACCGTCCCTGCATTGCCAGGTCTATAGCCTGCTTGCTGCGCTGCCGCTTTAACCTCGCCAGTCTTTCTTCCTGATACGTCATACCTGTCCCCGAAACCAAAATAATTTTTGAATATATATTTTACCGCACCCGCCATAACTAAACAAGGGCTTAAAGTCCAGATTTGACCTGCCCGCCCGGCTAAGGCTAAAATTAAAATAGTAAGTCCAGTCAAGGAGATTGTCATGCGTGAGAAGGTAGAAAAAGTATTGGATAAAATACGCCCTCAGCTGGTTGGAGACGGGGGCAACGTGGAGCTGGTTGAGGTCAGCGACGGCACGGTCAAAGTTAGCCTGACCGGTGCCTGCGCCGGCTGTCCCATGTCTACCATGACCTTAAAGATGGGAATTGAAAAAATACTGAAACAGGAAATCCCCGAAGTTAAAGAGGTCATCGCTGTCTAGCCTTCCTGCCCCGTATCCTGCTCCTCTACCTCTATTTCAAACGCCCGGTGTAATGCTCGCACGGCATCTTTAACCTGGTCTGATTTAATGATGCAGGTTATCCTTATCTCGGACGTGGTAATTAGCTGAATATTTATCTTTGCTTCACTGAGAACCCGGAACATTTTTGCCGCGTAGCCGGGAGTATTCTGCATGCCGGTGCCGACGATGCTAACCTGCCCCAGACTGGAGTCACTGAGGCATTCCCTGGCACCGATGGATTTAGCGATGGGCTCAACGACCTCACTCGCCCGGGGCAAATCACTTTTGGTTACGGTAAAAGTCAGGTCAGCAACCCCGTCAATGCTGGTATTCTGCACAATGGTATCAACGCTGATACCCGCCCTGGCCAGAGGCTCAAAAATGGACGCGGCAATCCCGGGCTGGTCGGGAACACCCACCACCGTTAGCTTGGCCACATTAAGGTCATGAGCGATGCTTCTCACTTTATTTCGTATCTCCATAGATACCCCTCCATGAATTAATGTCCCCGGTTTATCGGTCAAACTGGAAGCTACCAGAATCGGAATATTGAACAGTTCCCCCAGCTCAACCGCCCGCGGATGCATCACTCTGGCGCCATAACTGGCCAGCTCCAGCATTTCCTCATAGCCAATTTCCGCCAGATGGCGGGCTTCCGGGACCAGGCGCGGGTCAGCCGTACAAACACCTTCCACATCGGTATATATCTGGCAAACATCAGCGCCGAGGCTGGCAGCCAGTGCCACGGCGGTGGTATCCGAGCCGCCCCGGCCCAGAGTGGTTATGTCCATCTCGTCGGTGATGCCCTGAAACCCGGCGACGATGACAATATTGCCCTTTTCCAGCTCATTGAGCACCCGCCTGGAATCAACTTTAAGAATGCGCGCCCGGCTATACACCGCATCGGTGCGTATCCCTGCCTGAGCCCCGCTCAGGCTAATCGCCTGACAGCCCATGCTGTGAAGCGCCATCGCCAGCAGGGTGCTGGAGACTGTCTCCCCGGTGGAAAGCAGGACGTCAAGTTCACGGTTATCCGGCCTTTCGGAAATCCGGTAAGCCAGCTCAATCAGGTTATCAGTGGTTTTCCCCATTGCCGAAACCACCACCACCACCCGGTTTCCCTCCTCCCTGGTCCTGGCAATACGCCCGGCGACATTTTTAATTTTCTCCGCGTCCGCCACCGACGAGCCACCGTACTTCTGCACAATCAGAGCCATTACCCTTCAGCCCCTCCCGTAAACATACTCATAATTTTATACCCTTCTGCTGTGAAAAAGCCAGTTCCTCTGGCTTCCGCCTCGGTGAACCTCTTCGCCCCGCCGGGGGTAAATCCCGGCCCCCAGAGCAGAAACGGCACCGGGTCATCGGTGTGCGTCTGGACTTCAAGCGGGGTGGGGTGGTCAGGCATAATCAGCAGCCGTAAAGGCTCCCCCAGAGAGCGAAGCCGGCGGACAACTTCCCTGTCCACCCTCTGAATGGCCTCTATTTTCCGGTCAATCAGGTTGGAGTGGGCCGCCTCGTCTGGAGCTTCAATATGAATAACCACCATGTCATTATCTTCAAGCGCCTCAAGAGCGCCGGCAGCCTGAGCTGCATAATCATTGTCCTGGTCGTCAGTTACTCCGGGTATCTCCAGCACTTCCATCCCCAGAATCCGGGCCAGACCGCGCAGAAGGTCAACTCCCGAGGTCATTGCCGCATCCAGGCCGTACACCTGTTTGAAAGCGGGCATATCGGGCAGTTTGCCGCTGCCCCAGAAAAGCCAGGCCATGTTCGCCGGTATCTCTCCACGGGCTCTCCGTTCAACGTTTACCGGGTGCTCCCGGAGGACTGCTTCAGAGCGCGCCATCAGGTCTCTGAGCAGTTCGCTTCCCGGACCGGCGGGCAGAAAGGAGGCGATGGGCTTGCCCGGAATATCATGCGGCGGGGTACAGGTGGCTGAGAGGGTATCGCTCCGCCCGCCCAGCTTGCATATGTTGCGGTAACCGACGCTCGGGAAAAAGCGTATCCCGTTACCGCCCAGACTTTCGTTTAAAGCTGCAATCAGGGCTTGCGCCTCATCAGTGCTGATGTAGCCCGCACTGTAACTCCACATCTTGCCAGCACGAACCGCCACCAAGTTGCAGCGGAAAACGGCATCTCCATCATCAACCGGGATGTCCATACTCCTGGCTTCAATGGCGGCTCTACCGGGGTAATAGACGGTGGGGTCGAACCCCAGCACCGACATACAGGCGCAGGCGCTGCTCGGTTCCATACCGGGCGGAACGGTGCGCGCCAGCCCCAGGGTGCCTTCCGGCACCATTCCATCCAGATTCGGGGTACGGGCCAGTTCAAGGCAGGTCTTCCCGCCACGCCCGGGGATTGGCCAGCCAGCAGCGCCGTCAATTATTAAAACACAGTATTTCACCAAATTTCCCCTGCCAGTTTTGCGATTTGCTTATTAAGCTAATCCTGAAGAAAAATGCCGGGTTGCGCCGGAAGAGCACCCCCTCAAGCTGCCCCTTGATGGAAGAGGTTAATTCCGTCTATAATACTTGCTAGCGGGGCGTAGCGCAGCCTGGTTAGCGCGCAGCGTTCGGGACGCTGAGGTCGGAGGTTCAAATCCTCTCGCCCCGATAACCATACCCTTGCCGCCGCCTGAAAACCTCCGCTGCCCGCTGCTTCCCTGATACCCATTTTAAAGTGGAGCTTCCTTAGTGTCAATTTCAGGTACTTGAATTAGTTAGGCCGGCGTGCCTGTATCTTCGCTCTGTAACCGCGGGCTATTTCAACGGCGATTCCGGCGACCTCCACCGCGTCCCTGCCCAGAGCCAGAAACAGTGCCTCCTTTCCCCAGCCCTCCCCCTCGTAGAACAACCGGGGCAGGGCGCCGTATTTCACCACGAGCTGCCTGACCTTCCAGGGCATTGAAGCGCCGTCCTGCCGCGCAATCTCAGCCGGCTCTTCAGCCCGCTCCACCCGGCCGAAAAGTAACCCTCTCCGGGAGCAATACTCCCGCACGATCTCAATCACCGTTTCGTCACACCTGAAGTTGATGGCGGCACCGATTGCAGCGTCGTATTTCCTCGCCTCGATTATGCGCCTGGCCAGGTGGCCCGATGCTCCCAGGGCTGGAAGACCGCAGGCGCGCGGAAGACCGCGGACAACGGTTATCCTCCCTTCGACGGCTGCCACATCCTGAGGAGTCACGGTGTGCGGCAGGGCACAGGCAAGATTGACCCTCACTTCAGGTATGAGGGCGCTGAACTCGGGACAGCCTTGCAACATGGCAACGGCGGATACCAGATTGCCCAGTACGACTTCAATCTGTTCCCTGCGACTCACTATTCCTCCCATTCCCCTCCTGATGAAGTTTTTCCGGAAGAATCAAACACAGAATGCCGGGCTTTCCTCAGAAGTTCGGTATGCACCGGGCAAAACTCATAGCCGCTTGCAAGTTGGGCAAAGATGAGCTCCTCCTGCCAGTGGGCGTTGTATAACCGGCAGCCCCGGTCCTGGCAAAAGGGCTCGCCGGTCAAAGAGTAGAAAACTGCCTGCATGGCGTATCCTTTTGCCACCTCGGTCAGACGCTCATCTCCGTAGTCAAGGAACCTGCCCCTGAACCGGTCGTTAAGTTCAGCTAAATGCTGGCCCAATTTCTCGTACTGCTGCCTGAGCAGATAATACTCCCTCGGTTTTGCCGGCGCCTCCACCAATCCGGATGTTGAGATGAGTGAAGGAAGCGCATATAAACCCGTCCTGATGTGATATTTCTTATTTCCGTCATCCCAGGTGGCGAACAGCCGATTGGTGAAAACGATGTGGACAAAGTCCCGGCCGGACTTGCCGCCGCCGATTATCTCACCGAACGGTCTCAGCAGATGAAGCCCGTCGTACAGGACGCCGAAAGCCCTCGTCTTGCCCAGGATTCTCCTTTTTTCATACTCGACCTCGGCGTAGAGGACATTTTGCCTACCCGATATCTTTTTCTCCGGGTGCTGAATTTTGGCGCTGGCGATTTCCCGGGCGACTTCCGGAATTATGTCCCGGGGGAGGCTTGAAACAAAGGGATTTCCTCTTACTTCAACTTTCGCTCCAAGTCTCTGCCCCAGGTATCCGGCAATCTCCCCCATGTTTAACTCCCCGGCTGAGCCTTCGTCATAGAGAAAGACGTGCATCACACGGCGAGCCTCTCCTGCAGTTTCTCCAGGGTAACTTCAGCCGCCACCTCTCCCGACAGGAGCATGGCGCCAAAGGTCGGACCCATCCGCGGCAATCCATAGGTGGTTGACGCCGCCATGCCGGTGACAATCAAACCCGGGTGAACTTCCCCGGTGTGCTCAATGATAAGGTCTTCTGACCTCTCCACCCACATGGCACCGTAGCCTTTGGTGGTAATCATTCCCCTTTCCTCCAGTTTCCGCACTACCTGAGCATCATGTCCGGTGGCATCAATTACCATTTCCGACTCAATGGCGACCGGGTCGACGCAGGTTATCTCCCTCGGTAAAACTGACACCGGCGTCCAGTTGATGACCGCCCCGCAGACCCGCCCGTCTTCCTTCAGGACCAGGTCTTCGAAGACGGTCATGTTGGCGAATTTGACACCGCTATCACATGCCGCCGCGATAAGCTTGGAGCAGGCATGCGGTCCGTCGGCGACGAACAGCCCCTCGGCGATGCTCTGGTAGGGGATGCCGAGCTCGTTCAAGACCTTCTCCCCGGGATGCCTCACGGTCACCTTGTTCATCAGGTAACCGCCGATCCAGAACCCTCCGCCGAGGTAGTTGTTACGCTCCACGATTAGGACCTTCTTCCCGTTCCTTGCCAGGTTGCGTCCTGCCATCAGTCCGCTGGGACCGGCTCCGATGATGACGCAATCGCTTTCCACGTATTCCTGGAACTGCTTGGCAAATTCGGAGACTATGGCTCTGGTGATGTCCTTTTCTCCCACTGCACTGAACTTCTCCATTTTGACCTCCTGTTCTTTTGCTGGCGATTTGTCCTGTCCGGGAGCCGGGGCAAACAAAAAACCAGAAGCTGGATGGAAACTTCTGGCTTCGTTCAGGCTACTTCCCTACGCTCGCATTACCGAGGTCAGGTTCCAAGGGTCATCCTCCCGGAGAAGGATTCTCAGCCTTCCAGCTCCCCTAGCAACAAATCAAATCTATTTAACTACCCTGAAGTGTATCACAGCAAGAGGAGGATGTCAAAGGAGCGGGGGGTGAAGCTTCGACCAACCTGCCGTGTGACAAACGTCACAGACAGGCTGCAATTACTCGTCCTATAATAAGCCTGACAAACGTAAAACGTGACCAGCCAATTTGACGGTTGTCAAAGGGGGTACATTGAAACTCAAAGGTTACCCGGGCACCTTACTGAGGGTACTCCTGGGCTTGCTGGTGACGGCGGCGAGCGCGGCGCTTCTTTCTGCCTGCCAGCCCGAGAGTGAAACCCGGGTAGAGGCAGAAGCCCCGGCAGATGAAGGGTGCCCGATACTGCCGGCAGTGCCAGAGGAGGGGGAGATGGATGCGACAAAAAATACCGCTGTCAGCACCACCAGACCGTTGATAGATGTCACGGCACCGGCCGCAACGGAAACGGCAACTTTCGCCCTGGGCTGATTCTGGGGTGCGGACTCCCGGTTCGGGAGTTTCCCCGGAGTGATACGCACCCGTGTCGGATACTCGGGAGGGGAGAAAATCAACCCCACCTATTACGACATCGGTGAGCACAGCGAGACGGTCCAGATTGATTACGACCCGACCAGGATAACCTACCAGGAGCTGCTGGACGTCTTCTGGGACAGCCACCATCCAACAATTCAGTCCCGCTCAAGACAGTACTGGTCCATAATTTTCTACCATGACGAGGAGCAGCAAAGGCTGGCGGAGGAATCGAAAAAGCGCGAGGAAGCCAGGCTGCCCGATGAAACCATCTACACCCATATTTTACCCGCCTCCGAGTTTTACCTCGCTGAAGCCTATCACCAGAAGTATTACCTGCAGTATGCGCCAGACCTCGTTCAAGAATACCGCACCATATACCCTGCCGACGAAGATTTCATCGCTTCCACGGCAGTGGCACGCGTCAACGGCTACGTCAGTGGTTCCGGCACGCTGGAAAGGCTGAAAGAAGAGCTGAGCAGCCTCGGCTTATCGCCAACCGGGCAGGAAAAGTTGCTGGAAATCGTATCGAAGCGATAAGGGCAAATTTGAGGGGGGAGTGATTTCAAAGTTTTTTATCCCGCCCCGCTCTCCCCGCACTCCTCTTTGCTTCCTCCCACAGGGCGTTCTGCTCGGAGAAGGACAGGTCAGCCAGGTTCACCCCGCGCTGACGGCAGAGTTCCTCCATGCGGGAGAAGCGCCGGCAAAACCGCCTGTTTGCCTCTCTTAACGCCGCCTCGGAATCAACTCCCATACGGCGCGCAATGTTGACCAGGGTAAAGAGCAGGTCGCCAAACTCCCTCGCTTTCTGCCCGTGTCCCCGGGCCCTTTTCAGTTCGCCGACCTCCTCGGCCAGCTTGTCAATAACTCCGTCGATATTTTCCCAGTCAAAGCCGACCCGCGCCACCCTGCCCTGAACGTCCTGGCTGTAGCTCAACGCCGGCAACTGCCTGGGCACGCTCGCCAGCATGGAAGTGCCGGCTTCCCTCTCCTCACTTTTAAGGGTTTCCCAGTTAGCCAGCACCTCATCGGCGTCCTTTACCTCAAGGGAGCCAAAGACGTGGGGGTGGCGCCGTATTAGCTTGGCATTGATGCTGCGGATAACGTCCCCCAGCTTGAATTCTCCACTTTCCGTGGCAATCCGGGCATGGAAAACGACCTGCATCAACAGGTCGCCCAGCTCCACACAGAGCTTTTTCCTGTCCTTCTCATCCAGAGCCTCTATTACCTCATAACACTCCTCAAGCAGGTCCTCCCGGAGAGAGTCATGGGTCTGCTCCCTGTCCCAGGGACAGCCGCCGGGTCCCCGCAGCCGGGCAATAATATCGACCAGGGTATCAAACTGTTGCAGATTTTCCGGTAAAGACAAAATAACCCCCTCTGAATTAACCCGGCAGTATGGAGCCGATGAACTGTCTCTGCCCCCTCAAAAACTCTGCGGCGGGCATAGCCCGCTTCCCCTCAAGCTGCATCTTTAACACGCCCAGAATGCCACCCCCGGTATTAACGCCGAAAGAAGCCTCCCCGTCGAGAGCCACAACCTGTCCTGCCGCCGCCGTTATCCTTCCGGGCAGGGGCACTGCCTCAATAACCTCAAGCCGCCTGCCCCGCCAGCTGGTGTAACAGCCGGGCCAGGGCTGGAAGGCGCGCACCCGGCGCCATATATCTACCGCCGGAGAGTGCCAGTCTATCTCACCTTCTTTTTTGCTTACCGGCCTGGAATAAGTAGCCTCAGCTTCATCCTGGGGCTGAGGGGTTATTTCCCCCTCTGCCCACCGGACCAGGACTCCCGGCAGCAGCCGGGCGGCTACCTGAGATAGCCTTGCGGTCAGTGAACCGGTGGTATCCTCCGGAGAAATGGGGACCCGCGTCCCGGCCAGTATCGGCCCCGTATCCAGG
Source organism: uncultured Dehalococcoidaceae bacterium (assembly GCA_964598405.1). Lineage (GTDB taxonomy): Bacteria > Chloroflexota > Dehalococcoidia > Dehalococcoidales > RBG-16-60-22 > CAZRBS01. Next base: position 23,674 of record CAZRBS010000011.1, read on the forward strand.
CCGCTGTCCATCAGCATTATGCTGACCCCGGTGAACTCGTCCCCGGCAAGGATAGCCGCAGCCACCGGCGAGGCACCCCTGTGCCTGGGGAGCAGTGAGGGATGAATATTGAGGCAGCCATGCCCTGGAATGTCCAGTATCGGCCGGGGTAGAACCTGGCCGAAGGCAGCCACCACGATAACATCGGGGCGAAAGGCAGACAGCTGTGCCACCGCCTCCGCCCCATCAAGGCTGGCCGGCTGCACCACCGTCAGTCCCCGGGCCAGAGCCGCCTCCTTTACCGGGGAAAAAGTCAGGGGGCAGCCCCTCCCCGCCGGTCTATCCGGCCGGGTATAAACGGCAACAACCTGGAATCGTTTCAGAATCAGATGCTCCAGAGGGGCAACGGCAAATTCAGGTGTGCCCATGAAAAGGATACGCAATTCAACTCTCCTAGTAACAAATTCTAACATTAAAATTTTTTTCCAACAATGGCCGTTTCACACCTGTCAGCGTAAAACTAGGCAAAAAAGCAAGTCTGAAAAACCTGGCAAGGGGAAAAAGGGACAGACAACGCCCAGCGTTTGCCGCCAAAAACCTTGCCAGCAAAAAGCGCCAGGTTGTATTCTTATAGACATCGGTTGTTTGCTTAAATTTGTTTTCTTATCCAGAATCCTTCACTAACCAGTGGTAAATCCATTTATGGTATATTTGCTGTGAGGGTATTTTTGTGCCTTGGGAGGTAAAGTTTGCCCCTTAAAAGGGGCTTCTTATAGGGATAGACCAAGTCAAACGATAGCTAGAAGGGACCAAATGGGAAGCAGGTCGGCGCAGGAAATCTGGGAAGCTGCCTTAGGCGAATTACAAATCCAAGTTAGCAAGCCAAATTACCGAACCTGGCTGGAAAAAACCGTAGGTTTGGTTTATCAGGATAACCGTTTTCTGGTCGGTGTCCCCAACATCTTTGTTGCCGAATACCTGGACAGGAATCAGCGCTCTTTAATCGAGAAAACGCTCATCAACCTCACCTCCGCCCCCGACATCCGGGTTAATTTCCAGGTTAACGGCAGAGCCAAAACCCCGTCAGTGCCTTACGGCGCCGACGGGAGAAGTTCAGCCACCTCTCAATTTTCTCACCGTTTGAAGCCGAATTACGTTTTTGAATCGTTCATCGTTGGCAGCTGTAACCAGCTAGCCTTCACGGCGGCCCGGGGAGTGGCTCAGAACCCGGGTGGTAACTACAATCCTCTATTCATCTACGGAGGGGCTGGTCTGGGTAAAACCCATCTCCTGCACGCCATCGGGCACACCGCTCTGGCAAACCAGGGCAGGGTGATATGCATCAGCGCTGAGCAGTTCACCAATGAGTTCGTCAGCGCTCTCCGGGAGAAAAGGACCGAGGAATTCCGGAACAGGTACCGGAACGCCGGTGTATTGCTAATCGACGATATCTATTTTATCAAAGGCAAGAAACAGACCGAGGAAACCTTCTTCCACATCTTTAACGAATTACATAATGCCAACCGCCAGATAGTTATTACCAGCGACCAGCCGCCGAAAGCGATGACTCCCCTGGCAGAACGCCTCCGCTCCCGTTTTGAGTGGGGGCTGGTGGTTGACATTCAGCCGCCTAACTTTGAAACCCGCCTCGCTATTTTGCAGGCCAAAGCCAGGCAGAGGGCGGTCGATATCGCCTTCGAGGTACTGGAGTTTATCGCCCGGCAGCTTCAGCAAAATATCCGGGAGCTGGAAGGTTCTCTGAACCGGGTCATTGCCTACGCCAGGCTCTTTCAGGCTGCTCCCAGTATTGACCTGGCAGCGCAAGCCCTGAAACATCTGTCCTGTAGCGAACCGGGAACTTCCCAGATTACTCCCGGGCTGGTCATCAAAGCGGCAGCCGAAAGCTTCCGGCTTTCCCCGGACGACCTGAAGGGAGGCAGAAGGGATAAGGAGACCAGCCAGGCGCGCCGGGTGGCAATGTACATCGTCCGGCAGGAGACTAATTCTTCAGTAGCTTTAATCGGTCAGGAGATGGGGGGTAGAGACCCCTCCTCGGTCACCAATGCCTGCAAAAAGGTAGCCAGTGATATCGCTACCAGCCCGTATCTAAGGCGTAAAGTCCAGGATATACAAAGAAAAATCAATTCTGCGCCGGATAACGGGAAGCGCTAATCCCCCGGAACCACCCCGCCGGCCGTCTCCCCCACAGAACACCAGGCATGGTGCTGCAATCCAGAAATCAAGAGCTGACTGCGATGACACTTTTTGGCGAATATTTTATCGCTGTTGTGCGCTTGTTTTGCCAATTTTTTGTAAGGTCTTTCAGTCCAGCCCTGCTCGGAAACTCAATTTCCTTACTTCCCCTTATTATAATTATTATGAATACTTCTTTAGTCTAATTCAGGGTAGGACTACTAACATTATTGTGATAATTGTACTTTAGTTGTGAATACTTTAAATTTGGATTAATATGGTCTCTGGAAGAATATGTTTGATAGAGCGGAGATAGCAGTTAGGGCAGGGAGGGGAGGCGATGGCGCAATAAGCTTCCGGCGGGAAAAGTTCGTTCCCTTTGGAGGGCCTGATGGCGGGGATGGTGGTCACGGGGGCGACGTAATAATTGTGGCGGCTCCGGCGGTAACCAGCCTGCGGCAGATTTATCAAAAGAGAAACTATCGGGCCGGGGACGGCAAGAACGGCAGGGGCAAAAGGCAGCACGGAAGGAGTGGCAAGGACATGGTGCTGGAAGTGCCGGTTGGCACCGTGGTCTCGGATAAGACATCAACAGGTAACGGTGCCCTGGTCGCAGACCTGGGAGAGGCGGGGCAGCAGGTTGTCGTGGCTAAAGGGGGCAGAGGAGGGCTGGGGAACGTCCATTTCAGCTCGTCGACCGACCAGGCGCCGAGGATTGCCCAGAGGGGGGAGGACGGAGAGGAGCGGGCGATTATCCTGGAGATGAGGCTGATTGCCGATGTGGGCATCATCGGGTATCCCAACGTGGGCAAGTCTTCTCTGCTGGCGGCGGCTTCCGCTGCCAGACCGGAAATAGCCGGCTATCCGTTCACCACCCGCGAACCTGTCCTGGGTGTGGTCCGGGTTGGACAGCAGAGCTTTGTTCTGGCGGAGATACCGGGACTGATTGAGGATGCCCATCTCGGACGTGGTCTGGGGCACGATTTTCTGCGCCATATTCTGCGTACCAGGATGCTCCTTCACCTGATAGACGGCGGAAGCGGGTCCCCGGTTGACGATATGGTGCGGGTGAACGCTGAACTCGGCTTGTTTGATTCTGTCCTGGCGCAGAAAAGGCAGATTGTGGCGGTTAACAAAGTTGATTTGCCTCAGGTACGGGCCCGGGTCAACGGGATAAAGGACGCCTTCAGCAAAATCGGAATTGATGTCCTTTTTATTTCGGCGGCAACCGGGGAAGGCGTGACCCGGCTTATGGAGAGAACGATGGAAATGTTGGGGCAGGTTTCTGCCGGGAGGGAGACCGGCGGGGCGGCCCCCCGCAAGGTTTTCCGCCCCCGGCCTAGGGGTGCCAGCACCGGTGTTTATAAGGAGGGAGATACCTTCATCGTGGCGGCACCCGGGCTGGACCGCATTGTAACCCGGGAGGGAGGAACATCCCCGGAGGTGCGCAGACAGCTTAAAAGGCGCCTCGCCAGGATGGGGCTCAGCAAGGCTCTGGAGAAGGCCGGGATTAAACCGGGCGATAGAATTCGCTGCGGGAATCTGGAATGGGAGTGGTAGCCGGATGAATATAGGAGTACTGGGCGGCACTTTTGATCCGGTCCACAACGGGCACCTCGTGGTCGCCGAAGAGGTGCAACGCAGGCTGAACCTCGCCGAGGTTCTTTTCGTGCCCGCCGGGCAGCCGTGGCTCAAGGCTGAGAGGACTATCTTACCGGCGGGACACCGCCTCCAGATGCTGCGCCTTGCCCTTGCGGATGTGCCTCACTTCACACTGTCGACCATGGAGATAGAACGTCCCGGTCCTTCTTACACCGTCGATACCGTTACCGAGCTGCGGGCCAGACTGGGCAGGGAAGACGAGCTGTTTTTCATTCTGGGCTGGGACAATCTGGCCGAACTCCCGCAATGGCGGAAGCCTTCCCGGATTATCCAGAAGTGTTACCTGGTGGCTGTTCCCAGGCCGGGCTTCCCGCACCCTGACCTTAAAGCTCTGGAAGCCAGCATCCCCGGCCTGCGGCGGCGGGTTATGCTTATGGACAGACCCCATATGGATATCAGCGGCTCGGAAATCCGGGAGAGGGTAGCCCGGGGTTTATCCGTCCGGCATCTTGTTCCTGAGGCGGTAAACAGGTATATCAGGGAACACGGTCTGTACGCCCCGTAACAGGCCGGAGCGGGCCCAGAAAAGGCTGTCATTTGCTCTCAGGGGCGGTGGGGTCGGGTGCTTTGACTTTGGCCTCATCCATTCTTTATACTGGGTGGAGGCGGAGGTTCCGGCGGGGGATTTAAGGGGAGCGTCCCGCCGGATTTCCGTGGTTTCCGCTGCCTCCCTTTGGTTTGACCTGAAAATGTTTTTTGAGAGGTAACTGGCGGGATGAAGGTAAAAGTTCGGGTACTGCCCGTAAATAAGGATGCGAAATTGACCGTCGGGGTGGACCTCCGCACCGCTTTGATTGAAGCCGGGGTGCCCCTTGACTCTCCCTGCGGCGGGCAGGGAACATGTCTGAAATGCAAGGTTCAGGTTTCTGGAATCAGTTCGAAGCTTACGGAGCTGGAGCGTGAGAAGCTTTCCCCCGGAGAGTTAAAGGGTGGCTGGCGCCTTGCCTGCCAGGTCACCGTGGAAGAAGCCGGAGAAGTGCGGCTGCCAGAAATGGCTGTCTTCCGGGCCAAGGCGAGCTTCGGGCTGCTGGGGGAAAAAATTTCGCTGCGCCCGAACGTCCAGCGGATGAAATTTTCCCTCGGGAAACCGGATTTAAGTGACCAGCGCGCGGACTGGAACCGTCTGGTGGAACATCTGGAGGAGGGAGGTTCCGGTTCTCTGAATGCCGGGCTTCCCCTGCTGCGGGAGGTCCCGGGCCGGCTCCGCGAGTGGAATTTTGAAGGCGGGGCGGTTTGGGTGGGTGACCAGGTGGTGGCACTGGACCCGCCGGATGCAGCCGGGGACATCCTGGGACTGGCTATTGATATCGGCACCACTTCCCTGGCCGCCGGGCTGGTCAACCTGGACACGGGGAAAGTGGTGGCTCTGGATGCGGAGCTGAACCCTCAGATTGCCTTCGGAGCGGACGTTATTTCACGAATCATGTATATGCGGGAGAATCCCGGCAACCGGGAAAAGCTGCAACAGGAAGTGGTCAAAGGGTTGAACCGCCTCCTGCAAAGGATGTGCCGTGCTGCCCGGAAAGAAAAAGAACGCATCTTTGAAGCCACTGTGGCCGGCAATACTACCATGCTGCATGCCCTTCTGGGACTGGAAGCCATTCACATCGCCCTTGCCCCCTATGTGGGGGTATTAAATCGGTCGCTGTGCGTTCCGGCGCGGGAACTGGGTCTGCAAATTCACCCGCGGGGGAAGGTGCATGTTTTGCCTTCTATCGCCAGCTTTGTTGGCGCGGATACCGTTGCCGTGGTACTGGCAACAAGGCTGCATCAAACGAAGCTCCCCCGCCTGGCAATTGACATCGGCACCAATGGCGAAGTCATGCTGGCCACCCGTGACAGGGTGCTCACGGCTTCTACCGCCGCCGGGTCGGCATTTGAAGGCGGCCGGATAAAGTACGGGATGCGGGCGGTCAAAGGAGCCATCAGTTCATTCCAGGCAACTCCCGCCTTGGACTACAAGGTGATAGGAGGCACTGTGCCTCAGGGTATTTGCGGGTCCGGCCTGATTGAGGTAGTGGCGGAGTTATTCCGGGTGGGGATAATCGACCAGAAAGGACGGATGCTGACGCCCCGGGAGGTTGGCTCTCCTCAGGGAGCGGAACTGGTGAAACGGGTGAGAGTGCGGGGAGAAGAGAGGGAGTTTATCATCTTCAAAAATGAAAAAAGCGAGGTTACCCTTACCCAGAAGGATGTCCGGGAGCTTCAGCTGGCCAAGGGAGCCATCCGGACTGGCATTGAGATGCTGATGAAAGAGGCAAATATCAAAAGCGGCGACATTAAAGAGGTTCTCCTGTCAGGGGTCTTTGGCAACTACATCAATCGTGAGAAGGCGGTCTTGCTGGGGCTGATTCCGCCCTTCCCTCTGGAAAGAATTCACTTCATCGGTAACGGGGCTATGGACGGGGCCCTCAGAGCTTTACTGGATACGGAGGAAAGGCGCCGGGCTGACGAGATTCCCGCTCTGGTGCAGCATGTGGAGCTGTCCGGCAGGACGGGATTTGAGGCAACCTTTGTCCGCTGTCTGGCCCTGGGAAGCTGAAGGGCAGCACCAAAATTTTAACTGTGCTGCCCTCCAACGGAACTTTTGCCGGTTACCTTTCCCGGCGTTCTCCTTGACGTTTAGATATTTACCGGAGCCTGGTTTTCTTCAGTAAGGCTTCCAGTTTTTCCTGTTCTCCCTCAAGCATGCGGTAGCAGTGTTTTTCTTCGGGGAACTTGCTGGTTTTGATATCACCTATGTAGTCTCGGAAAGCCTTCTCGATGATTTCACTGAGATTGGCATATTTCTTGACGAACTTCGGCGTGAAGGCCTCAAAGAAGCCGAGCATATCGCCGATAATCAGGGCCTGCCCGTCACAGTGTACGCCAGCACCGATGCTGATAACCGGGATTTTAAGCGTTTCGGTGATTATTTTGCCCACTTCCGGGGGCACGGCTTCCAGCAGCATGGAAAAGGCGCCGGCATTTTCCACCGCCAGGGCGTCCTTTATCAGTTCCACGGCGGTTTCCGCGGTACGCCCCTGAGCTTTAAAGCCGCCCATCTGGCCGGAGCTCTGCGGGGTCAGGCCGATATGGCCCATGACGGACATCCCGGCGTCCACAATGCCCTTAATCTGGGCTTCAACCCGCCGCCCCCCTTCCAGCTTGACGCAGTCCACCCCGGCCTCTTTGTAGAACCTGCCCGCGTTATAGATGGCGTTCTCCACCGATAGCTGGTAGGACATAAAAGGCATGTCCCCGATGATGAAAGTGTTGGGCGCGCCTCTTCTGACTACCTCGGAGTGGGATATCATCTGGTCCATGGTGACCGGGATAGTCCCTGAGTAGCCGTGGACCACCATCCCGGCGCTGTCGCCGACCAGGAGCATGTCGAAACCGGCTTTTTCGCAAAGGGTTGCCATGGGGTAGTCATAACAGGTGAGGAAAGATATCTTCTCTCCGCTCTTCTTCATTTTGGCAAAATCCAGAACCGTTTTTTTCACTTTTTTCTCCTTCCAGTATTGAGTTTCTTTATTAATTCAGCACGGGTACTCTCAGGTCGTCCGCCCCCTGCTGGGATAATCTTAATTCAGGACAGGACTCATTGACAAGTTCAATGATGTTCCTGATGCAGCGGATCTTCTCCCTCCCCAGTTCAGCCAGCCCTTCTTCCGAGGTGCCCCAGGGCAGGTACATGGCCAGGCCTGGTCCCGGTTCCATCTTGAAGTAACAGGGAGAGGCAACCCTGGCAATCTCAGGAGTCTCGTAGGTGCGGTTATACCCGCCCATGGAAGTCCAGAGCTGGATGTGGATGTCAAGAGGGATACTCGTTGCACTTCTTATTGCCGCCAGCATGGGCAGGGTCAGGTCCGCCACCGGGTTGCAGCTCCCCGCCCCGAGGGTTTCGAGCAATTTCACTCCCGCCGGGTTGGCATGGCCGGAGAATATTGACGCCTTGAAGACAATGTCCTGTGGCAGGGCGCCGTCCCGCCTCATCGAATTGAGGAGGGAGAGAACCCCCTCATCCCAGACCAGAAATCCCCGGAACCCGAGTTCGATGCACCTTTCGATATCCTGGATGTAGTGGATGACGGAGTCCATTCCCCTCAACCTGAGGCCGGAAATAGCCCCTTCCGGAGTGGCTATCTGCCGGCCAATATCCCAGGTTGGTCTCGGGCCGGGAGTCATGATGACTTCCACCCTGGCGTCTTGGGCTATTTTGGCAAATTCTTTGAGCTGGTCGCGGGTGAGCATGGATGCCCCCCGCACTACCGAGATAGAGCGGTGGAAGGGAACCCCTTGCTTCCGGGCTTCATCAATGGTTGCGGCTAAAACTTTTGGCGTTTCCATGCCGGAGATCTCTACCCGGTAGTTCCCCCCATCCGAAAAGGTCTTGGAGGAGGTCGGTAAATCGTAGAGATCTCCCCTGGGCATGTCCATTTTTTCTACTGCCTTTTCAATTTCCCCCTTTGTCACTTTTTGTTCCTCCTTGTGTTTTTTTGAGGGATAATGGGGTCAGAGTACGCCCATTTCCTTCAGTGCTTCCCTGAGTTCTTGCCTTTCGCCGTCGGTCAGGTCTTCTATCGGCAGCTGTGTCCGGTGGTAGAAGCCTCCCCGCAGCCCGACCATATTCATGGCTTCCTTGCATACCGAGACAAACATGGTGGGTGCCCTCAGCCATTCCGGGAAAACGGAGATTGACTGCCGCCGGCCGCTTGCCTCATCCATGAAAGCCCAGAGCGGGAAGGTCTTGTTCAGGGCTTCATGCGCCCTCTTGAAATCTCCGGCTTCAGCGGCTTCGTATATTGCGTAGCTTAGTTGCGGGGCGAAATTAGCTAGGAAGCTGACAAAACCGCGGTATCTGAGGCCGTAGACAGCGGAGCCGAGGTAGCAGAGTTCTCCCAGACCGTTGATAAGCACCATGTCCTCCGCGGCAATCATTGCCGCTCTGGAGGCATAATCAGCTGCCAGCGGCGAGTTGTCCTTCATGGCTACGATATTGTTGATTTTGGCCAGCCTTGCCGACAGGTCAACGGGAATCAGCACCCCGGCAACATCCGGGTTGTTGTACACCATAATGCCCGTGTCTACCGCCCCGGCCACTGTCTTGTAGTACTGGTACACCCCCTCTTTGCTGCCGTGGTGATAATATGGTGCCGTCAGCATGGCGCAATCAGCACCCGCCTCCGCGGCATATCTGGCCAGCTCTATTGTCCGCCGCGGGGCGGGCTGGGATACGCCGGCGATAACCGGTACCTGCCCGGCAACGGTGCCGGCTACCGTTTTGATGATTTCCCTTTGCTCTTCAATCGAATTTGCGTAGGACTCTGTGGTGCTGCCGTTGGTCATTATGACCACATCTTTGCCCTTTTTGGCGAAATCCAGCAGAAATTCGGTGTTCTCCTTGAACCCTTCCAAATCCACCTCCCCTTCTCTGGTGTAGGGGCATATCTGGACGGGCACGATTCCTTTGAGCCCCTTCTTGAGCTCGGTCAGGGATTTTGGCAATTGCAGACCTCCTTTGCCCCGAAATTTCCCCCTGATAGTTTAGGACTGGAATGGGGGGTTGTCAATGGCATGATATATGCAGGATATGCTGCGTGATATCCGGCTAAAAGGGCGGGCCAGTGTGATATAATTGCACCATGAAAAAGGAGACGGCCGCTATTCTGGTGTGCCCGGTATGCAAGGGAGAGCTCCAGTTGAAGGTGGAGGAAGAAAGCGAGACAGAGATAGTCACCGGCTCTCTCTACTGTTCCGGGTGCGCCGTCCACTATCAAATCAGAGATACCATCCCCGACCTGCTGCCGCCCGCCCACAGTCATCAGCTGGGGCTGTAAGTTACCCGGGTATGGGGAGATTCCCATACCTCGATGGCGGAGAGGGAAACCGGCGTTCCGGCCAGCCTGGGCTCGAGTTCGCCGAAGATAGTGGACGCGATGTTCTCTGATGAGGGGTTTATTTTGTCAAACGGCGGCACGTCGTTGAGGCAGGTGTGGTCAAATCTGGATAGAATTTCCTCCAGGTGCCGCTTGAGTTCGCCAAAATCATAGGCCAGGCCGATATTATCAAGAGTGGACGCGCTCACCCTGGCCACCGCCCGGTAGCGGTGCCCGTGAAGCGCCTCGCACCTGCCCTTGTAGCCACGCAGGAAATGAGCCGCATCAAAGTGCTTCTCTACGGATATCTCGTACATGCTTCCCCTTGTTTATTCCAGCTTGAAAACGCCCTGCTTTTCGGTTATGGATTCCAGCAGCTCTCTGATGGTCTTGCCGTTTCCCGGGTGTACGGCGTCGGGAGCAATTTCCGCCAGGGGGACGAGGACAAAAGCCCTCTCCGTCATTCTGGGGTGGGGAATAACCAGCTGCGGGGTTTCAATCACCTCATCGCCGTAGAGGAGGATATCTATGTCGATGGGGCGGGGAGAGCCGGACCTTCCCGTTCTGCCCGCTTTGCTCTCGATGCCCTTGGCCAGGGCGAGCAGCCCTTCCGGTGCCAGCCGGGTGAAAGACTGGCAGACCAGATTAAGAAAGCGGGGTTGTTCAATGCCTCCCAGTGGCTCGGTATCATATACGGATGAGACCTTTCCCATCCGCAACCTTTGTGAGAGAAAGTTTAGCGCCTTGTCCAGGTTCTCCTGGCGGTCGCCCATGTTTGAGCCGAGACCGAGGTATACCGTTACAGCTTCAGTCACCTGTTAGCCTCCTTCGTATAATAGCGTCGCTCATCCGGCAGACGCGTGCCATCTGTTTCACGTCGTGAACCCGCACTATGTCCGCCCCGTTGGCGATGCCGATGGCCACGGTGGCGGCGGTGCCTTCCAGGCGCTGTTCGGGGGGGAGGCCCAGCACCAGCCCGATCATTGACTTGCGCGAGCTGCCCAGCAAGACGGGCCTGCCCAGGGACTTCAGTTCCGCCAGGCGGCGGATAATCTCCAGGTTTTGCTCCAGGGTCTTGCCGAAGCCGATGCCGGGGTCAACAATGATGTTCTGGCCGGGGACGCCCGCTTTTTCTGCTTCGTTGATGGAGCGTTGCAGGTCAGCCGTAATCCCGGGCATTATGTCCGGGCAGGGAGCGCCCCGCTGGTTGCTCATCAGAATAATCGGCACACCCGCTTCGGCGGCTACCCGGGCTATTCTGGAATCGCGCCTCAAGCCCCAGATGTCGTTGATTATGGAGGCGCCTGCCCGCACGGCGCGGGAGGCCACTCCTGATTTATAGGTGTCAACGCTTATCGGCACCGGTATTTCGCCGGCTAACCTTTCTATTGCCGGGATTACCAGCCGCAGTTCATCGTCAATATCGTCGACGGAGGCCGGTTCCGTGCCCGGGCGGGTGGACTCCCCGCCGACATCTATAATATCCGCCCCCTCCGCAACGAAACGCTTTGCCTGAGCCACGGCAGCTTCCACATCACCGCCCAGCCCGTCTCCCGAGAAAGAGTCAGGACTGAGGTTGCAAATCCCCATAACATAGGTTCGCTCTCCCCACCTGAACTCGGTATTGCCACAACGGGTAGTGGCCGGCAGCAAATCGCTCTGTTCCAATCTTACTCCCCTGGGAAGCTTTAATCGACAGATGTCCCCATTATTCTAGCATCTTCCTCTTAATTTAGAAACTTCCCGGTAAGTTGCTCGTAAAATAAGCGGTGTGCTATGATTAACTTGACCTGGTATTCCTGGCAAATCAGGAGGGCACTGGCTTGAAGGAAGAACTGGATAGACTGGCCGGGCTGGAGGAAGAGATAAAGGCCGGCGGCGGCGAAAAACGCGTCCAGAAGCAGCACGCCTCCGGCAAGCTCACGGCACGGGAAAGGATTGACCTTCTCTTTGACCCGGGCTCTTTTCAGGAGCTGAATCTGTTTGTCAGGCACCGCTGCACCAACTTTGGCATGGAGAAAACTTCCATCCCGGCCGACGGGGTGGTTACCGGCTACGGGAAGGTGAACGGCCGGACGGTATGCGTTTTTTCTCAGGACTTTACCTCCAGAGGGGGCACACTGGGGGAGATGCATGCCCGGAAGATATGCAAGGTCATGGATATGGCGATGACCATGAAAGTGCCCATGGTTGGCCTCATTGACAGCGGTGGAGCGCGGATTCAGGAAGGGATTAACGCCCTTGATGGTTACGGCAATATCTTTTTCCGCAATTCCTGTGCTTCCGGCGTCATTCCTCAGATATCAGCCATTATGGGCCCGGCGGCCGGTGGCGCCGTCTATTCGCCGGCGATGACCGACTTTGTTTTTATGGTGAAGAAGACCAGTTACATGTATATTACCGGCCCCGGTGTGGTGAAGGCGGCCACCAGCGAGGAGATAAGCGACGAGGAGCTGGGTGGAGCCATGACGCACAATATCAAAAGCGGGGTGGCCCAGTTTGCCTGCGAGGACGATGAGCAGACCATTGTTGAGATTAAAAGGCTCCTCGGCTACCTGCCGCCGAGCAATGAAGAAAGGCCGCCTGATGTCACTCCGACCGATTCTGCCGACCGGGCAGACCCGGCACTGGACGATATTATACCGGAGCAGGCATACAAAACTTATGATATGAAGGCGGTCATCAGTGCCATTGTGGATAATGGCGAGTTTCTGGAACCGTCCCGGCTGTATGCGCCCAACGTGGTTACCTGTTTTGCCCGCCTGAACGGGCATACGGTCGGTATTATTGCCAACCAGCCCGGCCATCTTGCCGGCTGCCTGGACATCAATGCCTCGGACAAGGCTACCCGGTTCATCCGCTTCTGTGATGCTTTCAACGTTCCTTTAATTACCATTGCCGATGTCCCCGGCTATCTCCCGGGCAGCAGTCAGGAGTGGGGGGGAATCATCAGGCATGGCGCCAAGCTGTTATGGTGTTACGCCGAGGCGACTGTTCCCAAGATAACCCTGATTACCCGCAAGGCTTACGGCGGGGCCTACATCGCCATGTGCAGCCAGAG
>CAZRBS010000012.1:0-35572 GCA_964598405.1 uncultured Dehalococcoidaceae bacterium
AACCCACGACCCGCTGCTTAGAAGGCAGCCGCTCTATCCACTGAGCTACAGGGACAGGTCGTTTTCCTTATCAAATCTAACACGGTGAAGAGACAAGGTCAAGCAGTCACTTCGTGGAGTTCTCCTGGTTCGCAAGGTTGGCATATTTGATGTGACGATAGATATAGAAGGCAATGAGAGCCAGTATTACCGCAATAATGAACGGGTCGAAAGGACGCATCACAGCGCGTAGTTTCTCCCAGTGTTCACCTAACATGAAGCCCCCGTAAGCCAATCCGGCACTCCATATGAAGGAGCCGAGAAAAGTATAAATTAAAAACTTGATGAAGTGCATCCTGGCTATGCCGGCAGGAAGGCTGATAAATGTGCGTACTACCGGTAACAACCGTGAAGCAAATATTGACCAGTCGCCTCTTTTGGCAAACCATCTGTCAGCCAGACTGAGATCCCGCTGAGATATAAGGATGTACCTGCCATACTTCTTCAAGAAAGGGCGTCCTCCCCAGATACCCACCGCATAGGCAATAGCTGAGCCTATGGTGTTGCCCAGAGCGCCGTAAAACCCGGCTACCAGCGTATATACGGCAGTCAGGGATTTCTCCTTGATAAGCATCCAGCCAGCCAGGGGCATAATCAGCTCGCTGGGGAAAGGGATGCAGGCGCTCTCGATAGCCATGAGCGCCACCACCCCGGGCCACTGCATCAGGTTATATACAGAGCTTATAAAATGTAAAAGGTCCTGTTCCAAAGATAGCACTTTAGGAGTGTAGCAAACAGACATTGCTAACGTCAACATGACCGTGACCTTTACCCTGCAATGAGCGTTTAATCAACCAAAAATGCAAATACAGACAGACTTCCTCTGGCTTGACAATCTTTGACTCACATTGCTAGTATTGAAACTAGGCTCTTCAGAGATAAAGCTGGATAATGCCGAGATTGTTAGATAGAATAAATATCCCTGCGGACCTCAAAACTTTGAAACAGCCAGAGCTTGGGCAACTGGCTGCCGAGCTCAGAAAAGAGCTGGTAACGACGGTGACCACAACCGGCGGCCATCTGGCTTCAAACCTCGGTGTGGTTGAACTTACCATCGCCCTGCACCGAATCTTTGATAGCCCCAGGGACAAGCTTATCTGGGATGTAGGGCACCAGAGCTATGTTCACAAACTGCTGACCGGCCGGAAGAACCGTTTCAAATCTCTGCGCCAGTATGGCGGTCTGTCCGGCTTCACCACCCGTAACGAGAGCGAACACGACCCGTTTGGTGCCGGACATGCCAGCACCTCAATCTCGGCCGCCCTGGGCATGGCTGTTGCCCGGGACCTCTCCGGTGAGGATTATCATGTGGTAGCCATTATCGGTGATGGTTCCATCGCCGGGGGAATGGCTTTTGAGGCGCTCAACCAGGCAGGTCACCTGGGTTCCAGGCTCACCGTAGTCCTGAATGACAATGGCATGTCCATTTCTCCTACCGTTGGCAGCCTGTCCAAGCTATTCAACAAGTTGCGCTTTGACCGCCGCTACTACTGGGCCAAAAAAGAGGGCAAGCGGATACTCTCCGCGCTGCCACTGGGCAACAAAATGTGGCAGATGACCCAGCAGGCCAAGGGCGGGTTCAAAAGCCTGGTCATGCCGACGATGGTTTGGGAAGAACTCGGCTTTACCTATATCGGGCCCGTCGACGGCCATAATATTGCCGACCTCGAGACCGCCCTCAGCCAGGCAAAGGATTACCGTCTCAAACCGACTTTCGTTCACGTTGTAACCACCAAGGGGAAAGGCTACCTGCCGGCGGAGAGTAACGCCGTTTATTTCCACGGCGTACCCGCTAAAAGCACGAAGGTCAAAAAACTGCCGACTTACAGTGAGGTATTCGCCCGAACGGTACTCCGGTTAGCCCGTGAGAACCCTAAACTGGTAGCCATTACTCCCGCCATGCCGGAAGGAAACTGCCTGAGCAGGGTCAAGGATGAGTTCCCGCAGCCCATCTTTGATGTAGGTATCTGCGAGCAGCACGCGGTCACCTTCGCCGCCGGACTGGCTGCTCAGGGTTTTACTCCGGTTGTAGCCATCTACTCTACTTTTCTACAGCGTGCTTTTGACCAGATTATACATGACGTCTGTCTCCAGGACCTGCCCGTCGTCTTTGCCGTAGACCGGGGCGGAATTGTCGGCGATGATGGCAAGACGCATCAGGGGACTTTCGACCTCTCCTACCTGACACTGATTCCCAACCTGATTGTAGCCGCGCCCAAAGATGAAAACGAACTCCAGCACCTGCTGCACACCGCAGTTAAAGCAGGGCGCCCCATGGCGATAAGATATCCCAGAGGCTCCGGGCCGGGAGCGGAGCTGGACTCGAAGTTTCGCCAGATCCCGGTAGGAAAATGGGAAGTGCTGAGACATGGAAAAGATGCGGTCATACTGGCAGTTGGCTCCATGGTAGCCCCAGCTCTGGAAGCTGCCCGCCGATTAACCTTGAACAATATTGAGGCCACCGTAATCAATGCCCGCTTCGTTAAGCCGCTTGACTCCGAACTTCTGGCAGACCTGGCCAGCCGGGTCAAGCATATAATCACCGTTGAAGAGAATACCCTGAGCAACGGTTTCGGCAGCAACATCGCCAGATTCCTTCAGAACTCAGGGCTCTGCAACGTGAAGCTGAAAAGCCTGGGTATTCCCGATGAGTTTGTCGAGCAGGGGTCTCAAGCCATTATCCGCGCCAAGTATTGCCTCGATGCCGGCGGCATCGCCCGGCAGGTCTTATCCTTCCTTCCTGCTCATGGAGCCGCCCCTCCGCTGGAGGCCAAGAGCAAAATAGAGATAACTACCTGATCGGCCTGGTCTGGCCAAAGGCTGCTGTATTGCGCCTGATTTTATACGCATTAAGAGGTAAAAATGGGCAAGATGACGGTAAAAGACATTGAGGTCAGTGGCAAAAAGCTGCTGCTCAGGGTTGATTTCAATGTTCCCCTGGATGAAAAAACGGGAGAGATAACCGATGACAGCCGCATCCGGGCTTCCCTGCCTACGATTAAATACCTCATCGAACATGGGGCGCGGGTTATCCTGTTATCTCATATGGGCCGGCCCAAAGGGAAAACGGTTGAGGGGCTCCGGCTGGCCGGTGTTGGCCAGCGCCTTTCGCAGATTCTGGGAAGGCCGGTGGAAACAGCCGGGGACTGCATCGGCGCCGGGGTGGTACAGTCGGTTGCCAAGATGAAGGACGGCGAAATCTTACTCCTGGAGAACCTCCGCTTTCACCCTGGGGAAGAGTCAGGGGATGACTCATTCGCCCGGGCGCTGGCCGGTCTGGGCGATATATATGTAAACGATGCCTTTGCCACCTCACACCGCGCCCATGCCTCAATTGTGGGCGTGACCCGTTACCTGCCAGCGGTAGCCGGCTTCCTGATGGAAAAAGAAATCGAGAACCTGGGAGGCATCCTGGAGAACCCGTCTCATCCTTTTGCCGCACTTCTGGGCGGGGCCAAGGTAAGCGACAAGATAAGCGTTCTGGAGAACATAATAGACAAGGTTGATTTGCTGCTTGTCGGCGGCGGCATGGCGGCAACCTTTTTGAAAGCCCGGTCGCAGGAAGTGGGCTTATCACTGGTTGAAAATGAGATGTTAGGGACCACCGCCGATTTGGCCAAGAGAGCAAAGAAAGCAAAAACACGGGTGCTGCTGCCGGTTGACGTTATCGTTGCCGGCGAAATCAGCGAGGAAGCGGCAACCGAGGTATCGCCGGTGGAGAATGTACCGGGGGATAAGAGAATTGTAGACATCGGCCCGGAGACCACCAGCATTTTCAGCAAAGAGCTGCGGAGCTGCAGGACGGTATTCTGGAACGGGCCAATGGGTATTTACGAGATACCCCGGTTTGCGGAAGGAACGAAAGAGATGGCCCGACTCTTGTCCAGCATCGATGCCGCCACCATCATCGGCGGAGGCTCCACCGCCGACATCGTGAATGAGATGGGCCTGACCGATAAGATGACCTTTGTCTCCACTGGCGGTGGGGCTTCTCTGGAATTTATGGGGGGTGAAACACTGCCAGGGATAGCCGCATTAATGGACAAAAAACCATAACCCGTATCTTACGAGCAAGGGAGAGAGCGTTGAATAATCAAATCGGCCTGGATTTAATCAAGGAAATCGCACACCCTTCAGCCAGCAAGATTGTTTTCATAATCATCGACGGGCTGGGCGGGCTGCCCAATCCCGAGACGGGCAAAACGGAACTCGAAACAGCCTCCATACCGAATCTTGACCGGCTGGCAACGCAGGGAATATGCGGCCTGACTGACCCGGTAAGCCCGGGAATAACTCCGGGCAGCGCCCCCGGGCACCTGGCCCTGTTTGGCTATGACCCGATTACCTTCAACATCGGGCGGGGGTTACTGGAAGCCGTCGGGATAAACTTTGACCTTGAGCCGGGAGATATCGCCGCCCGCGGCAACTTCGGCACCATAGATGAAACCGGCGTGGTCACCGATCGCCGGGCGGGACGTGTTCCAAATGAGAAGTGCGTTGAGTTGAGCCGATTGCTCGACGGCCAATCAATCGACGGCGTTCAGATTTTTGTCAGACCGGTTAGAGAACACCGTTTCGTCGCCGTATTCCGCGGCGACGGCCTGGCCCCTGAAGTGGATGATTCCGACCCTCTGCAAACGGGGGTAGCCCCCAGGCAGGTCAGAGCCTTAAGCTCGGAAGCCAGCCGGCTTGCCGGGGTCGCCAATGAGTTTATCGTCCGGGCAAAAGCACTTCTATCCGAGCACTACCCGGTCAACATGGTCCTGTTGCGGGGCTTTTCCCGGCACCCGCATCTCCCATCTATGAGCGAGGTTTATAAATTGAAGCCGGCCGCCATCGCCAGTTACCCCATGTACCGCGGCCTGGCCAAACTGGTCGGCATGGAGGTTCTGAAAACGGGGGCAACCATTGAAGACGAGTTCGCAACCCTGGGCCAGCACTACGCCGATTACGACTTTCTCTTCCTGCATATAAAGGGTACGGACAACACCGGTGAAGACGGCGACTTTGCCGGTAAGTCTCAAATTCTGGAGCAGTTTGACCGCAACCTGCCCGGATTGACCGGCCTGAAGCCCGACGTCATTGTGGTTTCCGGCGACCACTCAACCCCCGCCGCCCTGAAAGGGCATAGCTGGCATCCGGTACCCCTCGTGCTGTATTCGGAATACTGCCGCCGTGACCAGGTCAGGGAGTTCTCGGAACCGGCCTGCACCCATGGCGGGCTGGGCAGACTTCCGGCAAAACAGGTCATGCCTCTGGTGATGGCCAATGCCCTGAAATTGACCAAATTCGGCGCATAGGCAAGAGCTGGAGAGAAACAGACCTTTTAACATAACAGGTTAAGGAGAATCACAATGCGTATGCCAATTATTGCCGGCAACTGGAAGATGAATACCACCACAAGTGAAGCTGTGGAACTGGTCAAGGCGATGCGGAGCGAACTGGAAGGAGCGGGCGATATTGAAAAGGTAATCTGCCCGCCCTATGTCTCCCTGGCGCCGGTAGGGGGGCTGCTGAAAGGCGGCTCCGTAAAGCTCGGCGCGCAGAACCTGTATTTCGCCGAAAAAGGCGCCTACACCGGTGAAATTTCGCCGGGGATGGTGGCCGAGCTGTGTGAATTTGTCATCGTCGGGCATTCCGAGCGCAGGCAGTATTTTAATGAGACCGGGGAGATTGTGAACAGGAAAGTTGCCGCCGCACTCAAAGCCGGATTGAAGCCGATTTTATGTATCGGGGAAGACCTGGCTGAAAATGAAGCCGGCAAGACCGGAGAGGTGGTATCCGAACAGCTGAACTCATCCCTGGCCGGCCTGGATGAACTTAACGACCTGGTTATCGCCTACGAGCCAATCTGGGCTATCGGCACCGGTAAGGCAGCTACCGGGAAGCAGGCAAACGAGACCATCGCTTTTATTCGCCGGCAGATTGCTGAACGGTACGGGAGTGAGGTTGCCCGGGATATACGTATTATTTACGGCGGCAGCGTCAATGCCGCCAATACCGCGGAATTCATGAAGCAACCGGAGATTGACGGTGCCCTCGTCGGCGGAGCCAGCCTGAAAGCCCCTGAATTCGCAAGCATAGTAAACCAGACAGCAGCAATCAAAAAATGACTTGTGTGGTCGCCATCGTCGGTCCTACTGGCATTGGCAAAAGCAAACTGGCTCTCCGGTTTGCCCGGGCTTTCCGCGGGGAGATAGTGAGCGCCGATAGCCGTCAGGTATACCGTCACATGGACATCGGCACGGCAAAGCCGGACCGAAGGGAACGGTCTCTGGCCCCGCACCATTTGATTGACATTGTCAATCCTGACGAAAACTTCAGCCTGGCCCGGTATCAGGCACTGGCTTACCAGGCAATCAGGGATATACAGAAACGCCGGAAACTGCCCCTGCTGGTCGGCGGCAGCGGACTGTACGTATGGGCGGTCGTGGAAGGCTGGAGTATACCGCCGATAGCGCCGGACCCCGTACTAAGACGCAGTATGGAAGAAGAAGCCGCCAGCATGGGAGCGGAACGACTCTATCAGGAGCTCGCCAGGGCAGACCCGGCTGCCGCACGGAGAATCGACCCCCGGAATACGCGCCGCGTCATCCGGGCGCTGGAAGTGCACAGGAAGACGCCGGCTTCCGTTTCCAGACTGCGGGATAAAAAACCGCCTCCTTTCGATACGCTTGTGATAGGGCTCACGGCAGACAGAGCGGCGCTGTACCGTAGAATTGATTCCAGGGTTGATGATATGATAGAGAAGGGACTGGTAGAAGAGGTGGAAAGTCTGGTCAGGATGGGGTATGACTTTGGGCTGCCGGCCATGTCCGGCATTGGCTACAAACAAATCGGTAAGTTCCTTAAAGGGGAATTGAGCCTGGCGGCTGCCACACAGCAAATCAAGTTTGAGACCCACCGTTTTGTCCGGCACCAGTATGCCTGGTTCAAACTGACCGATGACCGGATACACTGGTTTGATACAACAGACCGGACAGACACGGAAACCGGGGAAATCATAACCAGGTTTCTGGAGAATGAGCGGTTGGAATAAAAAATGAAGTTTGCCAAAATGCACGGAGCAGGGAATGACTTCGTGGTGCTGGAAACCGATGACACCACGCGAGACTGGGCGCAAACAGCCATCGCGGTATGCGACCGCCATTTCGGTATCGGCAGCGACGGGCTGTTGCTGGTGCTGCCTTCACAGAAGGCCGACTGCCGCATGCGGATGTTCGACCCGGATGGTTCCGAGGCTGAAGCCTGCGGAAACGGGATAAGATGCGTCGCCAGGTATGCCTCCGAAGCGGGACTGGTCAGTGCCGGCTCCAGCCAGGTATTGATAGAGACGGTAGCCGGCGTCAGGAAAGTAAAACTTTTCAAAGAGGGAAGCAAGCTGGTTAAATTCCAGGCCGGCATGGGGAGACCGGTATTCGAAGCTGGTAAGATTCCGGTGGCAGTAGAAAAAGACAAAGGCAGAACAGTTTACATAAAATCTATGCCCGGCCACACGATTAGTATAGATGGCACGGAGCTGCCGCTCAACTTCGTCTCCATGGGAAACCCTCACGCCGTCTATTTCTCGCCGCAGCCGGTCGCGGAATTCCCGTTACCATATCTGGGGCCGAAGGTGGAAGAGTTTCCCATTTTCCCCAGGCGGACAAACTTCGAGGTAGCCAGAGTGTTGAACCAGCGGGAGATAGAAGTCCGCGTCTGGGAGCGGGGAGCGGGGGAGACCCTCGCCTGCGGCAGCGGTGCCTGCGCGGTAGCCGTTGCGGCTCAACTGTGCGGTTACACGGGCAACAAAGTTGACCTGAAGTTACCCGGCGGCGTATTGCAGGTGGAATGGGACGGTAGCGGTGAAGTTTTACTGAGCGGCCCCGCCGAAAAAGTATTTGAAGGAGAATGGACAGAATGAGGTGCAAAACATGAGATTGTCAAAACGAGTCGCAAACCTGCCTCCGTACATGTTTGTTGAAATCACGCGCAAGATTGCCGGGAAAAAAGCCAGGGGAGAGGAGATAATCAGCTTTGCTATTGGCGACCCGGATATCCCCACGCCAGCCCACATAATTGAGCGCCTCTGCCGGGCGGCGCAGGAGCCCGCCAACCACCGCTACCCGGAAGTGGACGGTTTGCCCGAGTTGCGCCAGGCCATGGCACGATGGTACAAAAGGCGCTTTGATGTCTCGCTTGACCCTGACAGAGAGATACTGCCGCTGATCGGTTCCAAAGAGGGTATAACCCATATGGCGGTGTGCTTTCTCGACCCGGATGACATTGCGCTGGTGCCTGACCCGGGTTACCCCGGCTATTCAATGGGCGCTCTGCTCGCCGGCGGCAGACCTTACTATCTGCCTCTCAGGGAGGAAAGGAATTTCCTGCCAAACCTGGGGGCTATCCCCGATTACATTCTGAGAAAAGCCAAGCTACTGTGGATAAACTATCCCAATAACCCAACCGGCGCCGTGGCCGACCTCAACTTCTTTACCGAGGTAATCAAGTTCGCCGGGAGGCATAACCTCGCCGTCTGCCACGATGGGCCATACACGGAAGTGGCTTTTGACGGCTACAGACCGGTCAGCTTCATGCAGGCGGAAGGCGCCAGAGACGTCGGTGTGGAGTTTCATTCCCTTTCCAAAGCCTTCAACATGACGGGGTGGCGGATTGGCATGGTGGTTGGCAATGCCGCCATGGTAAATGCCCTGATGAGGGTAAAATCAAACATGGACTCGGGAATTCCGCAGGCCATCCAGTACGCCGCCATCGAGGCTCTGGACGGCCCTCAGGACTGCGTTGAAGAGCACAACAGCATTTACCAGAAGCGCCGCGACCTGCTGATTGAGGTACTGAACAACATTGGACTGAAGGCTAAAGCGCCAAAGGCGAGCCTGTATGTCTGGACTAAGGTGCCGGAAGGTTACGATTCCGCCAGTTTTACCACCGATTTACTGGAGCAGGTGGGGGTGGCGGTCACTCCCGGTGCCGGTTATGGCAAACACGGCGAAGGTTACGTGAGGCTATCGCTGACCATAGCCGATGCGGCGCTGGTTAAAGGCCTGTCGCGCCTGTCCGGCTGGCGCAGTAACCGCCGTCGAATGGTCAGGGAATAAGTTGACATAATAAGGAGCAGCCATCGTTACGAGGACAGTTCCCACGGCGAGAACCGCCCCGGAGCGCGCTTTCCTGGTCGCCGTTGCTGCCAGGGGGGCTAAAGACAAATGGACTGCCGGAGCGTCGGTAGAGGAGCTGGCGCAGCTTGCCAGAACGGCCGGTGCCAGCGTGGTGGGAAAACTTATCCAGCGTCTGCCGGTGCCGTCCAAAACACATTATGTGGGCAAAGGCAAGCTGGAAGAACTCCAGGCGCTGAAAGACGGCACCGGCTATGACGTCGTCATATTTGATGATGAGCTGTCGCCGATACAGCAGCGGAACCTGGAAGAATCTCTCCAGGTAAAGGTAATTGACCGCGTCGCCCTGATACTGGATATCTTCGCCCGCCACGCTCGAACCCATGAAGGCCAGCTTCAGGTGGAGCTTGCCCAGCACCAGTACCTTCTGCCGCGACTTGCCGGACAGTGGAGCCACCTGGAAAGGCTAGGGGGCGGCATTGGCACCAGGGGCCCCGGCGAATCGCAGCTTGAGACCGACCGCAGACTTATCCACCGGAAAATACACCGCCTGAAAAAACACATTGAAGAGGTCAGAAAGCACCGCACTTTATACCGCCAGAAGCGGAGCAAGAGCGGAATCCCGGTGGTGGCGCTGGTCGGCTACACCAACTCCGGCAAGAGCACCCTGTTCAACTCTCTCTGCCAGACGGATGTCCTCGCCGAGAAGAAGCTTTTCGCCACCCTGGACCCGACCACCAGGCGCCTGACCCTGCCGGACAGGAGCGTCATTCTGGTTACCGATACCGTTGGCTTCATCCAGAAGCTGCCGCCCACCATCGTCACCGCCTTCAGGGCCACCCTCGAGGAACTTGACGAGGCGGCTCTGCTGCTTCACGTGGTCGACCTGTCTTCGGCGGATGCCCCGGAGCAGTGCCAGATAGTGGAGAATATCCTCACCGACCTCAACCTTGTGGAAAAGCCCAGGATTACCGCCCTGAACAAGATTGATTTGCTGCTGGACCCGGACAGGGACTGGGACGAAGAGTCCGCCATCAGCTATCTTGCCGACCAGCCGGTGGATGAAAACACGGTGCTTACCTCGGCGACCAGGAAATGGGGGTTGCCCGGACTTCTGGAGCTGATCGACCGGGTTCTGGGACAGAAAATCGCCCACTGACCAGCCCTTCCAGAAATGACGCGCTGAAATCAAAATTCAGGCGCCTGAAATTTTATCTGAATGGTTTGTACCTTTTGACTCTTTTTGTGTTGCTTGCCCGATTTCCGGCTGTTATAATGTGACCACCATGGAAAAGGTGAAAAAGACCTCCGGCGCCTTGGTTAACTGGTTTACCCTGAAGAGACCGCGGCATAACCGCGCCCT
Organism: uncultured Dehalococcoidaceae bacterium; assembly: GCA_964598405.1. Classification (GTDB taxonomy): domain Bacteria; phylum Chloroflexota; class Dehalococcoidia; order Dehalococcoidales; family RBG-16-60-22; genus CAZRBS01. The sequence goes on from CAZRBS010000012.1 coordinate 10,519, forward strand.
GCGGGACATACTGGACCTGGTCAAATCAATAGAGGGCTTCTGCGCCCGGTACCGCCTTCAGGACGAACTGGCCGACTTCAGGACAGTATTTGCCAGCATCGGGCAGGCGCGGCTCGACGCCACCGAGCTGACCTACAGGATAGGGCTCGGCACCAGGAAGGCAAGGAATATCGAGAGCCGGGAGCTGCCGCTGCTGCTCGAGGAAGTGTATAACGACTTCGAGGAGATGAAGAGGGCTCTGTACACCCGCACCCTGAGCGGCAGCACCCTGAGGCAGAAGGTGCTCCGTCTGGACATGTCCTTTGAAAACCTGCTGGCCGAGGTCTCAAAGATAGAGTACCAGTAGAGTAATTTACATAATATAACTGACTTGTTGAGGTATGATGGGAATATGGAAAACCTTAGTTTAATGACACTTCTGTTAGCAATTGCAACATTTATACTTGCTGCTATAGCTTTCTGGGCAATTTTGCAAAATTATTCATTTCATAAAAAAGAGCGAAAAGAAAGATTATTAAATGAAATTATTGAGTTTGCAACAGAAACCATCGAATGGGATATAGAGAAGGATTATCTCGCTGAAAAACGATTAAAAGAAGCTGAAAAACCTTTGATGGTGATACTTATGCAACTTATCAGACTATCAGAAGGTTTTAACAGAATAAGCAGAAGAGGAACGATAATATTACATCCACTCTCACGAGGTTTAAAACAAAAGATACTAACTGATGCAATAGGAAAACTTCTGAGCGATGTAAAGAAACACATGGAACTACTAGGTTTGCAGGAAATAGCTTTAATGAGGGACATAGGTGCTCAAGTTTTATCTGGTGAATTCAATGCCGCACAAGATAAAGTAGTCAAACACAAAGAACTGTTGGACAAATCCGCAACGGAAATTATATCCGAGGCAACAAAATTAAAGAAAAATCTCTAGTCTCTTTATGTAAACAATATTACCTGTTTTATTCTGGGGCGCACTATATATGTTACGTAAAGTTAGATATGGAATCGCATAAGGCACTCCCCTGACATAATGTTATATTATGTGGAGGCTGTGAGCAAACGAAAGGACGTTAAAAGTGAGACTATGAGTGACAGGACATCGGTTTTAAATTATTTCAGCCGCAGGTGGGCGAACATCAGTGGCGAGTTCAGGCTGCTCTGGAAGAACTACCTTTACCAGAGCCTTCTTGCTGCGGTGGTGCTGGCTATCGTGCTTGTAGCCCTGTCGCTGGAGCACGCCGTGGTGATAGCGTCAATAGGAGCCACCGCCTTCATCGTGTTCACCATGCCCGGAAATGTCACCGCCCGCCCGAGAAACGTAATCGGCGGGCATCTGGTCGGACTTGCCTGCGGTTCTCTGGCGGCGCTTATCCCGCACCACGTGCTTTTCTCATCCATTATCGTTTACGTGCTTGCCGTCGGGGTTGCCATCTTCCTGATGGTAGCCCTGGGCTTTGAGCACCCGCCGGCAGGCGGCACCGCCCTCGGGGTCGCCATAACCGGTTTTTCCGTCAGCGTGATGATTGCCATCGTCACTGCCAGCGCAATCATGTCCCTGGCGCACCGCTTCTGCCGCAGGCACCTGAGAGACCTGACGTGAGCAGTCCTTAAGCTTCTCCCGCCTTCACCACCTTGGCGTCCGGATTGTCCATGTCCTCTACTCCTTCGATGACCAGGAGGCGCCCCTCGGATGAGGCATGGCGGAACTTTACCGCAGCCTGGTACTCCTCGGAGTTGTACCACTCGTTCAGCGCCTTCTTTGAGGGAAACTCCACAATCACCAGGCGGTCGTGGAACGGCTCCCCTTCCAGAGCTTCCACCCCGCCCGCCCGCGCCAAGAACCGGGCACCGTACTTCTTCGCAATCGCCGGTGTCCGGTCGGTGTACTTCTTGTAGGTCTCCACATCGTTAACCTTGACCATGGCAACCAGATATACGCTCATGTCTCTCTCCTTCACAAAAGGGATATGAAGTATTATGTCAACTTTGCTGCCCTGAAAGAAGTGGGCTCGGCAGGATTCGAACCTGCGACCAATCGGTTATGAGCCGATCGCTCTGCCGCTGAGCTACGAGCCCCCGTGCCGGGAGTCCTTTTTCCTGCTAGATTATATTACCGCGCGGACTTTGAGTCAAGAAAAAACCGGGCTTCGCTCCCCTGCCCTGCCCAAACCCCGAAAAACTGCCCCTTCTTGCCCCGGCAAACGCCTGGTAGTAAAATGGTTAAAACTGGAAGGTCGGCAAATGACGCTGCGCAAAAAAACTTTGCTCATCATCGGGGGAACGTTCTACGCCCTTATCATACTGCTGTTCTTCATCTCGCGCGATGTCCTGCTGGACAACTTTATCAATCTTGAAGAGCAGGACGCCCGCCGGGACATCGCCCGCGCACTGAACGCCCTGTCCGGCACGGTATCCGACCTGGACGCCACCGCAGCCGACCGGGCAGCACGGGACGATACCTACGCCTTTATCCAGGACATGAACGACGAGTATGCCCGGGCGAACCTCTCCGCAGAGACCTTCACGAAGCTGAGGCTCAACCTGATTATGCTCCTCCGTTCTTCGGGCTACGCCGCCTTCAGCAGGGCTTTCGACCTGGAGAACGGGAAGGAAATACCCGTCCCGGGAAGCCTGCTGGGACAGCTCTCCCCTGACAGTCCCCTGCCGGACCACTCCGGCACCGGAAGCAGCACCGCCGGGATAATTCTCCTTCCCGAAGGGCCCATGCTCATTGCCTCGCGCCCCATCCTGACCGGCGAAGGAGAAGGGCCTGCACGCGGCACCCTGATTATGGGGCGCTACCTGGACGACGCCGAAATTGCCCTGCTGGCCAAAGAGACCGGCCTGTCCCTGTCCATTCAACCCATCAACAGCCCGTATCTGACCCCCGACTTTCAGGAGGCGCGCTCATCTCTGCTGGGGGGAAACCTGATTCTCGTCAGACCCTTAAGCGAGCAGTCCGTTGCCGGATATGCCCGGATTACAGACATCTATGATAAACCGGTCCTCATACTGAGGGTGGATATGCCCAGAGATATCTACCAGCAGGGACAGGCAACCATTTCTTATCTTATAATCTCGATAGTGGTAGTGGGCCTGGTGTTCGGTTCAGTCACCGTATTGCTTCTGGAACGGCAGGTCCTCTCCGGACTGGCCTATCTCAGCAAAAAGGTCAGCAGCATTGGCCTGAGCGGTGACCTTTCGGCACGTATAGCAACGGAAGGGACGGACGAGCTGGCAAATGTGGCCAGCACAATCAACGGCATGCTGGCAGCGCTGCAACAGTCGGAAGCCGAATTAAGGGAAAGCGAGGAGCGCTACCGCCGGCTCGCCGAGAACGCAACCGATGTCATTCTGACATTCGATATGACCATGCGCCTCACCTACGTCAGCCCTTCGGTAAAACAGCCGCTGGGCTACGGCGCTGCCGAGTTCACGGGCAGGACAATGCAGGAGGCCTTCACCCCGGAATCATCTGCCACCATCCTCAGAACGCTGGAAATTGACCCGGTCAGGGGAACTACCGGCATGAAAGACCTTTCACAGTCATGGACTCTGGAACTCGAATTGATTTCCAGAGATGGTTCCACGGTACCCGTCGAAGTCAAATTCACTTTCCTGCGGGAATCAAGCGGGCAGCCCTTCGGTATCCTGGCGATAGCCAGAGACGTTACCGAGCGCAAGCAGGCGGAGAAAAGATTGCAGGAACTATACCGGAAAGAAAGAGAACTGAGACAGGAACTACAGGAGGAAATCAGTAAAAGGGTCGAATTTACCAGAGCCCTGGTTCATGAGCTAAAAAGCCCCATTACCCCGGTGGTGACCGCCAGCGAGCTGCTGATTGAGGAACTGAAAGAAGAGCCAGCGCTGAGCCTGGCGCAAAGCATCAGCAAAGGTGCCTATAACCTGAACCACAGGATTGACGAGCTTCTCGACCTGGCAAGAGGTGAGGTAGGTATGCTCAGGTTGAACCCTGGCCCCGTGGACTCAGTTCGATTGGTGCAGGAAATAGTCCGCAGCGTGGAGCCGGTGGCCGCGAAAAACAAACAGACTCTCCAGGCGGAGCTACCAGAATCTCTCCCCTCCGCCTGGGCGGATGAAGACCGCCTGCGACAGGTTGTTTTAAACCTTATCAACAACGCCCTAAAATTTACCCCGGATGGTGGTAAAATTACCATAAGAGCCGGCAAAGAAGGCGCGAACCTGGTAATAGAAGTCCGGGATACCGGCCGCGGCATAAGAGAGGAAGACCAGCAATGGATATTCGAGCCCTATCAGCAACTGGACAGCGAAAGGCCCCGTCACAGCGGCTTGGGTTTGGGTTTGAGCCTCTCCAAAAAACTGGTAGAGCTCCACGGCGGACAAATCTGGGTAAAAAGCCAGAAAGGAAAAGGCAGCACCTTTGGCTTTTCCATACCGTTCAAAGCCGCCGGCCGGAATAAAGGAACGAGAGAGGAAGGAGAAGACAAAGATGATATATGAAGACGCTGATTTGGACAATCCGGGCGTTTATGACCGGCTTGACCGGGACGGCATGTTAACGCGCATCCATGATATACCGGATATGTGCCAGCAGGCGTGGGACCTGGCGCTGAATTTTGACCTGCCCCCGGATTACTCACAGGTTGACAAAGTGCTGATTCTGGGCATGGGCGGGTCAGCCATTGGCGCTGACCTGGTGAAAAACCTTGTAGTTTCAGAGTCGAAGGCGGTTATTCTGGTTCACCGTGACTACGGTTTACCCTCCTTCGTCGATAATAAAACCCTCGTCATCGCCTCCAGCTACTCGGGGAAAACGGAGGAGACCCTGAACTCCTTTAACCGGGCTGTGGACTCCGATTCGAAGAAGCTGGCAATCACAACCGGTGGCAAGTTAAAAGCCCTGGCAGAGAAAAGAAGGATACCCGTCTTTGAGTTTGATTACGAAGCTCAGCCCAGAGCCGCCCTGCCGTTCAATCTCCTGCCGGTTCTGGCTTTCCTGCAGAAACTGGGGATAGTAAAGGATAAATCAGATGATGTGCGGCAGACGGTCCAGGTCTTGAGAGAACTATCAGCAAGGATAAATGAAAAGGTGCCGTTGCGTGACAATGCCGCCAAGCAACTGGCCCGCAAACTTCACCGTCATCTGCCGGTTATCTACGGCGGAGGAGTGTTATCCGAGGTAGCCCACCGCTGGAAGACCCAGCTCAATGAGAACAGCAAGGCCTGGGCTTTCCACGAAGTCTTCCCGGAACTCAACCACAATGCCGTGGTCGGCTATCAGTTTCCCGCAGAGCTTAATCGCGGGATTTTTGTTGTCCTCCTCCGCTCGCCCTCACTACCGCACCGGGTCAGGATACGCTACCAGGTTACCTGCCAGCTACTCGACCGGGCCAACGTCGGCTATCAAATTGTGGACAGCGAAGGGATAAGCCCGCTGAGTCAGATGATGAGCCCCGTGCTACTCGGCGACTACGTGAGCTATTATCTGGCAATCCTCCACAGGACTGACCCCTCCCCGGTAAAAGCCATAGACTATCTGAAAGAGCAGCTGGAAAGGGCCTGATAGGTCCATCAGGGACTCTCAGCATCGCTGAGATATGCAGGACATAGATGTTTCAGCATACAACCCCGGCACTCGGGGTGCCGGGCCCGGCAAACCCTCCGCCCGTGTTCTATCACCAGAATGTGGAACTGATAGACGCAGTCTGGCGGAACTGCTCCTCCAAGCGCATAATGCGCCTCAAGCAGCGAGGCTCTGCAGTCAATGAGGCCCAGCCGTTTGCTCACCCGCCAGATATGCGTGTCCACCGGCAGAGCAGGCATTCCCAGCGAGAAAAGCAGGACACAGCGTGCTGTCTTCAACCCCACCCCCGGCAACCGGCAAAGCCATCTTTCGGCACTGGGCAAACCGAGTTCTTTCAGGAAATCCAGCTCAAGCTTACCCCGCTCCCGTAAAATTCCCTGAAGCGACGATTTTATGTACTGCGCTTTTACCCTTCCCAGGCCGCCGTATCTGATGCGGTGAGCAATGGTGGCAACGTCAGCGCTGGCAACGCTTTCCCAGTTGTGGAAAAAACTCAGGAGCGATTCAAAGGCGTTCCGGGAGTTGGCATCCGAGGTATTCTGGGAAAGGATGGTTTGAACCAGCACCGAGAGCGCATCAGAACGGGTCTGCCACCCGGGAGCACCGTACTCGCGCTCCAGAAGGGCAAGCACCTGTCTGATTCTTTCTTCCAGGAAGATAGAAGTTCTCAGTTCCCGTGTGGACTTCATGGCTGCCTTAATTATAAACCATCGGCGCGCCTGTCCCTAATATTTTCCGGCGCACGGGAGACCTCTCACATTAAGCTACTATTTTTGACCACCCCGGCTTATTGTGTTAGACTGGTAACTGTTTTGCGAAAGCTGGAGCAAGCAGGACACAGGCCAGAAGTCGCAAGGGACGCTTCCCCCTACCCTGAGGCAGAGAGGAGTTAAATGAGAATAGAAAGCCCCAGATACACCGAACGTTTCGGCTCCGTCAGGATTAACGACGTGCAGCAGGTACTGGAGCTGGACTCCGGCAAGGCTAAAGAACTACCTCTGCAAGAAAACATCGCGGTACAGAAAATCGAAGAAGACGTCATCAAAAACTTTGAAGAGAAGATGGCCATCGTCATCCCCACCAAGGACGAAAAGCTCAAGCTCTTCGAGGGCGTTGTCAGCGGAGTTCCCCATGAGTGCCTGATAATCGTGGTCTCCAACAGCCAGAGAAGGCGGGTTGACCGCTTCAGGATGGAGAAGGACACCCTGAGCCAGTTCTGCCATTTCACTCGCCGTGAGGCTCTGATTATCCACCAGAAAGACCCCGTCCTGGCCCGGGCTCTGGCAGAGTCCGGCTACACTGCCATTCTGGGAGAGGATGGTCTGGTAAGAAACGGCAAGGCTGAAGGTATGGTAGCTGCCATGCTGATTGCCATGGTTGCCGGGAAAGATTTTACCGGCTTCATCGATGCGGATAATTATTTCCCCGGCGCGGTGTGGGAGTACACCAGGTGCTACGCGGCCGGCTTCAGCATGGCCAGGTCTCCTTACTCCATGGTCAGGATTCTGTGGCGCTACAAGCCAAAAGTCTCGGCAGGTATGTTTTTCAAGAGGTGGGGGCGGGTATCAGAGGTGACCAACAGATGTATGAACTCGTTGATTTCAACCAGAACCGGATTTGAAAGCGAGATTATCAAGACGGGAAACGCCGGGGAGCATGCCGTGAGCCTGAAGCTGGCGGAAATACTGACCTACGCCTCGGGTTACGCCGTGGAACCACAGGAGTTGATATCAATCTTTGAGGGATTCGGGGGCATTCTGCCCATGGTGCACCCCAATGCCGCCAAGCACGGCGTGGAGATATTCCAGACCGAGACCAGAAACCCTCACCTTCACGAGGAAAAGGGTGGACGACATCTTCTGGTGGAAATGCTTTTGCCCGGCCTCGGGGCCATCTACCACTCCCCCCTCTGCGAAAAAGAAACCAGAGAGGTAATCATCAGGGAACTGTTGCAGCAGAATGCCCTTCAGCCTGATGAAGAGCCTCCCAAACCGCACGTTATTGCTCCACTCAAAAATATTGACCTGAAGAAATTCAGCAGTATCATGGAAGAGCATTTGAAGGCGTGCTCAGCTTTAGAGGAAAAGAAATGAAAGCGGTCATACTGGTTGGTGGAGAAGGAACGAGATTGCGTCCGCTGACCTGTAATACCCCAAAGGCAATAGTGCCCATCTTGAACCAGCCCTTCCTCAAGCATCTGCTGGTTTATCTCAAAAAACACGGAATTACCGACGCTATCCTTGCCATGGGTTACCTCCCCGATCCTATCCAGGGCTGTCTGGGCGATGGCACCCAGTCCGGGGTGCGGCTCACCTACCTGCTGGAGGAATCACCCCTCGGCACGGCTGGAGCGGTGAAAAATGCCGAGTCGTATCTGGATGAGCCATTCGTTGTTTTCAATGGTGATGTTCTGACCGAGATAGACCTGTCCGCAATGATGAAACGCCATAAAGAAATCGGGCCCAGGGTCAGCATAGCGTTGACCCCGGTAGATAACCCTACTTTGTATGGCGTGGTGGAGACTGACGCCGGGGGCATAGTACAGCGCTTTGTGGAAAAACCGGCATGGGACGAGGTTACCACCAACATGATAAATGCCGGCATATACATTCTGGAGCCGGAAGTCCTGGCGCACGTCCCGCCGTCAACCCCGTCCATGTTCGAGAACTACCTTTTCCCGCGACTTCTCGAGATGGGTGAACCCATCCTGGGCTACCCTTCCGATGCCTACTGGATTGATATCGGTACGCCGGAGAAATACCTTCAGGCAAACCATGACCTCCTTTTACGGCGCATGGGTGCAGGTATTCAGACAGAGGGAGAATGTCACATTCATCCCGCAGCCCGCATAGAGGGGCCTGTGCTAATCGCTGAAGGATGTATTATTGCCGAGGGTGCCAGGCTGAAGGGCCCTGCCGTTTTAGGCCCGTATTGTGAAATGGAGAAGGGCACGGTTGTGGAGGGAGCGGTACTGTGGCACCACTCAAAGGTAAGAGAGAAAGCAGAAGTCAGAAACTGCATAGTCTGCGCCCACAGCTGCGTGGAACGCGGCGGCCTCGTTTCCGATAACTGCGTGCTGGGCGATAATGTTACAGTTGCTTCGGGAGATGTACTGGAGAAAGATACCAGGGTCTGGCCGGAAGGCTTCGACGAGCACAATACAGCCCGGTCCTGATTATCTCTATTCTTACTTCAAGCCGAATTTATAACAAAAGTCCCAAACGAATAAACGCTTCTCCAGCTGACCCCTTACATTCGCAAAAAGGAGGTTGATACCATATGAGTCCCATCTGTGGCATCGTGAATCGCAGCAATGAAGATGTAAGCCGTGAGATACAGGCCATGATGAGCACCCTGTACAGCAGCAGCCCCGCTGAAGCCTGGCTTGTTTCCGAAGGCGCATTACGGAAATGGAAAAAGGATACTCAGCCAGTAAAAGGGCTGGCTCTGGGGCAGGTCTCGTTCGCTACCAGAGAGCAAAGCCCGGAAAAGCCCGCCTTTAGTCACAGCGGTAGTTTATCCGTGCTCTATGAAGGGGGCCTCTATAATGATGCTGAACTGATGTCGAACCTTGCCTCGAACCAGAAACCCGCCGGCGGAAGCGCGTCCGAGATAGCAGCCCACCTGCTCGCGGAAAGGTACCAGGGCAACCTGGTCAACGCATTGAAAGAGGTATCACCCATGCTTGGCGGGGAATACTGCCTGGCAGCAAGTGATGGAAAGCAAACCGTGCTTATGAGGGATTTTGCCGGCCTGAGACCGGTCTTTTACGCCGAGAGCCTGGACGGAGTTGCCGCTTTCGCCTCGAGGAAGAAGGCGCTGTGGGAGATAGGGATGCGTAATGTAAGACCGCTGCGGGCGGGAATGGCAGCATTGTTTGACGAGGACGGCATACGTATTGAGGAAGTTTACCGGTTGAGCCAGAAGGACATTCAAGCACACATAAATGACCCGGAAACGGCTGTTGAGAGATACTGTGCCCTGCTCAGGCCAGCTGTGGAGAAAAGGCTGCATAACTTGAAAAGAGTGGCGGTGCTCGTTTCGGGGGGCGTGGACAGCTGCCTGATAGCCAAACTCGTCTCGGACATATCCGCCGAAAAGGGTATTGAGGCAGCCGCCTACACCGCCGGTGTTGAAGGAGCCATCGATATTGATTATGCAGAAAGTTTTGCCAGAGAACTCGGACTCAGGCACAAGGTGAGAAGGCTGAGGCAAAACGAGATTGAGTCATATACGCCTCTTGTGGCCGCCGCCGTCGAAGAAAGAGACCTGGTGCAGATTTCGGCCGGGATAGGCGTTTATGCTGCGGTGGAGATGGCAAGCCGGGACGGTTACAGGGTAATCTTTTCCGGCCAGGGCCCGGATGAACTGTGGGGAGGCTATAGATGGTATCCCGACGTGATTGCCGCGGATGGCTATGAAGGCCTGTTGCAGAAGATGTGGGGTGATCTGGAGAGGGCTGAGGTGGAGACCTTTGACAGAGAGAACCGTATTGCTCTGGCACATGGAGTGGAGAAGGTGTTCCCCTACGCTGACATTGAGGTGGTCAAGCTGGCAATGAGCGTGGCGCCTCAACTGAAAATAACCTCCGCCGAAGACAGGGTTGGCAAGCACCCTCACCGGGAAGCTGCCAAAAGGCTGGGACTGCCGCAGCGGTATGCCGACCGGAGCAAAGATGCCGCACAGCATGGCACCGGAATCCACGATACCCTCGATGCGATAGCACGCAAGAACGGCTTCACCCCTGAACTGGTAGCGCGCGCCGGGTACAACAGCGAAGAAGTGAGCCAGGAGAAACTGGCCAGCTCCTCCCGCTACGGTTACCGCTACGGTGACGCAGAGAAGTGGAAACCCCAGGACCACGTCCAGTTCTTCTTCGATTCCGTAGCGTACCGGAATGGCCTGCTCAATGAACCAGAAAGGTCAAAAATAGGACAGTTCTTGAAAAAGGCCGGATTTTAGTATGATGGCTGAAGAGACGAGCAAGCTAAGTCCGGTCGTATTCACTGACCTGGATGGCACCCTGCTTGACCTTGAGACCTATTCCTGCGATAAGGCCCTGCCGTCTATAGAGTACCTGAAGAGACAGGGCATACCTCTCATCTTCTGCTCGGCCAAGACCAGGGCCGAACAGGAAGTATATCGCCAGGCGCTGCAAATAACCGGCCCCTTCATTGTAGAAAACGGGGGAGCCATCTTCATTCCTCAAGGCTACTTCCCGTTTGATTTCGAGTACCAGAAAACCAAGGATGGTTACCAAGTAATTGAACTCGGGATTCCCTATCGCCGGATAAGGCAGGTTCTGGAACGGGTGAGGAATGATACCGCGGTCAACCTTAAAGGCTTTGGCGATATGAGCGTGGAGGAGGTGGCATCGGCAACGGGCCTGAGCCTCGAGGCTGCCCGAAGGGCCAAGGCAAGGGAATACGATGAGACTCTGATACTTGAAGGAACACCGGAAGAGATTGATAAAGCGCTGCATGAGATAAAGGGGGCCGGGCTGAATTATACCTCCGGCGGCCGTTACTACGATGTGACCGGCCCCAATGATAAAGGCAAGGCAACGAAAATCCTTATTGACCTGCTCCGTAGAAAGCTGGGACAGATAAAGACGGTGGCTATCGGCGATAGCCCGAATGACCTGCCCATGCTTTCGGCAGTTGATGTTCCTGTCCTGGTACAGAGGCCGGGAGGAACCTGGGAAGAGATTGACATTCCCCGTCTTTACCGGGTGGAAGGAATCGGGCCTGAGGGATGGGCAAGAGCTGTCGCGGAAATAGTCAAACAGGGAAATTACTAAACTTTATTCTCCGGGGGACATGGTGAAAGCAGGAATAGTTCAGATTGCCCTCTGCAATGAGATAAGCTCGAATGTGAAGAAGATTTCCTCCTGCATCGAGTCAGCGCCGGAACTGGGGCTGGACCTGCTGTGCTTTCCCGAATGCAGCCTCACCGGCTACAGGCGCGATTTCGGCAACCTGAATTGGGGTGAGGTAGCAAAGGCGCTGGACGGACTGCGAGAAGAAGCCGCCGCGAGAGGTGTCACCGTCATTATCGGGGCTCCTCTACTGGAAGCGGAAAGGGTCTACAATGCCGCTGTTGTTATGTCGGCAAACTATAAACTCAAATACTTCAAACACGTCCTGACTGACTTTGATAAACGGTATTTCACCGAAGGCAGGGAGACGCTGTTATTCGAGGTGAAGGGAATCAGGTGCGGTATCCTTGTCTGCCGGGACCAGAACAGTCCGCAGCTGGCACAGGAATACGCCAGGGCAGGCACAAAAATCATCTTCATCCCTGCCGCTCACTATTACCTGCCGGCGGAGGCGCGGCGAAAGATGGAGAAAAACCGCGCCCTGCCCATCGCCCGGGCAGCGGAAAACGGGCTCTTTACCGCCAAAGCCAATGCAGTTGGTTCCCAGGACGATTATGTCAGCCTCGGCCACAGCATAATTGTCAACCCCGAGGGGTCTATTTTATGTGAAGCGAATGAGGAAGAGGAAACGATTTTAACTCACCCCCTGGAGTAACCCTCATGGCAAAAATCACCAGAATTGAAATTATACCACTTCGGGTCCCCTACTTTGCCCCCGTCTCCATCTCCCAGGGGACGATTGATGAAGCCAGGAATGTCATAGTAAAGATGTATTGCGGTGACAAAATGGGAGTCGGAGAGGCATCTCCCTTCATACAAACTTACAGCCGGGAAAATCAGCCAGGCATAGTAAGCGTTCTGTCCGGGGAGATTGCTCCCCGCCTGCTGGGAGAAGACGTATTCAACATCGAAAAAATCCACCAGCTTATGGACCGGATAGCTCCGGGGCACTCCTGTGCCAAATCAGCGGTCGATATTGCCCTCCATGATTTGGCCGGCAGGCTGCTGGATGTGCCGGTATATCAGCTGATTGGCGGGGTCATCAGGGAGGAAATTCCGGTCTGGTTTGCCCTGAACGAAGCAGAGGCCGGCCCGAAAATAGCCCAGCAGGCCGGGCTAAGGGTAGACCAGGGGTTCAGAGGCATAATGGTGAAGATAGGAAAAGGGATAGAAGAAGACGAGAAAACAATCCGGCTGGTAAGACAAAGAATCGGCGAAGGAATTCCCATTATCGCTGACCCAAATGAGGCTTATTCCGTCCCTGAGGCCATTGATTTAACCAGGCAAATCCATCAATATGTGCAGGCCCTGGAAGGGCCGGTGGCCGGGACCGATATTTCAGGACTAAAAAATTTAAGGGACTTAAACCTTGTTACGATTATCGCCGATGAAAGCCTGTTTTCCCCCGAAGACGCCATAACTCTGGTCAAAGCAGAAGCGGTGGATGCGTTTTTAATAAAGCTCTTGAAAGTGGGCGGATTTTACAGGGCCAGGCAAATTCTGGGCATTGCCCGGGCCGCGGGAACAAAGTGCTATGCCGCCAGTATGACCAACCTGGGTATAGGTCATGCCGCCAACTTACATTTCGCCACTGCGTCGGGCCTGGAAGACGAGTTCGGCTTCGGCTTTGAGAGCCTGTTTCAGATTTTTGGTGATGAGGAAGGCATCAGGAAGAACGATATCGCGGATACGCCGGAGTTCAGGCACGGCTTTTACGATATCCCCCCGGGGCCAGGGCTGGGCGTGTCCCTGATAGAGCAAAATGTGAATAAATATGCCGTAAAGAAGATAGTATGTTCCTGATAATCTAGAACCTGATTTTCAGGGTCACTATTTCAAATGGTTTGACCTTTAGCCTGATTTGTTTGCCCTCACAGTCAATCTCTCTTCCGTCCTCTTCCAGCAGGTTTGCCAGCTTTACCGAGCTGGGCTCTTTGAACAGTTCCACCGTGCCACTGGTTTCTTCTCCCTTCGTCTCGAAAAGCCGTAACACCGCCTCGCTGGATTCTTCCGCTTTCTTCAGAGCAGCCAGGACGAGGTTTTCCGGTTTAAGCTCGACAAAGGACAGGCGGGCAGGAAGCGTCCTGAGCCTTTTGCGCGTTTCCGCCGGTAACTGGAAGCCAATCAGGTTGTGGTTGAACTCGTAAGCCGGCATGAACGAATTTGCCTCTCTCCAGCCCTTTCTGTGCGGATAGAGGGAATACTCAAAGTGGTACGTCTTGAATTCCTGGGCGTCGGGCGTGGGTATAGCAGGTCCAGATTCGCCGTCTGAGGAGAGCATCAGGATGCTCCGCAGCAGGGTCAGATAGATTTCCTTGTCTCTGACCTCATGGGCAGGCAGCCCCTTGTTTATCAGCGTTACTCCCTTTTCGTCGTCAGAATAGTCAATCCAGTTCAGCGCCGGATAGATGCCGCAGGGCTCTTCCACCCATTGCTCGTGGTGGGGAGGGTGAAAGTGGTACTGGTCCACAGGCCGGCTGACCGCGCCGAACTGGGTCTCGGATTGATATTCGGCAGCAGCAATATCGGTGGAGAATTTGACCCTGATTCGCACCTGGGGATGACGGTTATCGACCATCGTCAGAAAGTCTATGCGGGGAATGTCTTCGTAAATGATGATTTTCTTGGCAACGGAAAGGAATTTGTGACGCCATAAACGGGACCCGAATTTCTCCACAAGGCGGTAAGGCCACCTGAGGGAAAAATAATCGCTTTCAATGTCAATGATTCTCCTGAGAGGGGTCTTGTGAATCTTGAAGCTCTTCATCCTGAATTTGCCGTACTTGATTCCCTTGTCCCCTTCCGTCTTGAAGGCTTCTTCCAGGTTCTGGCGATGATAATAAAGGTCCCCTATTTCCTCCTCAAGCACCAGTTCGTTTCCTTTGACTACCCGCTTGCCGTCCTGCAGGACTTCAATCAACCCATTGGACGGGTCGACCTTGACATCAAAGTACTGGTTTTGAATCCTGTTCCCTTTGATTTTAATCTTCGGGGTTGCCAGGTTACGCGGGTTTCGGCCCATAATCTTATATGTCCGGTATCCCAGCGCAGGAACCGTCGCCACAAAGCCAATTCTCGCGCTCTGATAAGAATCATCAGCGTACCGCGTAAATTCCAGAATCTCTACCTCTGTCTCCTCCCGGTCACTTCTCAACCCTTCAATTCTCCTGACCTTGCCCCTTTCAAACCACATCTCTACCTCAACCCAGTTCTTGACTTCCCAGGAAAGAGGATTGAAGACGATGACATCTTCCAGGTTGCGCAGATTCTGGGAAATGAACGACAGCAAATCCCAGAGCGTCTGGGGTAGATGGCTCTCCAGGTAGGCAAAATTGTCCCTCGCCTCTTCATAGCACTCATCTATGCCGGTGCCAGGCGCCACATCGTGAAAGGCTCCCCAGAGAATCTTCTTCCAGTTGTCCCTGAATTCATCGACCGGATACGGAATTCCCAGCAGCCAGGCGACAGCAGCCCATTTTTCGCAGGCCAGTATCAGGTTCTCATTTTTCCTGAGGCTCTGCTTCACCCAGATGCGGCTGGAACAGATATTGGGAAACACTTCAGAATATCTGCCGGAATAGAGCTCACCCTTCCTGAGCTCAAAGTTGGCTGCTTCCTCCTCCAGCGCTTTAAAAAAGTCACGGGAACTGGCAATTCTCATTTCCGAGTCCTCATGCGTATTGTTCCAGTTTTTCACCGCCCGGCTGGTTTCGGGCTGCGGCAGGGTCACCCCGCTTCCAGCTGGCATCAGGATATGGTGGGTGGCAGCCGCTGCCTTGAGCGTTTTGAAACTTTCTTCCAGTGCAGAAAGGTCAAGCCCGGCCCGATAGCCCAGAGGCATCCAGTGGGCCAATATTCTGGTCCCATCAAGCCCCTGCCACCAGAATTCAGATGGCTTGTCTTTATCCACACCCCGCCGGAAGGTGAAGTATTTGTAGCCTGCCTTCGTCAGAATCTGGGGGAGCTGAGCGTTGTAACCGAAGCTATCTGCTCCCCACATCACCGGGACATCCCGGTCAAATTTCTCTTTTACATACCTTTTCCCGAAGAGGATTTCTCTGACGAGGGTTTCCCCGTTGGGAAGTACGGTGTCAGCCATCAGGTACTCGCCATCGGCGATTTCAATTTTGTCTTCTTTCACCAGCTTTGTTATCTTTTCAAAGAGGAGCGGATTTCTTCTCTCGATTTCTTCCAGCAAAGCAGTTTGCTCAATCAGGAACCTGTAGTCCGACTTCTGCATCATTTCCACCGCTTTCCTGAGAATCAGCTCTATATTAATGTAGAAATAATCTTCTTTGGTAAAGACCCAGACCGCATCATAATGGGTATGGGGCACAAGATATATCACATGCCTCATAACTCGTAACCTCCTTAGACTCATTAGCTGCTCAAATGACAACGGTAGAATTATAACACGATTATCAATTTTCAGGCTAATGAGGCCCATCAGACACCGGCCGCCGGCAGGGTTGCATTATAAAACGCCATGTGGTAATATGTAACCAACGCTGGACGATAGTCCAGCTTTCCTTTTTTGACAACAAAATATCGGCTAAACCAGCCAGCCATCTCTACCGGCAAGTCGCAGCCACATTTCTCAGAGGGATATTTTTTCGTCTTTTGGCACCAGAAGAGAGACCGTCACATCCCCCGGGTTTGCAGCCATAAATACAGCAGGCAAAATCAAAACGCAGACAGGCGGCAGGCATAAAATGGTAATGGTTACCGAAGAAGCCAAAAAAGTACTGAAGACCATTCTCGTTGCTTCTGAAGCAGAACCAGACGAAGGGTTCAGATTGCTACCAACTCCCGATGGGAAGTTTGCACTCTCCGTTGGTGCGGAACTGTCCGGTGACCAGGTGGTGGAGCACGAAGGCTCAAGGGTGCTCATGGTGGGCATCGAGTACCTCAGAACCCTGGAAGGAAAGACGGTGGACTGCCAGTACACGAATGGCGAACCCGTTCTGTTTGTGCGATAGGACGGGGGGGATAAATGACAAAAGGAGGCAAAAATGGTAACAGTAACCGAAGCAGCAAAACAAGAACTGAAGAAAAAACTGACGGCTCACACTGAAGACCCGAATGCCGGTATCAGGCTACAATCAGATGCGTCCGGGCAACTCAGCCTGGTGCTGGGCACCGAGTCACAGGGCGACCAGGTGGTGGACCACGAAGGGACAAAAGTACTACTTGTAGCACCGGAGCTAAGCACCAGCCTGGAGGGAATCAGCCTCGATGTTGAGGATACAGCCGAAGGGTCTAAACTGGTGGTGCGCAAGGGATAGTTGACTAACCAACGAGAAGCGTGATTTGGATTAGATGGGGAAAAAAGGAACTAAGAAGACAGCAAAAAAGGCATACAAGCAGAGTGCAGCTTATCTCAAAAAAGGCCCGAAAAAAACCTCAGGGAAGAAATCAAAAGGTGGATAAGCGTGGATACTACTGAAATAAGGGGCATGCAATTTCTCAGATGCCGGCAGGAGCATTGCCAGTGGAACATAGGCTGGCTTGGCGGACACGACTGGACAGAAGAGCCGGACAGAGGCACCAGAATTTGCAACCTCGGGGCAAAAGCAATAATTGAGGTCGACGCGGTACCGCCAGATGAGTGTCATCAGGCATCTGCCGTCTTCGAACTGGCCCGCTCTGAATTTCAGTTCTAGAAGCAGCGCAAAACGGCAATAACGCCAACATGAAAAAAGCGCTCTTTTGCACGAAGAAGTGGAGCGGGAGACGGGACTCGAACCCGCGACAACCTGCTTGGAAGACGCCGAAAAGGCAAGGCGGGCACCCCTTGCCCCCTTTCTCCTTATTGGATTATAGGCAAAGCTAGGGAGGAAGTCAACTCTCGCTCCGCTCCCCTCCGCCAATGTCGGTTAGAATTGTTAGTAACCTCATCAGTGAACTCATGGTTTGGCTGATGTATTACATGGACCACAAATTGACGCGGTTATCCGTCTCTGCTATTCTGCTCTGTGTATACAGAGGAGTAGAGGTTGAAACTGAGCATTAAACCTTTTTATCTTTCTCCAAGCAGTATCGCGGTCTTTAAGCAGTGCCGCCAGCGTTACAAGTTTCTTCATATCGATAAACTTGGCGATAAGTATGGCAAGCCAAGGCCGTATTTCACCATGGCTAACCATGTACATGCCACCCTGAAGGAATTTCTGTCTCTTCAGCCCATTGAGCTCAGAAATGCAGCTACTGCGGAAGAACTTTTGCGCAAAAACTGGCAACGATATCGTCTTGGCTTCCATGACACCGATGATGAAAAGAGATGGGCAGAAAAGGCGCTGGCTCAACTCAGGGCATTTGTTAATAGCCAGGATGTTAGCGCCCAACCAATCATGATGGAAGAGATGGTAGAGGCAGAGATTAGTACCGGTCTGGTTCTGCGCGGCAGAATAGACCGGGTGGATAAGGAACTGGACGGCACCTTTCATATAGTCGATTATAAGACTGGTAATACACCTGGAGAGACAAATTGGGAGCAGCTTGAGCTCCATGCTCTGATACTATCAAAACGGCTGACCTGGCCGGTGAACAAGATTTCGTACCTCTATCTGGATAATGCTACCATGAAGAGCACCGCAATATCGGGCGACGACCTTCGTCAGGTTCACTGGCGTGTGCTTACCACAGCTAATACAATAAGGCAGGAAAAGCAATTCCATCCGAATCCGAGTCCCTGGTGTGGGAACTGTGACTTTATCAGCATCTGTCCGGGCAAATCAGAGGCGGAGTCGTTGGCAACCTCCTCTGACCAACCCGGACTCTGGGACGATTCATAGTGAGGATGGGGACAGCTGACGTGTGCCGGATCACTGTTCGTACTGAGGTAGCTCAAACATCATTTTCGCTGATTCAATCGGGTTCTCTTGTTCGTACCCCATTGCCCGGTAGCCACGGAGACGCTTGTGAAACATCCGCATCAGTGTAGGACTATTGTGGTCGACATAGTCATAGATACGCACCTCGGATTTCCCGGCATGAATACGGTGCAGCCGACCGGCATATTGCACCAGGGTGCCCTTCCAGGAGACTGGCATAGCCAGAAAGAGGGTATCGAGCCGGGCGTCATCGAAGCCCTCGCCAATGTAACGCCCGGTGGCCAGCAGAACACGCTTCTCATTATCCGGTATTAAAGATATCTGCTCCGCCACGGCGCGACGCTGCTTGGCTCCCATGCCGCCACGCAGCACAACCACATGACACCCGGATTTCTCCAGTCCACTGATAAAGAACTCCAGATGCTCCCTTCGTTCTGTCAGCAGGATGGGCGAATGTCCTTCATCCATAGCTTGTAGCAAATCATTTAGAATGAGAGCGTTCCTTGCTTCATCGGCTACCAGCGCCGCATAGATATCATGAATGGATGTTTCGCCTTCCTGAGTCGGTACTGTGAAGCTGGTGTCCCGACAGATGAGACGGTGCCGCAGCAATTCCTGGGTCTGTCGGTCCTTTTGGCTGATGGTGTGTCGTACCGGGCCACATTGCATGAGAATGATCGGCTGCTGACCGTCGCGCCGGTATGGGGTAGCGGTAAGTCCAATCACATAGCGAGCCTTAACCTGCCGCAACACCTGCTCAAAGGTGACCGCAGGAAGGTGGTGGCATTCATCTATTAATACTTGTCCGTATCCGGCGACAATATCATCCACCTCGTTCTTCCTGATAAGGCTCTGGAGCATGGCCACATCGATTAGACCGGTTCGTTTCTCTTTGCCGCCACCAATCTGACCTATCATTGCGGGGTCTACCTCCAGGAAGCTGGCCAACTGAGCCCGCCACTGCTCTAGGAGGGGGCGGCGATGCACTAGAACCAGCGTGTTCCTCCGCCTGGCGGTAATCATATAGATACCCATCACCGTTTTTCCGGAACCGGCAGGCGCTACGAGCACCCCATCGTCATGATGTGCCAGTTCGGTTACTGCCGCCTTCTGGGTTGAGGTAAGCTGGCCGTGAAAACCGACGTCAATATCTGTGCCCTGAAAGCGTTCATCCACTACGTCGAGCTTAATGCTAGCGCTTTCTAGCAGTTCCTGTAATTCACTAAGGCAGCCGCGGGGTATAGCAAGGTGCTTTGGAAAATCCTCGGCGCAGCAAATAACTCTGGGTGTCAGGGCGGTTGATAGACGCAGGTTCTGCTTCTTGTAGAACTCTGGATTCTGAAAAGCCGCCAGACGCTTGATCCTGTTCAACAGTGGTGAAGGCAAATCCTGCTTCTCAACGTAGATGAGATTGCCCAACACTATTCCGACTTTAGCGGGGAAGGGACCGGCCGGCAGGGATTCCCACAGCCGTCTTGACGGCGGCATTGCCCACGGACGCTCTTCCTCATCGGTTGAACTGGTACGCACCCCGATTATCTGGCCGGTTCGAGTTGCTTCCTTTACCACATCGTTGAGGCGTGGCAACCCCATGCGGGTAATGGAGGATAGAAATGCCCATTGATCCTCATGAGGTTTCAGTGTATCATCCAAGAAGAGAGTGTTTTCTTTTTCCGCCGGTCCCTTCTGAAGAGGCAGGGCGATGAGATTGCCAAAGCCTCCTTTAGGAAGGGTGTCCTGGTTGGGGAAGAGCCGGTCATATGAGTCCATCCCCAGTTGATGGCGATGCGACATGGTTTCCGTCAACAGATAGCACCCGAGTTTGCGCGCCGTTGACGATGGTACCGCCTCCGCGAAGAATATCCAGACGTGGGCGCCGTTCCCGCTCCGGGAGCGTTCAATAGCTGCTGGAATTTCCATTTGACGGCATGTTTCCAGGAACGCAGTTGCATTCTCCATCCAGGACTGCTTGTCAAAATCGGCGGCCAGAAAGTGGCAGGTCTCATCCGTCAACAGAGGATAGATTCCAACCGCGTGTCTACCTTCCAAATGGTCCTGGATTACCTCATCGGTTAGCGGTATATAATCCTGATTGGGACAGTCACCGCATTTCGCACTTGGCTTGCCGCAATACGCCGGGTTCCATTCATGACGGCAAACCGGGCTGTACCCTACCCGCTGATTCTTCCGGCTCCACCATTGCCTGGCAAACACATCTTCCCGTCCCCGGAACAGGGAACGAAACAGTTTCACCTTTTCAGGTAAGGGAGGGTCATTATTGATTGCTGCCGAGCTTTTGGTTTCTTTCCCAACAACAGAAAAAGACTCGGGTATTGTACCGGTGGGAGGTAGGCTTCCCTTTCCTGATAGCTGTGAATCCGTTGAGCGGTCATGGCGGAGACGCCGGTTCTCGGCCAGCAACTTATCTCGTTCAGCGGTTACCTCTTGCAATTGACGGCGCAGCCGCTCCAACTTTTTCTTATTATCAGCCGCCATATCCATGATTAATGTGGTTTTTCGTCCCTTTTCTGTGGTATGGTATGTCGCTTATCATTGGGTCTCGTATCCTGTCCTAAAAACATCATACATAGAAGCTCGCATAAGTTCAATTCTCATGCGGTCACAGCTTAAGCATGAGACGGCGATGCAATATACAAGATAATAAAACTTCCGCATGATACTTGCATAATATGGAAGCTAGTGGTAAAATATGTATACTGTTGTGGATGGAAGAGGAGGTTAGAAGAATATGAGTGGAAAGACAAAAAAAGCTACCTTTAATTTACCACCGGGTGTCCTTGCTGAAATGGATAGAGTCATGGCAGAGGGAGTAGAACCTAGCAAGAACTCTCTGGTCGAACGGGCATTGGTTAAAGAGCTTAAGGAGTTGCGAAGGCAGGCACGAAAAACCCGTTGGGAAGAGGGTGCCAGAGATCCTGCCCTGCTTAAAGACATCAGTGAGGTCGAGAGTGTCTTTCAATCCGCTGATGCCGAAACCGCTGGGAGGATGGACTGATGCCGGCCTTACAGTGGGCGATTGTGGAAGCCAACCTGGACCCTGTCGCTGGGTCCGAACAAAAAGGAATCCGGCCGGTCCTTATAATGAGTAACGAAGAATTTAACCAGGCGATGCCGAACGTCACCGTTCTGCCCCTCACTTCAACCAAGCGTCGCCTATATCCTTCTGAAGTTTTCCTTTCCCAGGGAATAACGGGGCAGCCCTTTGACTCGATTATTATGGCCCACCAGATTCGAACCATCTCAAAACAGAGGCTGGGAAGACTAATAGGTCACCTGGAAGATCCCCGGCTCCGGGACGAAGTGTGTACAGCTATTAAAGAACACCTTGCCCTCGACTAGCCCAAATTTGAGCTTGCTATATGATGCGGAGACTGTTTAACCCCGGCAACTGCAAGTTTCCTGCTGGTATGGTGGTAATCTTTTGAGTACTAAAACATCGCTCACTGTGCGGAAAACGTGCTCATTTTTTGGAGCGAAGTTCGAGATGTTTCCGTCGTAGGAGCCCACACTATGATTATAGATGACCCCAACGAATATTGGGTTTGGTTAACACGAAGCAATTCATTGCAAGGCGTATACTACTGTCCGGACAATGGGAAGGAATATATTGAACACTGGGGTAAGTGGTTGGTATTCGACTCAGCCATTGCGATAAGAAGCTTAGCCGAGAAACTTGACGAATATATTGACCAAGGGGAAATAGACTCAGCCAAATTCAACAGAGAGCCGTCAAATATTGGACGCGGTGACTGTGTGATGTGTGTTTACTGTGATGATCGAGAGAAGGACAGGATTTGGAAGATTCTTGATTCTCTGGGAATATCAAAACGAATCTGGAAATACGATCAACAAACCCATAAAGATTGGGGGCCAGGAGGGCGGCTACGTAAGCGAGCTTCGAGTGGAGATTAAATAGGCTTGCCCATGGGTGAAATCCGAGCCACAAAATAAGAAGGGACATCCAAGATTTATCTCCCGACCGCCCTAAAAATGGATACGAAAAAGGTAAAGCAGCCTCTACAGCAGTAGATACCCACGGGCATAGCCCGTGGAACTCTGCCTTCGGGTTATTAGAGGATGCTTTGTCTATTACTGCATAACTATACACAATTCGTGTCACTGAGAATAGAATAGCATTTAGCTATTTTGAATTATTTCATTCCTTGCCCTTCTCTCTGCGATAGATTATACTTTCAACAGAGACCCAATATAGAGGGAATGGTAATGGAAAAGGAAATTATATTTCTGGTCGAGGAAGCACCCGAGGGCGGTTACCAGGCAAAAGCTCTTGGCCACGCTATCTTTACCGAGTCCGATACCTTTGAAGAACTGAAAAAGATGGCGCAGGATGCCGTTCAGTGCCACTTTGAGACGGCGGAGATGCCTAAGCTTATCCGCCTGCACACGGTTAAGGACGAGGTAATTGCGGTATGAAGCTGCCCAGGGACCTGGGAGGCGAGGAGCTGGCCACCCGTCTGGGCAAATATGGCTACCAAATAGTCCGTCAGACCGGCAGCCATATGAGACTAACTTCAACTTACAAAGATACCGAGCACCATCTTACCGTCCCACGGCACAAACCACTGAGAGTGGGCACCCTAAACAGCATTATTAACGAAGTTGGAGCCTACCTGGAGATGGAGAAACAAATCCTGATTGATGAACTCTTCGGATAACGCGAGATAGAGGTAACAAAAAAGGGCAGCCAGGATTATCTCCCGCTCGGCAATCTCATGGCACATCTTTTCGAACTTATTGAGCCAGGACAAGAAACAGGTCTTTGCCTCTGTTTCCTGTCGGAATGCCTGCCAGTGCCAGTCTGTAAGCGGTCTCAATCCCCTCTTCTCCAGTTCTGGCCCGATCAGTGCTCGGATGATACCATCAGCCACGGGTAACATCGCTATTAGAAACATTGCTTTCATCTGGTCGGCGAGTTTCCACTGCCACTCAAGCTTCTTAAGTGTTTCCACCATCATCGAAGCGACGACAAACGGCATCAGGTCTATGAATGCTGTTTTCCACCCTTCATCGCTCATTCCTTGTCCTCCTGTTCCTGTGAATCATGAGAACGCTGCATCGGTTCAAGACGCATCATCTGCGCTCCCACAGATAAGATCGTTATCAGGAAATTCAGTACCTGCGGGCTGGCTGTATTGGGCTTGACATTGCGCAAGACAATACGAGCCCGTTGGCGCTCTGGCTCCACGTCGATAAGCAGCTGTCCGCTCTCGACCAGGCCGGCAGACTGCTCCTGTCCCTGTTTGATCATGTCATCAAAGTTCATCATTCCCATGCCTCCTCGAATTCTTCATCACTTACTTGTTGGAAACCTCCAGGTTGTGCCCCCGGCTGAGGTCCCGCCGCTGTGGGTGATTGCCCTGTTGCCTGTTGTCCAGGTGGCGGCATAGTGCCCATACCAGGCATACCAAACCCGCCCATGAACGAACCCAACATCTGCTGCATAGTTTGCTGAAGGAAAGGCTCGAATATCCGGGTCACCATTGAAGCAAACGGATTGGGCGCGCTGGCATTACTGGATTCCTTGACTGCCGACATGAAATGGGGCATTGCTTGACTAAGTGCTTGCTGGGCAGCCATCTGAGCTACCTCGGTGCCACTACCCTGTATAGATCGAGCAGTTTCCACCTGGCCTTTTTGCCAGGTAGACAGGAGGTCGGTTAGTGGTTTGACGGACTCGGTGAATAACCTTAGTCCCAAAATGGGGATGGTCATCCCGCTCATGAAGATTTTCCGGTCTCTGAGGTTGCCATCGAATATTTCGGCGACATCGGCCTCCAGCCACTCAGGGAGTACCGATTCCTTCTCCCTTCGTATGGCCAGGGAACCGTCTTTTGAAGATGTTGGCGGTCCCTTGCCTGCCTTCACCCTCTTGCGGATACGCTGCCTGACCAGGGAAGGCGAATACCCGCGGGCTTCGATTTCTTTCTGGTCCAGCCCTTCTTCCAGCAGCTTATCAACCTCCTGGCCCAGGTTTTCCTCTTGTTGATTGTTGTCTACCATGATTTTCTCCTTTCTACTGTTATTTCAGTACGCTTGCACAGCCGGGATAGTCTTCAGACCACAGCCCAGCATAGCTGGCATTCATACCTGTAATATTGCGGTGGTTAGCTATGTGTCCATTTCATCACCCCCTCTATTGGCCACTGGGGAGTCACCCCCTACCCCACCTTATCTGAGTAGTACATTGCCTTTGTGCGCAGTCAGATATCATTACGTTTTGTTGACTACATACTTTAGCTTCAACCCATTTGCCTTTAACGAACCGTATATATATGCTGGGCTACAACCCAATTCTACGCCTGCTGCCACAATGCTGCGGTGAACCCGCAACGAGTCAAGAATGTTTTTGAGTGGGATATTCAGCCGCTTGCGGCCTAAACCATTGACCGACACATCTTTACCACAATGGGGACATTGGACTATCATGATTCTCTCTCTGGATTACTGTTTTGTCTGTCCAGCCAGGCACGTACTGCTTTGAGTTGCCTCTCGTTCACATCCGGGCTAGCCAGTAGTTTCTCAAGATCGGTACAGTATTCTTGGGTTCCTCCATCTTTGGTGACCACTCGGTAACCCCAGTCAAAAACGACGACCACACCTTTAGCTGCGTACTCTCCCTTGTGCAGTATCTCCTTGTTATCAACAATCAAAATTCTCATGACTTGGCCTCCACTGTATCTAATAACCCGTAGGGCAGAGTTCCACGGGCTTGCCCGTGGGTGAATGTAGCGA
>CAZRBS010000013.1:0-31444 GCA_964598405.1 uncultured Dehalococcoidaceae bacterium
CGTTCTCCCACTTCCGCCGGCTTTTCTGCGGAGATTCGCCCCAGTAGGTGGCGTTCCCGGCAGCCGTATGGACGACCTTATCTATGAGGAATTCAAAGGTACCGGCAATATGGAGCTCCACCTCGACCGCCGCTTCTCGGAACGCCGCATCTTCCCGGCCATGGATATCCAGCGCAGTGGCACCAGACGAGAGGAAATGTTAATCGATGAAGAGAGCCTGAAGCAAATATGGCTGCTCAGGCGCATGGTAGCCATGATTGCTTCCGATTCCAACAACCTCGTTGAAGCCACCGAGCGAATCCTGGACCGCCTGCGCAAAACCAAAACCAACGCCGAGTTCTTGGCTAATCTAAACAAGGAGATGTAGATGCAGGTCAGGAAGACGTATAAAGAGGTCAACCCGGAGCTACTTTATGCCGAGATAAGGGACTTTGTCCTGAAGCAGGGAGTAACCCTTGGCGAGGAGAAGATAGAAACCTATGCCGCCCCGAGCGACACATCTTCGTTTATTTCCCGGGGCACCCTGACCTTCAAAACCCGGAACGAACCGGGCAAAGCCGCCAGGGAGTGCCTCAGAGCCCATATTGTGGGGTCAGCCAGGACAGAAACGAAGGTAATGCTGGACATAGATGAAAAGCTATTCCCTCAGGATAAAGTCTCTGCCCTGCAAGAGGACCTGGATTTCATCTTCGGCTCATACGAGGTAAAGTAACCTTTATAATCCAGCAGTGAGCTTATACATATTCTGGTAAGCTTTCCCGAAATCGGGATTGCCCTCTTCCAGCCTGTCCCTCAACGTCTTCATCCGCCGGACGAAATTCTGCCTGTCTTTATTTTTGACCAGGTCCGTCCACAGCCCGGTCCTCTCCCGTAACAGGTTCTGCACCTCCGTCATACCGGGCAGGTTCATCTGGAGAGAAGCATAAAGCTCCGGGTCTTCGGAAAGAACGCTTTCTACCAGGGTGAGCAGCACTTTATAGGTAATGCCCCCGATTGGCTCCGACGATTTCAGCCTGCCCGAGCTGAGCAGGGTGTCAGCAGAGACGATGGCGATAAAATGGGAAAGCCCCAGGATAATGGCCATTTTTTCATCATGCTCCTGGGGAGTCATCAGGCTAACTTTAGCCCCCCTGGCTTCCAGGTAGTCCTTTACTTTCCGGGCCAGGCGCTGTTCCTCTTCACTGGTGGGCGTCAGAATAAAACCCTGGTTCTTTACTCCCCGCGCACCGGGACCAAACGCCGGATGAGTACCCAGCACTGTCCCCGCTTTCAGGTGCCTGTGCATCGCTGCCACGGGGAAGGCTTTGATTGAGGTAATATCGACAATGACCTGCCCGGGACGGATATGGGAGCTTATCCCTCTCACCACCCCTTCAAAACTCTCTATCGGCACGGAGAGCAGAACGGCGTCAGCCATTTTGACCGCTTCCGCGTTATCGGCAGCAACCTCAACACCCAGTTGCCGCTTGGTTTCCAGCAGCTTTTCCCTGTTCCTGCCACTTATCACCACCTCTTTACCGTCTTCCAGTAAAAAACGGGCAAACCACCGCCCCATCTTCCCCGAACCGCCGACAATGGCTACCTTCACTGAATCACCTCACAGCTTTCTCTTTGCCCTGGGATACGAACCAAGTATCTTAACGAATAAAGAGACTTTTTCCAGTCCTTCCAGAGCTTCCCGGGCTAAATTCTCCCGGCGATGAGCTTCAAAGTCGAGATAAAAATTGTATTCCCAGGGCTTTTGCCTCGTCGGTCTCGACTCAATCTTGGTCAAGTTAATATTGCGGCGGGCAAATTCGCCCAGGGCTTCGTATATTGTCCCCGGCCTCTCCTTGACCGAAAAAACGATGGAGGTCTTATCGCTCCCCGAGGGGGGCGAATCTTCCCTGGACAGGATGAAAAATCTGGTGAAATTGTTCGGATTATCCTCTATCTCCTGCGCCAGCACCTTCATGCCGTAAATCTCGGCAGCCCTGGCACCGGCGATTGCCGCGCTGTCTGGTGCTCCCGCCTCTTTAATCATTTTGACGCTTCCCGCGGTGTCATAGGTGGGGATTAGCTCGGCCTTTAAATGCCTCAGGAAGCTCCGGCACTGAGCCAGAGCCTGGGGGTGCGAATAGACCTTCCTTATCGCGTCCAGCCCCGTTCCGGGACTGGCTATCAGGCAGTGAATAACCCGGAGTTCTATTTCACCACAGACCATCAGGTTAGAGTCCAGCAAAAGGTCGTACACACGGCTGATGCTTCCCTCCAGCGAGTTCTCCACCGGGACGACGCCAAACTGGGCCGCCCCCTCCTCCACCAGCTTAAAGACCTCGTCCAGGCTTTCGCGCGGTCTGATATGGATTGAAGGCCCGAAGAACTGAAAAGTGGCTTCCTCACTGTAAGCCCCCACCTCACCCTGGAAAGCCACTTCTACCCCTTCTATCTTCTTGCACGCTTCTATTATCCGTTTATAGATAGCCTCCATCTGTTCCTGATTTATATTTTTCTCCCGGGCAATACTCCTGACATTTTCCAGAACCCGGTATTCCCTTTCTTTGTCCTCGATGAGCTTGTTCTGTTCCTTTTTCTCATTGCCTATCTCTTCAGCTATCTTCACCCTCTCCCCGATAAGCGTGGCTATCCTGGCGTCAAGGTCGTCTATTTTTTTTCTTAAGTCTTCCAGGCTCATTTTATTACCCCCGGAATTATTCCCGCCTGCAGGGCGAAGTCAGCAAGGGTTACCGCCATCATGGCTTCAACAACGGCCACTGCCCTGGGCACGATGCAAACATCATGCCTGCCTCTCACAGCCAGGCTGGTCTCTTTCCTTTCTTTAATATCAACCGTCGGCTGGCTTCTGGCGATAGAAGCCGTCGGCTTGACGGCGACCCGGACAACCACCGGCATGCCGTTGCTTATGCCGCCGAGTATGCCGCCGGCGTTATTGGTCACCGTCCTTATTTCGCCATCCTCAATGGTGAACGGGTCATTGTTCTCGGAACCTCTTTTCCCCGCCACGGAAAAGCCAGCCCCGAACTCGACCCCCTTGACTGCCGGAATGGACAGAAGGGCCCGGGCCAGCTGCCCGTCCAGAGTGTCAAAGACGGGCTCTCCCAGCCCGGCAGGCACATTCCGGGCTATACCCTCAATCACCCCGCCAAGGCTATCGCCCCCGACCCTGACCTTCTCAATCAGTCCCGCCATCGCCTCTGCCGCCCCGGGGTCAGCGCACCGGAGCGGATTTTTCCCGGCACTCTCCTTTACTTCGTTAAATTCTCTCGGGCTGGCTTTTATCCCGCCTATCTCGACGGTATGTGCCAGAACCTCGATGCCACGGAGAGCGAGCAGCTTCCTGGCTACCGTCCCCGCCATGACCGGCGCCGCGGTGATTCTGCCGGAGAACCTGCCGCCACCACGGAAATCGTTGCAGCCCCCGTATTTCACAAAGGCGGTATAATCGGCATGACCCGGCCGGGGCAGGAACCGGTTTTTCTCATACTCGCTGGAATCTACATCCCTGTTCCACACCAGGAGGCAGACAGGAGCGCCGGTGGTAACCCCCTGGAAAACGCCGGCAAGAATCTCAGCCCTGTCCTCCTCCACTCTCGTGGTGCTCGCCGCGCCCGTCCCCGCTTTCCTCTTTTCCAGCTCCTCCTGGATGTCTTCCTCGGCAAGAGGCAGACCCGCGGGACAACCGTCTATGATAACCCCCACGCATCTGCCGTGGCTTTCGCCGAAACTGGTTATGGCAAAAAACTTGCCCAGACTATTCCCCATTTACCTTTACCTTAACTCCAATGCTTTCCAGTATATCCCAGAACTGCGGAAATGTCTTGTTTACACACTCGGCCCCGTCTATGGTGGTATCGCCAGCGATGGAGCCGAGGATGCTGAAAGCCATGGCAATCCGGTGGTCATTCCGGCTATCTATGGTGGCACCTCTCAACCTTGAACCGGAAACGGTCAGTTTGTCCCTTTCCTCCAGAACTCTGACGCCCATCCTTACCAGCCCCGCTTTTACCGCCGCCACCCGGTCGGACTCTTTGAGCCTGGCCCTTTCGATGCCGGTGAACTCGCTTACTCCCTCGGCAACCGCCGCCAGAACGGACATCGTCGGCAAAAGGTCAATGCAGTCGGACAAATCGGCGCGTATTGCTCCCAGCTTTGCCCTGCTCACCGTGACCAGGTCTGGCCCTATTTTAACCGAAGCACCCATATCCCTCAAGAAGTTTAACATGGCTTTATCAGCCTGCAGGCTTGCCGGGTTAAGGTTCTCCAGCTCCACACTTCCCGAAACCGCCCCCAGGGTCAAAAAATACGAAGCCGAGGACCAGTCTCCCTCCACCTCGTACTCAGTTGGGCGGTAGGTCTGAGCGGTGATTTCAAATTCATCGAGTCCCGGGGAACATTTTACATCAATGCCGAACTTTCTGAGGCATTCCAGAGTCATCAGGACATAGGGTTTCGATTCCAGAGGCGTGGTCAGCCGGATTTTCATCCTCTCTTCAGCCAAGGGAGCTACCAGCAGCAATGCCGAGATAAACTGGGAACTGATATCCCCGGGCAGTTCCGCTATTCCACCCCTCAGCCTCCCTCCCCTGACGTTTACCGGGGCTACCTCACCCCGGGCAGAACAGTCCACGCCCAGCTGTCCGAGCGCCTGCACCAGGGGTCTAACCGGTCTCTTTGCCAGAGAAGGGCCGACCACCAGCCGGCTTCTGCCGGGGACCACCGAGCATATCGCGGTCATAAAGCGCAGGGTTGCCGCCGAGTCGCCGCAGTGCAACTCCGCAACTGGCTCACGGAAGGTGCCGCCAGCAACCCGCCATAAACCCTCCTCCCGATGCACCTGAATGCCGACGTCACCGAGTACCCTGAGGGCGGCTCCGGTATCCTCCGAGCTCAGGGGATGAACCAAGGTGCTCTCACCTCTGGCAAGAGCGGCACACATCAGCCCGCGAATGGTGTAACTCTTCGAGGGAGGGGCACTTACCTTTCCCTTCACCTCACTCTTTTCAAGCGAAACTTTCATTCTCTTTCACTTTGCCCACTATTTGCTTGACCACGGCGTCAACACCAATTTCCGAAGTATCCACGGTTATATCGGCGGCTCGCTGATAAAAAGGCTCCCGGAACCGCAGCAACTCTCTAACGGTTGTTGCCCTATCGCCGGTACCGAGCAGCGGTCTGCCGCCGGCATCGTTCTCCGTCCGTTTCAGGAGCACTTCCGGCGAGCCCGTGAGGTAGACTATCCGGCACTCCTTCCGCAGGCGGTCGATGTTTATCCTGTTGAGGACAATGCCGCCGCCGCAGGCAATGACCACGTTCTCCTTTCCGGAGACATCCCTGGCAGCCTCAATCTCAAGCTCGCGGAAAGCTATTTCGCCGTCCTGCTGGAATATCTCGGGTATCGTCTTCCCCGCCTTCTGCGCAACCAGAGCATCCAGCTCGATAAACTTCTTGCCCAGCTTCTCCGCCAGCGCCCTGCCCACCTCCGTCTTCCCCACCCCCATAAAACCGATTAGAGCAATGCTAGTTTTCATCTGCCAGAGCCTTGATTGCCTCCTCCCGCATCAGGTCGACGGGAGCTTTCCTGCCGGTCCACTTCTCGAAAGCCAGTGCTCCCTGCCAGACCAGCATTTCCAGGCCGCTTATCGTCGTGGCACCAGCCGCCTCAGCTTCCCTCAGCAACCTTGTTTTCACCGGATTATAGACAATACCAAAAACCACCAGACCCGGC
The DNA here is from genome assembly GCA_964598405.1 of uncultured Dehalococcoidaceae bacterium. Lineage (GTDB taxonomy): Bacteria > Chloroflexota > Dehalococcoidia > Dehalococcoidales > RBG-16-60-22 > CAZRBS01. The sequence continues at coordinate 5,726 of CAZRBS010000013.1, forward strand.
CTGAGCAATCCAGCCGGGACCGGAGTCGTCTCAATATCCGGAACCATGCCCGCGCTGGTAGCATTGACCAAGATGTCAGCCCCGTTCAGCGCCTCCCTCAAAGTTTCTTCCTCAAGCTGGCGTGCTCCGGCTTCCTTCGAGGTCAATTTCGAAACACGACGGGCTAAATCTTCCGCCCGCGCCAGGTGCCGGTTCAGAATAATCACGCGGGCCCCGTTTCCGGCAAGGATAAAGGAGATTCCCCTCGCCGCTCCACCTGCCCCCAGGATAACAATGTTCTTTCCTTCCGGCTTTATCCCCTTTTCAAGCATCGCCCGCAGGAAGCCAGCCGCATCGGTATTGTATCCGGTCAGTGCGCCCCCATCGTTTACGATGGTATTCACGGCACCGATTTTCTCCGCCAGAGGGTCCATTCCGTCCAGGAAAGGTATAACCGCCGCCTTATGCGGTATGGTGACATTGATGCCTCTTATATTAAGGGCTCTCACGCCACCAAGCGCCCGCTCCAGCTCTTCCCGACGAACCCGAAAGGCGAGGTACACCCAATCTATACCCAGCTTTCCAAAGGCAGCGTTGTGCATCACCGGCGACATGGTATGCTCGATGGGGTCACCGATGACGCCGCAGACCTCCGTCTTTCCTGAAATCAAGCTACCTCCCACCGGCCATCATTCCGTAAATCCTTCTCAAATCCCCGACCGTTATCTGCCCGGCGGCGGACTCCCTGCCCTTCTCAATCGAGGCGTAAATAAAATCGCCGCCCACCAGCGGGCAGAGAACCCGGCTGGCAAAACCCAGAGGCCCCATGGCAAAAGAAACCACTTTCGCTCCCGGGAAATCCGAGATGAGCTGCAGGACGCTCAGGTTGTCCTCAAAGCTGCGGGCGGTGGTAACCACCTTGCAGATATCGGCGCCGGCTTTTAACTGTCCCTGAACCATTTCTCTTAATTTGTCCGGAGAAGGGGTGCCGTCGACATCATGGTATGAGAGGAGACATTTTGCCTTCCCCTTAATTTCCGGCAGGATTTCCCCCAGATTTTCCGTGCCCAGCTCGATGTCAATTATGTCTGCCCCCAGCTCAACGGCCTTAAACAGCCCGGCAATTCTCTCCCCCTCACCACCCCTCCAGCCACCCCCTTCGGCAGCCCTTCTATTGCAGGCTATCCAGGGCTTTTCCAGCCGTCTCACCAGACTTGACCAGCCCTCGCCAATGAGGTCTATGCGAACCTCAAACAGCTCAACGAGTGGCTCGACACCCTTTATCGCCTCCAGGTCATTATTCACGATAGCGGCACAGATTCTAGGCTCTTTCATCACCCGCCAGAACCCCTTCTACCAGAGAAGGACTTACTTCATCGGTAATAAAGACATCGCCAATCGACCTCAGTAAAACAAACCTCACTTTGTTCCGCACCACTTTTTTGTCGTGCCTCATCGCCTCCATGACATCTGCCGCCTTAACATCCGGTATTTCCGCCGGCAATCCGGCCTTTTCAATAACGTTCTTCAACCTGTCCAGCTCATCCCGGCTCAGAACGCCCATCCGATTTGAGATTCGAGCGGCAGCCACCATGCCGATGGCAACCGCCCTGCCGTGCCCGATGCCGAAATTGGACACCGATTCAAGGGCGTGTCCGATGGTATGCCCGTAGTTCAGGGTGCTTCTCAGTCCTAAATCCCTCTCATCGCCGGCTACCACTTCGGCTTTAATCTTCGCCGTCTGAAAAACGGTCTCTTCGAGAGCTTCCGCGTCAAGCCTTTTTACTCGCTCGAGGTTATCCTCAAGAAAGGCAAAAAAATTCCGGTTGCGAATGGCGGCGCTTTTTATCACTTCCGCCAGCCCGTTGGCCAGCTCTTCCGCCGGGAGGGTCTTCAAAGTGTCGGTATCGGAAATTACCAGCCTGGGCTGGTAAAACGTGCCGATTCTGTTTTTGAGCTGACCGTGGTCCACGGCTACCTTTCCCCCGATGCTGCTGTCCACCTGCGCCAGCAGGGTGGTTGGTATCTGCACCAGCGGCACCCCGCGCAAATAGGTGGCGGCCACAAACCCGGCCAGGTCACCGATGACCCCGCCACCCAGGGCCAGAACCGGCGTTGTCCTTTCGGCATAGAAACCGGTCAGTTCCCCGTAGAGCCTGCCGGCAGTCTCCAGTGATTTCTGGTCTTCTCCGCCGGGAACCAGCAGCGTCCTGACGCTGAAGCCCCCTTCAGCCAGTTTACGCTCCAGGGACCCGCCATGCCATCTTTTCACCGCGGGGTCAGTGATAATGACCACCCTGCCCGAAAACCCCTTTTCCCGCAACCAGTCCCCCACTCTGGCAAGGAGGTCTGAGCCCACGTAGATTTCATAGCTATTGCTGCCCAGCGCCACGCCGATTTTTCTCATTTGATGTCACTTTACACTATTTTTCCTGGATGACACAATCAGTTGACGAATTTTGCGGCAGGCCTGGATAACCTCTGTCAGTTCATCAGGGGTTATCATCTGCAGGCTATCAACCATGGATTCCACCGGGTTGTAGTGCGTCTCAATCATCAGACCACTCGCTCCGGCAGCAATAGCCGCACAGCTCATGTTAAAGATGAGGTCCCGGCGCCCGGTAGCATGACTGGGGTCGGCAATCATCGGCAAATAGGTCTCCCTCTGTATGGCCGGAATTGCCGCCAGGTCGAAGGTATACCGGGTGAAATTCTTGCCTTTCCCTATGGGGATAAGCCCTCTCTCGCACAGGATGATATCCTTGTTACCTTCGACGGCGATGTATTCGGCAAAAGACAGGAACTCTTCGATACCAGCGCCAAAATGCCTCTTGAACAGAATGGGTTTTTTCTTCCTTGCCACACTGACAAGCAGGTCCTGGTCATACATGTTGCGGGCGCCTATCTGAAGTATGTCAGCGTAATCCGCAATCAGGTCCACCTGAGTCTCCCCCATTTCAGCGCTTCCTCGGCACCCTCACGTCCGTTGGCACCCAGTCCCTGGAAGGAGTGAGCAGAGCTCCTCGGTTTAAAGATACCTCCCCGCAAAATATGAGCTCCCGCCTTTTTTACCCCCTCGGCAATTCTGAACAGCTGTTGCCTGCTCTCGATAGCGCAGGGGCCGGCAATGAATATCGGCTCATCACCCCCGATGCTGATATCGCCCACCCTGATCACCCGAAATTCACCTTCCTCATCAAAGCGTTTGCTGTATTCCTTGCTTACCAGCTTGTACGGTGTTTCCACCCTCATCGCCTCTTTCACTCCGGGGAGAACCGCGAAATGAGAGAAGTCTACCTTGCGCTCATCCCCTACCAGCCCGATAACGGTCCGGTATTCCCCTCTGGAGACATCAGCTTTCAATCCGAACTTCTTAATCTCTTTTACCACATCGGCTACCTCTTTATCTGTCGCTTCAGATTTCATTATTATCATCCTCCCGCCTCCTTTAAATTATCTATTTTCAATCAAACGGTTCTTCCGGTCACCGGAAAAGAAAAAAGCCCTTTTCGGGAGGGCTTCTACTTTGAACCTTATCTTTTTTAATTTACCCCTGAACCTGTTTAACTTTACATACCAAAGCCCTCCCGAGCGCAATTTATGCGCCAGCTAAAGCAAAAATAATAGTAATAATACGAGCGAAAACTTCGTGCCAGCATTTTTAACGACCTTATTCTGGCTTAATATAACACACCCCTGACTCCTTGTCAATACACCAAGAGGCGTCTAAGAGGGGCTGATGCCCCTCTTTCCAAAATTTCCCCCTCTCCTTAACCAATCCCCCCAAGGAGAGGGGGGCTAAGAGGGTGAGGTCATCAGAAAATCTCCTGCCCGGAATTTACAATTACTGTGGCTGTGGTATAATTTTAACAGGTACTTTTCTGGAGGACTGACTTCTGAAAGCGATAGAAGTAGCACGTAGAGCGGTAGAAGCAGCCAGCGACAAGCAGGCTGGCGACATTGTGCTACTTGACGCTCGAACGGTGTGCAGCTTTGCCGATTTCTTTGTTATCTGCACCGGCGAAACGGAAAGGCAGATAAGGGCTATCTACGAGGAAGTGGAGCACGCCCTGAAGAAGGAAGGGATTCAGCCCATCCACCATGAGGGCACCATAGATTCGGGGTGGCTTCTGCTTGACTATGGCGACGTTATCGTGCACATCTTTGCCGCCGTAGAACGGGAGTTTTACCAACTGGACAGGCTGTGGAGCAGGGCAAACACGGTGCTGAGAATACAATAAGCGGTCTACCTTCCGCTTTCCGAAAAGATTTCCTCCGGAGAAAAGAAAAGCCTGATTTCTTTTTCGGCGGTCTCCGCTGAATCAGAGCCATGGACGGCATTCCGTTCAATATTGAGGCCAAACTGGCCCCGGATAGTCCCCTCCTCAGCCTTTGCCGGGTCAGTGGCGCCCATCGCCTTTCTTATTCTGTCCACCGCCCCTTCCCCTTCAAAGACCGCAGCCACTATAGGAGCGGAGGTAATGTAATTCACCAGACCCTCGAAAAAAGGCTTATCCCGGTGGACGGCATAGTGCTGCCGGGCGAGGGTTTTATCCATATGAAGCATCCGTAGTGCCACCAGCCTGAGCCCTTCTCTTTCCAGAAGACCGATGATAGTGCCGGTCAACCCCCTTTGCCTGGCATCAGGCTTGATAAGAACGAGAGATTTTTCCACTTTGCACTCCTTTATTCCGACTATCTGTCCTTCATCCGGGAACCGAACAGGCTGGTCAAGTCATCCACGCCGACACCCTCAAGGGTGTCAACAACGAGGTCAGCCTCCAGCAGTCTCCCCCCGGGGTGAGTATTGGTCACCGCCAGGCATTTCATACCGGCCCTTTTGGCTGCGGTAACTCCGGCCACGGAATCTTCAATGACAACACAGCTATCGGGCTCAACTCCCAGCCTTTCCGCAGCCAGCAGGAATATCTGCGGGTCGGGCTTGCCCTCGGCTACCTCCCTGCCCCAGACAACAGCCTGAAAGCAGTCGGCAATTCCCATACCCCGGATAATCAGCTGGATATTTTCCACCGGCGCCGAGGAGGCAAGTGCTATCTTAATCCCGCGTCCTCTGAGCGTCTTCATCAGCTCTATTGCCCCCGGTAACGGCTTTATGTTCCGGGCAACTTTCTGACGGTAGACCTCCTCTTTTTCCGCAGCGATGGCCTCCACTTCTTCCGGCGACAGGCGCCCGCCGGCAACCTTCCTGACTATGGTATCGTTCCTCTGGCCGAAATTGCGCCTGAAATCTTCATCGGTGTATTTCATTCCTCTCCCGGAGAAAACTGCCTGCCACGCCTCAAGGTGGTAGTGAGCCGTGTCCGCAATTACCCCGTCCATATCCCAGAGAACCGCCTTCAACCGGCTTTCCGTCATCGTCCTGAAATTCCTTTCCTTACTCTACTCTGCCCTTATCCGACTCTGAAATGTTCCCAGCCAGTCCGGGCAAGAGCAACCGGATTACCTTTTATGTCAACCAGGCTTATCTCGCCCGCTTTACCGGCGGTAATCTCGCCGAGGATGGTTACCGGACAGGAGACCCCTCCCTTCACCTCCGCGATTGTTTTCTCACCCGCGGTAAACAGCAACTCGTAGTCCTCCCCTCCCGACAGCGCCAGTTCCAGTGCCCTATCGCCGAAGTTAGCCCTGACCGCGGGATGCACCGGTACGCGATCAATTTCCACCCGGGCACCGGCCTTGCTGGCAAGGCATACGTGCTTCAGGTCAGCCAGCAGTCCGTCGCTGACATCGATGGCGGCTTTTACCCCCCTCTCCACCAGTACCTGTCCCTCCGCCACCCGCGGCAGAGGACGGAGAAAGGCTTCCTTCAGGCTCTCCTCCGTCTCCGGGTCGAACTGAATCTTACGGGTGAGCATCTCCAGTCCGGCCGCCGCCGCGCCGAGATGCCCGGTCACCACAATTTTATCGCCGGGTCTGGCGGCAGAGCGGGAGAGCGGCGGTTTATTCCCACCTTTAGCCCCGCCCAACACCGTGACGGTGATAGCCACCAGGGGAGCGCGGCAGGTATCGCCGCCGATTATGGCTACCTCGAACCGCCGCGCCACCTCAAGCATGCCCCGGTAAAGGGCGGTAACATCGTCAACTCCGGTATCACCGGGCAGCGCCAGCGAGACCACGGCGTACCGGGGTACACCGCCCATGGCGGCGATGTCACTCAGGTTGACCGCCAGCGCCTTCCAGCCCAGTTCCCGCCAGGGAGTGGTGTCCAGAGAGAAGTGAACGCCCTGGAAGAGGGAGTCCACGGTAACCAGCTGGATTGAGCTGTCGCCCTGCCAGGCGGCGGCATCATCGCCGATGCCGGTGATGAGCTTCTGCCACGAAGCAGATTTGCCATCCTGCGCTCCGGAGACCATTCCCGCCAGGAGGTCAATCAGCCCGAACTCTCCCATCTCCGAGACTTTCATAGGCGAATTATAGCATTACCGTAGCTTGAGGGACAAACTTTGAGGTTGTTACTTGATACCCGCCTCGTCCGCCTTTTTGTTGAGAGAGGAAGATAATATAATGGAGACTTCACTCCTCTTTAATACTCAATCCATCAGTAACCTTGACACTAAACCGCCTGAGGATTAAATTGTAGATTACCAACTTGCTGCTACGCCCATTAGACATGAATCGTCTCCAGATAAAGGTGTTATAAGAAAAATGCCTCTGAGTGACCGAGATTATATCAAGGGCAGTCATCCTCCTACCTGCACCTGCGCGGAGTGTACCAACAAAAGACTTAGCGAATGGCGAAATTCAGCTAAGTCCAGAAAAAACGCCAAACCACCCAAACCACCCACGATAATCCACCAGAGGAACCCAAGTCGACCACCACCGGGATGTGTGTTAACATTACTCGTAATTTTCATATTGCTATTATTTGGGCTTGTTGTATGGACACTATGGGGTAATCATATTACTAGCTTTCTCAGCAGCCTATCCCCGAGCCCACCATCATCAGTTACTGAGCCTGCTCCCAATCCGGCTCCAGTGCAGCCGACTCCAAGGCAAACTACGTCAATACCTGCTCCCACACCACCACTCACATCTACAAAGTCTGCTCAGGTTGTTCAAACTGAAGCCAGCTATACTAACGAAGAAGTTGAGGAACTAATATATCTTCTAATAAATAATGAGAGGCACAGATTTGATTTAAAGCCTCTGGAAAAGGATTCCTTGCTTATGAGCCTTGCCAGAGAACATAGCATCAGCATGGCGAAGAACGGGTTTTTCAGCCATAACAGAACCGCCGATGAGAGGGACTTTGGGTACAGGCAGCCTCCCGGGACAATAAGAGGCGAAAACATAGCAGAAATTCCCCGGAGGAAGTGGGTACCCGGCCCCTATCTCACGCTAAATGAGGTATGTGAGTGGGCCGTTTCAGAGTGGATGGAAAGTATAGGACATAGGGAAAATATATTAGAACAAAAGTTTATGAAGACAGGTGCTGGCGTGAGTAGCCAAGGAGGGTATTTATATATAACCCAAATGTTCGAAGGTGCATACTAAGGATAATTATCCTTTTTCATTCTGCGCATTTTACCCCCTTCCCACAGCCCCCCGAAACCTGCTATAGTTACCACATGCGGTACGCCATCATCGCTGACATCCACTCCAACCTGGAAGCTTTTACCGCGGTGCTGGAGGACATGGAGCAGCGGGGAAGCATAACGGAAATATGGTGCCTGGGAGACATCGTCGGCTACGGACCGGACCCGCACCGGTGCCTCAAGCTCCTGCGCCAGTACCGGCACGTCTGCGTTGCCGGCAACCATGACTGGGCGGCCATCGGCAAACTGGACACCGCCAGCTTCAACCCGGACGCCGCCGCCGCCTGTCACTGGACCGCCCGGCACCTGCAAGCCGGGGACTTAAAATACCTGGGGAAGCTGCCGCCGACCATCGAAAAGGAAGGTTTTACCCTGGTGCACGGCAGTCCCCGGGAGCCCATCTGGGAGTACCTCATTTCCGCCAGCCTCGCCGTAGAGAATTTCAACTTCCTGAAGTCGCCATACTGCCTGGTAGGTCACTCACACGTGCCGCTAATCTTCAGAGAAGAAGATGGCACCTGCTCTGCCAGCCAGTTTCTGCCCAACATCAGGCTCGTTCTGGGGAGGAGCCGATTGATTATCAATCCGGGCGGGGTAGGTCAGCCCCGGGACGGCGACCCGCGTGCCAGCTATGCCATCTACGACGATGAAGCCGGGGTAATCAACCTCCACCGCATTCCCTATGACATTGCCACCACCCAGGACAAGATGATGAAGGGCGGGCTTCCCGTGCGCCTGGCAGTCCGCCTGGAACACGGGCTGTAAACCAGCTTGACAAAGAAACCGATACGCATTAGGATTTTTTTGAGGTCGTGCTAGACGGGGAGCCAGCGGTGCCCTGAACCTGCAATCCGCTATAGCAGGGTTGAATTCCGGCTTGAGGCTCTTGTCTGGCAGGACTGCTTGAGCCAAGCGGTGTTGAAGGCCAGGTCCTGCGCGGCAGAATCCTATGAATCCCGTCAGGTCCGAAAGGAAGCAGCGGTAAATAGATATTTCTGGGTGCCGCAGGGTTACCTGGCTGGAGCTGGCTGGTTCAAGCAAGCTGTTGGGCAGGGTCAAGGGCAGGTGCACGGCCTCGCGAGCTTCCACAGGCCTCAGGGAGAAGTAGCCCTGCCGGGCATGGGCTGACCATGGTAATGCCTGACCTGCCGGACACGGAACTGAAGCGGTTTAGCGAGGAGATTTAGCATCAACCTTACTCTCTGATGAGAAATAACTGTATCCACAAATCAGCCAGAATCGGCAGAAAGGCACGTGAGCTGGGGAAGGATGCCCGCCTGATTGTTTGCTGGTCCATCGTCCCGATGAAAATTCTCCCGGCGTTCCCGGCAATACAGCCGCATATGCACGCCGAAGTGGAAGGCAGACGAGTCGATGTCTCTTTGGGCCCCGAGCGAAAAGACCATTATACTCCCGCCAAAGCTACCAGAGCCGTGGTGGTGAAAGCCGGCGAAGAAGAAAGATGACCAGGAAAATGACCGGTAGAAAACGCTCCCCAAAGGAAGAGCCGCTCCTGGCCCAGACCAGAAAGCTGATGCGCCGCTACGACCTCAGGGCGAGAAAGAGGCTGGGACAGCACTTCCTCGTCGACGAAGAGGTATTGCGCCAGATTATTTCCGCTGCCGCCCTCACCCCGAAAGACACCGTTCTGGAAATAGGCCCCGGACTGGGTATCCTCACCGGAGAGCTGGCCAGGCAGGCAGGCCGTGTTATCGCCGTAGAGCTGGACGACCAGCTGGCTGCCATCTTAAAACGTTCCCTCGCCCATTTTGCTAACGTCTCCGTCATCAACGAAAACATACTCCACATCAACCCGGCATCTCTACTGGTGGAGCAGAATACCGGCTCCTCTCAGGCAGCAGGCAGCTACAAGGTGGTCGCCAACCTGCCCTACTACATTACCTCCCCCGTCCTGCACCACTTCCTGCAGGCGTCAGCCAGACCGCAAACCATGATTGTCATGGTGCAGAAGGAAGTAGCCGAAGCCATCGTCTCCGGACCCGGACAGCGGAGCGTGCTCAGCACCGCCGTGCAGTTTTACGGAAATCCGAAAATCGTCGGCTACGTCCCGGCGCATTCCTTTTACCCCCCGCCGGAGGTTGACTCGGCTATATTGCGCATTGATGTATATGCCCGCCCTGCGGTAACCATAGCCGATGAAGGTGGGTTCTTCGAGCTGGTAAGAGCCGGCTTTACCAGCCCCCGAAAGCAAATGGTCAACTCCTTCGCCCGGGGGCTGGGTATGAACAAAACCGATGTCCTCGCCCTGCTGGAAAGAGCGGACATCGAGCCAAAACGGCGCGCGGAAACGCTGACGCTTGAAGAGTGGGCGCAGCTGTGGCAGGTATTCGACCGCGACAGGAAGGGGCAATAATATGCTGACCGTTCCGGTACCAGCCAAGCTAAACCTGACCCTCGAAGTCCTGGGAAAACGCCCCGACGGCTACCATGAAATCCGCAGCGTCTTCCAGACGATAAACCTCTGCGACCGCCTTCGCTTTCAGCCGGGCCAGAAAATTACTTTTCAAGCTGACACGGCAGAATGGTCTTCGGAGAAAAGCCTGATAGCCAAAGCGGCAAACCTGCTCGGGGAGACCACCGGCTTTTCCCGGGGAGTATCCATAGAAGTCGAAAAACGTATCCCGCTGGTGTCGGGGCTGGGCGGGGACAGCAGCGGTGCCGCCGCCGCCCTGCACGGATTGAACAGGCTCTGGGCACTGGGCCTGCCCCAAAAGGAACTGCTGGAGTTAGCCGCAAAACTGGGCTCGGATGTAGCCTTCTTCCTCCACGGAGGCACCGCCCTGGTTGAAGGCAGAGGCGAGGTGATAACTCTCCTGCCTCCCCCACCCCGCATGTGGGCTGTCCTGGTGGTGCCGGATGTCCCCCGTCCGCCGGAAAAAACGAAACAACTTTACAACAACCTCGAAGCCAGCCACCACACCGACGGACATATCACGGAAAGGCTGGTCACGGAACTCCGGGAAGGCAGAGAGTTCGACCCATCACTGTTGTTCAATACCTTTGAAAATGCAGCCTTTACCCGCTTCACCGGGCTGAGCGTTTACCGCTCGCATATCATCAAAATGGGCGCCCCCCATATCCACCTCGCCGGGTCAGGGCCCGCCCTGTTCACCCTGTTCAGGGACAGGGCACAGGCTGAAGAACTTCATATCCGCTGCCGGCAGCAGGGCATGGAGACGTACCTGGTGGAGACGCTGGACAGGCCTCACTCGCTCACCGGATAAACGTATGCCGGGGTAAGCTCGTACTGGTCCGGCGCCCAGCCAATGTGCTGGGACCCCGATGTATCAAGGTACCAGTATCTTTTCCCGCTCGCTGCATCAATCCACGAGTTCCCGTAGATTTTGACCCCCGATTCCCCGGGGAAATAGATGCCGAGCCCCATGTGGTCGAAGTCCTCAAAGAAAAGAAGCGCCACCTCAAAGCCCATCTCGGTCAGGATTGCCGCCAGCAGGATGGAGGTATCTTCGCAGTCGCCTCCCTGGTCAAACAGGGTCTCCAGTGGATAGCGGGGATACTCGCCGTAGAGCGGGATGTCGGTATCCCTCATATAGGTCAGGCCCTGGACAAACTGCAGAGCAAACTCAACCCGCTCTCTGGGGTGAAAGCCCTCAGCCAGAGCCGCCTCGTTTATGGCATCGACTATCGCCTCAATGAGGTAATCATCACCGGAATCGTTCATTATGTTACGGTATGCCGCAAGAACTTCGGCCGCCAGTTCATTCCTGGTCAATCCGTCCTCATAGACGGGCCTCGGCCTTTCCCGGTAGCTCCGATATTCGGTCACGGGAATGGCGAGTGTCAAATCGTATTCGCTCCGTTTACCCGTTTCCAGCTTGTAATGAATGGTCGCCGTGCCATTGAAGCGATATGACAGTGCCAGAGCGGGCAGAACAAGCACCAGACACAGCAAAACCAGATATACTTTTCTGGCTAACATGAATACCTCATTAATTTATTCCTGGGTACCAGCTGTCCACCGCTTGACCAGCTCCGTTTCTTCCTGCTTGCTGTTTACCTCTCCATCCAGCCGGGCGTTGCGGAGGGAGTCCAGTATCTCCCTGATACGCGGACCGGGAGCCACGCTCATTCCCTTTAAATCCTCGCCGGTCAGGGCTGGTCTTACGTAGCGGAGCTTGTTCAGAAACAGGTTGATGCGCTGGCGCGCCGCCGGGGAATCACTGGACAGCCCGTTAGCCGTAATCGAGGTCGCGGAGTAGCCCCGAAGAAGAGAGGAAACACGGCTCGGCGCGATTCCCGGTTCTCCCAGAGACCCCGCCCGCCGCTTCAGGCTGATGGTATCCCTCAGGACCTGCGCTACCGATTTGCGCAGCCTGAGGTATGAAATCAACTGCTCAACCTTTTCCCCGGCCAGCGGATAGACCAGAAGCGCCAGGTAAAGCTCCGCCGGCGGCAAATCAGGTGCACTCAGTCTGCGGGCCTGCTCAAACCTTGCTGCCAGACGGTCATTCCCTTTCAACGACGGGTGCAACCTGGTCAATACCTTCAGCCCGGCAGCACGGCGCAGCGTCTTCTCCGGGCGTTCCTCCTTCAGGATAAGTTCCAGTTCATGCCTTATCCGGTCGCCGCTGACGGTGTCCAGCCAGGTAACATCCCGTCGCAGCAGCCGCAGCGTGTCTGGCTCCAGCCGGAAGTCCAGCCGCTGCTCATAACGTAAAGCCCGCCAGATGCGGGTAGCATCATCGATAAAACTTCTCTCGTGCAGCACGCGGATAAGGCCACGCTCAAGGTCATCCCTGCCCGTGTGGAAATCAAGAAGCTGTCCGTAGCCATCGGGGCTGAGCACAACAGCCATGGCGTTAACCGTAAAGTCGCGACGAAAGACATCATCTTTAATGGAGCCCGGCTTCACCGCCGGCAGTGCTCCGGGGCGGGCATACGTCTCGGAGCGGGCGGTAGCCATATCAACGCTCCACTCACCCCACCGCAGGTTAGCCGTGCCGAAGCGGGGATGGTTTATAATTTTCCCCCCTCTGATACCTGCCAGCTCACGCGCCAGGCCTGCCGCATCGCCTTCCACCACCAGGTCCAGGTCAAAATTGGTCCGCTTCAGAAACAGGTCGCGCACCACCCCGCCGACGAGGTACAGGTTCTGCCCCCGGCTGCGGGACACCTTACCCGCCAGCTGCATGAAATCGACCAGCTCCGCCGGTAGCTGCTTCTCGATTTCGCCGGCTAAATTGAGAGTTTCAGGCATTCCCGCCTCTGAAATTACATGCTTCACAGGTAAAATTATAGCACAGGTCATCCCGATTCGATGCATCAGGTCAGGTAGATTATGGCTATGCCGCTGAAAATCATGACGGCAGCCGTAACCCGCAGGGACAACAGCCTTCTGCCCGGCTGCCAGTTCAGGAACGCAGGATAGAGACGGCTCACGATGAAGGCGAACAGCACCACGAATATCGGCCGGCTGCTGATGATGGTGGAAACCAGCGATACCGGGCCGCTCTCCAGCGCCCAGAAAGACAGGGCTACCCCGGCAGGCGCCAGCGTCTCATTAAAAGCCATCACAGCAAGGGTCGAGTTCCGCCGCTTCATCCTGCTCAGCCCGGCGATAACCCCGGGGCGAAGCGAGATAAGCAAAAAAGTGGTGGACATGCACAGCGCAGTTACGGAAAGCACGTTCCAGGGTGAAATATAAGCCAGGACGTACTTGCTGGTTATATCCGCCAGGGCAAAACAGAGGCTGGAACCAAACAACAGGAAAAGCACCTTGCCCAGCCAGACAGTTGCCCCGAGCGAACTCTGGCTGACCGATGCCATTACGGCACCCGCCACCACTATAATCACCGCCAGCCACTGCAGGTAACCCAGGCTTTCCCCCAGCAAGGGCGCCGCTATGATGGCCACAAAGATGGGATAGGTGAATACTACCGGAACAACCCTTGACACCTCCTGGCTCTTCAGGCTGTAAAGCATGATGCTAACCGCCACCGTGCGGATGATACCGGAAGCAAATGCCACCGCGATTGTGCCTGCGCCGGCATCTGCCGGAAAGGGGAAGAGGAACAACAGTATCAATCCGTACGCCAGATGTATGCTGCCCAGGGGCAGCAGGAACGCCCGGAAGCCCGGTAAGCGTTTGGAGAGAAGGTGACTGTCAATTATATTGACCAGGGCGGTGATAGCCGCGCTAACGGTTGCCAGGCCAGCCCAACTCAAGAGTACCCTCACCTCACTACAAGGAAAGAATCACACCCAGCTTACACCATACCAGGCAAAAAGCAAAATCTCCCCACCCCCCAGCACCATTTGCCCGATTTCTTCGTATCCCGTATAATGACCCCATATAAAGGTTTAAACCATGGAAGTAGTGGCAATCGTGGGCATGGCTGGCGCAGGCAAATCGGAAGTCGCCCGGGCCTTCGAGGAGAATGGTTTTACCAGAATAAGGTTCGGGGATGTAACCGACGAGGAAGCGAAGAAGAGGGGGCTGGTGCTGAACGAGAAAAACGAACGCCAGGTCCGGGAACTCCTCCGGCAGGAGCACGGTATGTCCGCCTATGCCCGGCTTAACCTGCCCAGGATTGATTCCGCCCTGAAGCGTTCAGACGCCGTAATCGACGGGCTTTACTCCTGGGAGGAATACACCTTCCTGAAAACCCGCTACGGGGACAACTTCCATGTCGTCGCCGTCTGGGCATCACCCGGAACAAGGTATGCCCGCCTGGGCAGGCGGTCGAGCCGACCGCTGACCCGGGAAGAAGCCGCCAGCCGTGACCGGGCGGAAATAGAGAACACCAGCAAGGGCGGGCCGATTGCCATGGCTGACTTCATCATCATGAACGAGTCCTCGGTGGAAAACCTGAAAAAAGAAGCGGAGAGAATTATCCGCGCGATAAGATGAAGAAACTGACCAGGCCGGACAGCGATGAATATTTCCTGAAAATAGCCTCGGTCGTCGCCGAGCGCTCGACCTGCCGCCGCCACCATGTCGGCGCGGTCGCGGTAAGAAACAAGCATATTCTGGCCACCGGTTACAACGGTGCCCCCTCCGGGTCGAGCAGGAGAACTACGAGCTCGCTGCGATCCTGCGCGATGAGCTGCGCATACTTTCGGGGACAAGACATGAAATCTGCCGGGGCATCCACGCCGAGCAGAACGTAATCATACAGGGCAGCCTGCATGGTGTCAGCCTGGAAGGGAGCACCATTTACTGTACGCATACGCCGTGCGTACTGTGCGCCAAAATGCTGGTCAACGCCAAGATAAAACGGTTCGTCAGTTTTGGCAGCTATAACGATAGCACCTTTGCCGAGCTGTTCCAGGAAGCCGGCATAGAGATAGCCCTTAGGAAAAGGCCCTCATCCAGGATAAGCTTTCTGGACTAGCACCGCCGGGAAGCCCCCTCTGCTGACCAGCCTGCCCCCATTCGGGTAATTGCTTTTCGGCGCCGCATGTGCTTAAATAACTTGGAGGAAAGGGAAAAATAAATGGCGGATTTCACTTTGCAGGCATCCCCCAGAGAAATACTGGGAAAGAAGACCAGATTCCTGCGCCGGCAGGGAATCACTCCGGCCCACGTCTTCGGGCATAATGTAAAATCGCTGGCACTCCAGTGTGACAGCACAGAACTGCAATACTTGATAGCCCGGGCGGGAACAACCAGGCTCATCACCCTGAAGGTTGGCAACGAGAGGCAGCGGAGGAGCGTGTTCATCCGCGAAATCCAGACGGATGCGGTCACCAGACAGTTGCTCCACGTTGACTTCTACCAGACAAAAAGAGGGGAAAAGATAACCGTAGATATCCCCATCGTTCTGGTGGGCGAGGCTCCAGCGTTAAAGGGTAAGGGACGCATGTTGTCCCACGGCGTCACCAGCCTGAGCATTGAGTGCCTGCCGGACGACGTACCGCCACAGATAGAGGTTGACCTGAGCCCGCTGGAAGAGGTGGAACAGGCAATTTACGTCAAGGATATCACCCTCAGCCCGGACGTTACCGTCCATACCGACCCGGAACAGCTGGTGGTCAAGGTCAGTGAAGTGACGGTGAAGGAAGTAGTCGAAGAAGCGGTGGCTGAGGCTGAAGAAGAGGTCGAGGCTGAGGCGGAAGAAAAGGCTGAAGCGGGAGCGCCTGCCGAAGAAAAAGGGCCGGAACAATCTTCCAGCGAAAGCTAATTCAAGTACCGGAATCAAGAGATTTCAGGGGAGGGGCAAAACCCCTCCCCTGCGTTGAACTGACCCCGGCTGTCTGCTATAATTCGAGCGATGATTATTGACTTTCATACCCACGTCTTCCCGCCGCGGATAAAGAAGAACCGCAGCCGGTATACCGATAATGACCCCTGTTTTGCCGTGCTCTACTCCAGCAAAGATGCCAGGCTCGCCACTGCCGATGAACTCATCGACAGTATGGATAAAGCAGGCATCGACCTTTCCGTTATTGCCAACATCGGCTGGCTGACACATGAGCTCTGCGTTGAAACCAACGACTACATCCTGGAGTCGATAGCCCGCTATCCCCGGCGCCTGGTGGGCTTCTGTGCGGTTCAGCCGCGGTCCCCTGAAGCCGCCGCAGCCGAAATCGAGCGCTGCGTCGGGGGAGGGGCGAGGGGAATAGGCGAACTGCGGCCCGATATGCAGCTGTTCGACCTCAGGGATGAAGAAATGATGCAGCCATTCGTCGAGGTCATAACGAAGCACCGGCTAATCCTGATGACGCACACCTCTGAGCCGGTGGGGCATGATTACCCGGGGAAGGGCATTATTACCCCGGATATGCTCTACCCCTTTATCACCAGCTTTCCTGACGTGACCACAGTCTGCGCCCACTGGGGCGGCGGCCTGCCCTTCTACGCCCTGATGCCGGAAGTAAAGCAGGCTCTGAAAAACGTCTTCTTTGACACTGCCGCCTCACCATTCCTGTACCACCCCCAGATATATAACCAGGTCGCCCGGCTTATCGGTGCCGAGAAGATTCTCTTCGGCAGTGACTACCCGCTGCTGCCGCAGTCCCGCCTGCTCCAGGAAATAGACTCCGCGGAACTGCCCGAGGAAGCCAAAAACCTGATTTTATCCGGCAACGCCCGGAGACTGCTCAACATTCAGGATTAGCCGCTGATGGAACGGATTCGCTCATTTATCGCCATCGAGCTGCCCGATGAGGTAAAGCGGGGACTTTCAGAACTTCAGTCCCGGTTGAAGGCCGGCAGGCAGCTTCCGGTAAAGTGGGTTGACCCTTACCGCATTCACCTGACCTTGAAGTTCCTGGGCAATATCACCTCTGACAGGGTCAGTGAAATAACCGGGGCAATGGAAAGGGCCGCCCGGGGAATTTCACCCTTCCACCTCGAGGTCAGGGAGCTGGGCGTCTTCCCCAATTTACGGAGGGTGCGGGTAGTATGGGCAGGAGTAAGCGGAGAAGCAGCCCGCCTCAGCCAGCTCCAGCAAAACATCGAGTCAAATCTGGTCCCCCTTGGTTTCCCCGCCGAGGCGCGGGCTTTTACGCCTCACCTGACCCTGGCACGCCTTCGCGAGCGCGCCTCGCCTGATGAGCAGCAGGTTCTCGGTCAGCTTATCGCCGGCACCGAATTCGGGTCGGGTTACAAATTCCACGTCGATGCCATCAACCTGATGAAAAGCCAGCTCACCCGGGAAGGCGCTATCTACAGTCGAATCAGCTCGATGAAGCTGGAAAAGCCCTTGTCAACCACTGCTGATTAGTAGTATACTTAAAAACAATTTCGGTTGGGAGGAGGACCTCATGGAACAACTCAGTTTCCCCAAATGCCAGAAGTGTCAATCTGGAGACCTGGTGCCCTTATCCGATTTCGGCAGCCAGGGGGCAACCATCGAATACAAAGCATGGGTATGCACCAATCCTGATTGCGGCTTTAACCTGAAAATCAGGAACGGCGATGTCTATCTTAACGAACCCATCATGAGTGGAGCGTTCCACAATTCCCGTTCCCGTTAGAAATAACTTTTCACCTTTAACCACCGGATTAAGGGTGATGAACGTGCTTCCTCAAATAGCAAAACTAAAGGGGATAGCACTCGACCTTTTGTTTCCGCAGTATTGCGTCGGCTGTGGCAAAGAGGGTGGCTTTATTTGCGGCTCCTGCTATCAGTCGCTCCCTCGAATTAAGCCGCCACTCTGCCCCAGATGCGGCCGGCCCCAGCCCAGCGGCATACTCTGTCCCGGCTGCGCTGACTGGTCAGCGGAGATAGAGGGCATCCGTTCCCCCTTCCGTTTCGAAGGAGTCATCCGCCAGGCAATCCACCAGTTAAAATACCAGAACCTCAGGGCGCTGGTGGTGCCCCTGGCAGAATTGCTGCGGGACTATCTCGCCGCCGACCCCTTGCCAGCAGAGATCCTGGTGCCGGTGCCACTGCACCGGAAACGGCTGAGAGAGCGCGGCTACAACCAGTCCGGCCTGCTGGCCCGGCAATTGAGCAAGCTCACCGGCTTACCAGCCATAGACGACTGCCTCATCCGCCAGCGGCATGCGCCGCCCCAGGCCAGGACCTCAACCGTGAACGAGCGCCGAAGCAACATAGCCGATGCCTTCATCTGCCGCGACCACCGGCTGCAGGACAAACAAATACTGCTTATTGATGACGTCTCCACCTCCGGAGCCACCCTTGACTCCTGCGCGGCAGCCCTGAAAGCCTCCGGGGCTTCCCTGATATGGGGACTGGTGATGGCACGGGAGATTTAACCACAGGAGTGAAAAATGGAAATACAGGCAACCGGCACGAATACGGAACTGACACCAGCGGTGCGCCGCTACATTGAACGCAAGCTGGGCAAGCTCAACCGCCACCTCCCCAGCCTGCTTGAGTCCAGAGTGGAAATCTCCGAAGAGAAGACAAAGTCCCCCCAGCAACGCTTTGTCGTGCGGGTAACCGTCTCCGGCAAGGGCACCCGCCTCCACGGCGAAGAAAGAGGGGCAGACCTTTTCAAGGCTATCGATAAGGTGTCCGCAGTGATGACCCGCCAGCTGGAGCGCTACAAGGGAAAACTCTACGAAAAAGGAAGAAACAGTTCGCTTGCCCGGGGCGAATTCAGCGAGGAGGCAGAAGTGAACAAAACTCCCCAGGTAGTCAAGGTCAAACGCTTTGCCATAAAGCCGATGTCAGTAATCGAGGCCTCTTCCCAGATGGAGCTTCTGGGACATAACTTCTTCCTGTTCTTCAACGCCGATGCCGAAGAGCTCAACCTGCTATACCGGCGTAAAGACGGTAATTATGGTCTCATTGAGCCTGAGCTGGGATAGGCAGTGGCGTAGCACTCTTCGCTGAATCCGTGGTATCATATAGTCAGCCGGATTAACGCCACAGTGAGGAGCGTCAAGACATGGCAACCAGACCGAGAAGCTTATTCCTGTATCTGACCCTGGTCTGCTTTTTCGGACTCATCACCATATTCGTCGCTGACGGCTACATGGGCGTCTACGATACCATCTACGCCACCACCGGCGAAAGAGAGCAGAAGATAGAGTCTGACGTCTGGCTGCGGCAGGACAGTTACTGGTCGCCCGGCATTAACCGGGACGAGAAAGCGTTCTTCCGCTACGAAGTAGCCAACCGCCAGTTTTCCACCTACACCAATGACGTTGAAGTCTCGGTATGGCGGATGCAGGAGAAGGTGCTTGATGTGTTATCACAGCCGCTCACGGTAAACCCCTTTGCCGAAGAACAGGTAGAGTGGACGGTAGACAGCGCCGAAATCCTGCCGGCTGATACTCCGCCCGAACAGAGGTACGAGTACACCGTGCTCATAAAGATGGGGGAAATCGAACGGAGATTAATCATGAATATAAACCCGGTCCCTTACGAAATAAAACCCCCCACCCCGGTCACGTCGCGGTGATTTGAGGAGACCAATATAGATGAAACTGGAGTACGTATTATTCGGCTTCGGCATTCTGTTCTGCCTGGCAGGCGTTGGCTACCTGGCTGCCGAGTACGTGAAGTACTTGTCTGAAGCAGGCAAACTGGTTTCCCTGCTGCTTACCGTAGCCATGTTTGCCTTCCTGAGCAAATATTTTGAGGATATAGGCTGGTAGGAATATGTTAACCGCAGTGGCAGTACTGGCTTCACTGGCATTCATCGGCTGGCTTATCTACCGGGCAGTCCGGCAGAAGCCAATCAAGGCGCACACCATCGTCCGTGCCCTCGCCTATGTGACCGGACTCTACACCTTCGGTTTCTTCCTCAGCATGGACATCCCCCTGTTAATCCAGGTGGTGGTCAGCATCCTGCTGGGGGCAGTCCTGATAATACTGGGGGCCTCCCTCCAGCGCCGCCGCCAGGCGGCTAAACCATGAGCCCGTTGCCATGAACGAGTCTCTGAACTACACCGTTTTCAATACCGGAATGGGGTGGATGGGAATACTGGCCTCAGCCCGGGGGCTGCGGCAGGTTACCCTGCCATGTCCTTCAGCCCGGGAAGCCCGGCAGCTCCTTGGCAGAAGTATAGACTGCGCCTCCCAATCGCCCCACCCGTTCCGCGAGCTGGTGGAACGCTTCACGCTTTACTTCGGCGGCAACAGGGTAAACTTCACGGACAAACTGGACTTTGCCGCGGCTACCGCTTTCCAGCGGGAAGTATGGGAGACGGCCCGCCTTATCCCCTACGGCGAGACCGGAAGCTACCGGTGGATTGCCGAGAAGATGAACAAGCCCGGGGCAGCGCGGGCCGTGGGACAGGCCCTGGGCAGAAACCCCCTGCCCATCATCGTCCCCTGCCACCGCGTTCTGGCCAGCGATGGCAGGCTGGGTGGCTTTAGCGGCGGGCTGGATATGAAAAGGAACCTCCTCCGCCTGGAAGGTCTGGCAGGGTTTGCTTGAATACCTGCTTCCGCTAAAATCACCCGCTCTGATTTAGACGCGCTTCTGATGGACCCGAACCAGTTAAAGCTTGTCAGAAGATAACCTGGCTTTATACAGCCGGCGCCTGGCTTCCGAAGTGCCTCTCAGTTTCAGGTTTAAGAAGTCCATCTCATACTCTTCAATCAGGCCCTCGCCGGCAAAGCTGAAATAGCGGTTATCGCCGATGATGATATGGTCCAGGACTTTTATCCGCATGATTTTCCCGGCATAGACCAGTTCCCTGGTCAGCTCCCTGTCGCTCAAGCTGGGGTCAGGGTTGCCCGAAGGGTGGTTATGGACAAAAATGAGGGCAACGGCATGGTACTTCAGGGCACCTTCGATAACTTCCCGCGGGGGGACTGAGCTGCCATCCACCGTGCCCTCAAAAAGGTCAGCGGTCTCAATAATCTGGTTCTGCCCGTTGAGATAAAGGACCTTGAAAACTTCCTTCTTCAGGTCGCGCATGGCGTGGTAAAGGTAATCAAAAATTTCCCGGGAAGATTTATAAAAGGGCTTTTCCAGGATGTTCTCCTTGAGGAACTCACGGGCCACCTCCTGCGCCAGCTTGATGCCGAAAGCGCTATGAAGGCCAATTCCTTCTATCTCTTGCAGTTCCTCAAGGGAAGCCGCCAGGACTCCCCTCAGGGTTTTGAACCTCCTGATTGCTTCCTTGGCCTGTTTTTTGCAGTCCTTACGAGGTGAGCCCAGGGTCAGCAGCAGTTCCACGACTTCATAATCATGAAAGCCGGCAAGGCCAGACCTTATGAACCGTTCCCGCAGCCTTTTTCGGTGCCCCCTGCGTATATCACCGGAAGACATCTCACGGCCTTTCTCCATGCTCCTCTCTTTCTACACTCGCGCAGGCTCAACTCTGAAAGCGTCTTCTCCCACCAGCTCTGCCAGCCGCTGGTGAAGTTCGGGACAGTAGTTGGTATATATATTATACAGCTTGAGGTTAACGATTTTTTCTCCGTTGGCGATGCTCAGCTTCACCTCATCCCATCCCGGGAAGACCCTGAGGACAGCGATTAACTTATGCAGCCTGGCTTTATCTTCATCCTCATCGCTGGTCTGCCTGAGGCTGATTATCAACCGGCGGTTTCTGGCAGGTTCAGGACTGGCGGTTGTTTCTTCAGCCACGGGGGCTGCCTCAGCCGGCGGTGAAGCAGGCGCTTTTTCTTCCGGCGCTGCCGGCTGGTAAGAACGCACCTTCTCGCAGCCCAGCTGCACCCGGTCTTCCCTCACCTTCACCTTGCCTTCCACCAGCAGGATGTTGCCTTCCTGCCACAGTTCCTCGGTATCGGCAAAAATTTTGGGCCAGACCATAACCTCAACCTGCCCGTCAAGATCTTCCAGCATGACGCTGGCAAATTGATTGCGGTCCCGGGTGAAGAGGTATCGCACCGAGACGACCATTCCCGCAACGACGACAGCCTGTCCCGCCAGCCCGGCATCAATCTGCCCGCACAGGGTGGTCTCAATGCCCAGGTTGCTGGCAACCGAGCTGAAGGGATGTTCGGAAAGATACACCCCGGTCAGCTCTTTCTCCCAGCTCAGTCTCTCCTGGATTGAAACATCGGCTTCCTGCAGGTCAAGGCTGGGCATCGGGACCGATGTTGCCTCGCCCCACAGGTCAAACATGGTGGACTGTCCGGTCTCACGCAGGCGCTGTTCCCGCTGCGCCAGAGATAATATTCGACCGACATTGTGCAGCAGGGTGCCCCGGCTGCCCAGGGAATCGAAGGCTCCTGCCTTAATCAGGCTCTCGATTACCCGCCTGTTGACGCCGCGCAGGTCGCAACGGCGGCAAAAGTCCTCGATTGACCTGAATTCACCCCCCTTGATTCGCTCGGAAACGATGGGCTCCACCGCTGACGGGCCGACATTTTTAATTGCCGCCAGGCCAAAACGGATAGCGCTGGCGCCGTTATCCTCTTCCATGGCAAAAGTCACCTGGCTGCGGTTTATATCCGGGGGCAGCGTGCCGATGCCCAGACGCCGGCACTCGGCGACGGCACTGGCTACCTTTTCCGGCTCATCGGCGTGGATAATCAGGAAAGCGGTCATATACTCCGTCGGGTAGTTCGACTTCAGGTAGGCAGTCTGGTAGGCAATGAGAGCATAACTCACGCTGTGCGCTTTGTTGAAGGCGTAACCGGCAAAAGGCTCAATGAGAGCAAAGACCTGTTCTGCCACCTCGGTGGAGAACCCGTTTTTCCTGGCCCCGGCAACGAAGCTGCGCTTCTCCTTCTTCATAACTTCAGGAATCTTCTTCCCCATCGCCTTGCGGAAAATGTCAGCCTGCCCGAGGCTGTACCCGGCAAAAGTCTGCACAATGAACAGCACCTGGTCCTGGTAAACGATTACCCCGTAGGTCTCCTCAAGGATGCTGGCCAGAGCCGGATGCGGATAGCGGATAGGCTCAAGACCGTGCTTGGCTTTGATGAAGGTGGGGATATGCTCCATCGGCCCGGGGCGGTAAAGGGCTACCATGGCGGAAATGTCACTGAAAGCGGTCGGCTTCAGCTCTTTAATATAACGGCGCATCCCCGCCCCTTCCAGCTGGAAGATTCCGGTGGTTTCCCCGGAAGAGAGCAGGGCAAAGGTACTGGCATCATCCATAGGTATGTTATAGAGGTCGATATTGACGCCGTGGTTCCGGGAAACAATCTCTATCGCCTTACCCAGAATGGTCAGGTTAGCCAGACCGAGGAAGTCCATCTTCAAAAGGCCTATCCGGGCAATATCCCCCATGGAGAATTGGGTCATGACCGATTCCTGTCCGTTAACCCTGCTGCCCAGCTGCAACGGGACATGCCTGGTGAGAGGCTCTCTGGAGATAACCACCCCGGCCGCGTGAGTGCTGGCATGGCGAGCAATGCCTTCCACCCGCCTCGCCGAGTCAATCAGGTGGCGCACTATGGAATCATCCCGGTAAATCTGTTCGAGCTCGCTGTTCTCCTCCAGAGCCCGCGTCAGCGTCATCGTCGGTGAATAGGGTACCAGCCGGGCAACGCGGTCAACGTCGCTGTAGGTCATACCCAGTGCCCGTCCCACGTCCCTGATGGCAGCCCTGGCACCCAGCGTGCCGAAGGTGATAATCTGCGCAACATGGTCCTTACCGTATTTCCTCGAGACGTAGGAGAGAACCTCGTCACGGCGGTCGTCCTGAAAATCCAGGTCTATATCCGGCATCTCCTGACGCTCCAGGTTGAGAAAGCGCTCAAAAACCAGCTTATGTTCCACCGGGTCGACCTCGGTAATACCCAGGCAGTGAAGGACGATGCTGGCGGCAGCGCTGCCCCTGACGCCAAACATGATGTTGCGCTCCCTGGCAAAGGAGATGATATCCCAGACAACGAGAAAGTAGTTGGCGAACTGGGTCTGCTTTATTACTTCGAGCTCATAGCCAAGCCGCTGTCTTATCTCCGGAGAAGGGCCGGCATAGTACTGCGACAAATTACGGTGGCAGATGTCAGCCAGAAACTGGTCAGCCGTCTTTCCCCCGGGCAGCTCCACCTCGGGCAGGTGCAGGCGCCCGAACTCAAGCTCAAGGTTGCACATCCCGGCAATGCGCTCCGTGTTCTCCATCGCCTGAGGAATATCGCGGTAAAGCTCCGCCATCTCCTGCGGGCTTTTCAGGTAAAAGAAATCTCCCGCCATCTTCACCCTCTTCTCATCATTGACGGAAGAATTGGTGCCGATACAGAGCAGCAGGTCATGCGCCGAGGCATCCTCGCGGTTGATATAGTGGACGTCATTCGTCGCCACCAGCGGAATATCGAGTTCACCGCTCATGGGAATGAGCGCCTGGTTTATCTGCTCCAGTTCAGGAATGGCGTGCCTCTCTATTTCCAGATAGAAATCGCTGAAGGTCTGCTTGTACCACAGGGCGGTCTGTTTCGCTTCCCGAAGCTGACCGCTAAGGACGAGCTGGGGAATTTCGCCGCCAATGCAGCTGGTGAGGGCAATAAGTCCCTCATGGTGCTGTTCCAGAAGTTCCCTGTCTATCCTGGGCTTGTAATAGAAGCCTTCAAGGTGAGCTTTGGTGATGAGCTGAATCAGGTTTTGATATCCGGCCTGATTCCTGGCGAGGAGGATAAGGTGGTAATTGTTTTTATCGGCGGGAGTACGCCCGAAGCGGCTGCCCGGAGCGATATAAATCTCACAGCCGATAATCGGCTTTATCCCCGCTTCCCTGGCCGCCCGGTAGAATTCAATAATACCGTACAGCACACCGTGGTCGGTGATTGCCAGGCTATCCATATCCAGTTCTCTGGCTCTGGACACCAGCTGGGGGATACGGCACATGCCATCAAGCAGGCTATACTCGGTATGGACATGGAGGTGCGTAAACATCGTTCCCTTACAGTAAACCCATTATAACACAGGGCGGCAGCCCTGGAGTATCCCGGATTATGCTTTCTGGCCTCAAAAGTGTAAAATTTAGATATAACAAGAGGGGTTATAAAAAATTGCGAACCGTTGCCGTTGTTGCCAGATGGTTATTTATACTGTGCCTGCCGCTGCTGCTGCTGTCAGCCAGCATCGGCTGGGTGGCAAACAGCTTCTCGGTTTACAAATATGGCTTTGAGAAGTACGGGGTCAGCCAGACCACAGGCCTGACCGAAACGCAGCTGGACAGGGTCGCCACGGGGCTGATACGCTACTTCAACTCGAGCGAAGGGTATATCAACCTCAGCGTGGTAAAAGACGGGGCACCGTTCGCTCTGTTCAACGAACGCGAAGTAGCCCACCTCAAAGACGTCAAGGGGCTGATTCGACTTGACTACTGGATTCTGCTCGGGTCGTTTATTTACTTCCTGGGCTACGGTATTTCCAGCATATGGCAGAAAGACCACCGGCTGCTGGCACGGAGTCTGGTTTGCGGCGGTGTCCTCACCCTCGTTTTAATGCTGGCCCTGGGGCTGGGAGCTTTACTGGACTTCGACCGGCTCTTTCTGCAGTTCCACCTGCTCAGCTTCACCAACGAGCTGTGGTTGCTCGACCCGACTAAAGACTACCTGATAATGCTTTTCCCCGGCGGTTTCTGGTATGACGTTACATTATTACTTGCCCTGGCAACCACGGCAGGAGCGGTGCTTCTGGGCGGGGCGGGGGCTGGTCATCTTCTGCTTCCCAGAAATAGGACAGCACATTAGTCGCACCAAACCACCGAGAAGCACCCATTTACAATACACTTCCCGGGAAAAGCAACACGGCAACCGCTGTCTTGAAAATACGAACTATCCTCCACAGGACAATAATACTAGTACTTAGTTTCATAAGTAGATAGACATAAGAATAGCGTGATACTATA
>CAZRBS010000014.1:0-2677 GCA_964598405.1 uncultured Dehalococcoidaceae bacterium
TGGAGTATACCAGCTTCGCCCATATATGTCCAGCTATTTGTGAGACATTACACTACTTTATGCTCTGGCTATTGGTATCGGCATGAGCGGTTCTATGGTGCCGCTGACATCCACGGTGGCAAGATGGTTTGCCCGGAATAGAGGGCTTATGATAGGCATAACCGTTTCAGGCATAGGGGCGGGTTTACTGGTCATGCCTCCGCTGGTCACCTGGGTCATAATAAATCATGGCTGGCGCAACGCATACTTACTGCTGGGAATCATAACGCTGGCGCTGGTCCTGCCGCTGGCGCAGTTCCTGAGGCGTGACCCTGGCCAGATGGGACTGGTGCCATACGGGGAGAGGGAACTGCAGGGAAAAGATGCCCCCCATGCTACAGGATTTTCCCTCAATGAGGCAGTCCATACCCCACAGTTCTGGATAGTCGGCGCGGCGCTGTTCTTCTACGCATTAATAGTAAGCATTATCATGGTACACATCGTTCCCCATGCCATCGGTCTGGGGCTATCTGCGTCCAGTGCCGCCGTTATTCTGGCCCTTATCGGCGGGTTCAGTACCGGCAGCAGGATAATCACCGGAAGCGCCGGAGACAGAATCGGCTATAAGCCGGTGCTCATTACCTGCTTCACTTCTATATCAATATCCCTGTTTTTGCTTTTAATAGCCAGGGACTCCTGGACGCTTTACCTGTTCGCTTTTATGTTTGGCCTGGGCCAGGGAGGCGGGATTTCGCTAATATCCCCGCTGGTAGCCGGGTTATTCGGGTTGAGTTCGCTGGGCGTTATTCTGGGCATCATCATGATTGGCGGTACTGCTGGCATGGCAATAAGTCCGGTCATTGCGGGGTACATGTATGACACGCTGGGCAGTTATAATCTGGTCTTCATAATCAGCGCCGGAACCAGCGCCATTGCGCTTTTCCTGGTGCTGCTGTTAAAGCCCACGTACAGAAATTACCCCGGAGAAAAAGGCAACTTATGAATAATCAAATCCGCTCCCCGTTCCATTTCTCCCTTGTAGCGTTTTAGATTGATACTCGTTTTTGTTATACAATAATATTACTTGCTTTGTAACGGGTACAGGAATGAAGACGACCTGGAAGCCTTTAGTAGCGGGAATACTGGACATCATGATAGGCGTATTGAACGTGATCGGGATGTTTGCCATAATCATGTTTATCGCCGCGGTGGGGGGTGGGCTGCTGGCCATGGGCCGTATGGCTGAAATCATACCAATCTGGATGTCAGATATCGGCCAGGGGATCGTGGTTATCATTGCCATTGCCGCCGGTATTTTGGGCGTATTGCCCTTACTGGGCGGCATTCAGGCGGTACAGAGGAAGAGTTGGCACCTGGCACTCCTCGGCTCCATAGTTGCCATACTGACCCTGGCACCTCTCGGCATCACTGCGACCATACTGGTCTTGCTATCGGACGATGAGTTTGAATGATGAGTCGGGTTTTATGGAAAGTCAAAGCCAAAACAAAAGCAGCGGCCAGGACTATAGCAACGGCGAAAATTAAAAAATAGATGAGCTGGGGGGGGTATTATCCTCAGCTCATCTATCCCGTAAGACGAAGCGGATGTTATCTGCTCGTGCTTACTTTGCGAAAGCAATCACTGCAATATACCGGTCTGCCTTCACGAGGCTCAAACGGTACTTCAGTTTCTTTGCCACACTCAGCACAAACCGCGGGGAACATTTGACGTCGGCTTGCATAGCCACCGTTTCCGTACCGCTGTGCTTTCCTTGCCTGACGGCATTCGAGACAACGTTTAGGCTCATTGGTATAGCCTCTGGATTCGAATAACTCTTGTTCGTCAGCGCTAAAGGTGAATTCATTCCCACAGTCGGAACATTCAAGCGTCTTGTCTTGAAAAACCATTGGATGACCTCCTCTCTTCTTTATTTGGTTAGAGTTTTGGTCACCCAATATCTGAGGAAAACTGAAATGTTAAGCTCACTATGTGACAACCAGTACTTATAACCATTCTTATTATACCACAAACAGTTTTGTTCCACAATGGTAGAGAATCAGCTGGTCTACAGATGGTCTTTTACCTATAAAACTGGTAACTGCCTGGTAATATGTGGTGACCGGTGCCCTTCTTAAATGAGGCGTAAACAAGAGAAAACAGGTATTTTCTTCGGAGCAACTATGCCTTCTCTCTAATCACCGCACTCAACCTGAGCAATCACCCGCCTCTCAGCAACGAGGAACACCCAGGCTAACTGAATAACCCCGGCACCCGTAACCACAAGACACCAGCGAAATCTAGCCATTATACCGGTGACGTCCGTAATTGAGCTTATAACCCAGACGCTGACGGTTATGAAACCCGCTATCCCCAGGAATATGGCAATGACTTCCTTCCACCTGTCGGCGAGCATATCATCGGCCAGTCTCTGTATTAAAGGCGTAGCCACAAGAACCGTTGTCAGGGCCAGCAACGGTTGAGTGAAGATGAATACGCCTGCTGTCCCTGAAACTACACCGGCAGATAGGAGGATAACGTTCAACGTACCGGTCATCGCTTTTCCCGTTTCATGGGTGTCTTGAGTGCTATAGGCTTTGATATATCCATGGCAGGGAAACTAAATTCATGGTTAATTAGCCTCATTTCGTGAGCAAGAAGACTATTAGCTAAGAATCAGGAGGTGAATCACCCGTATCT
>CAZRBS010000014.1:2687-28268 GCA_964598405.1 uncultured Dehalococcoidaceae bacterium
TCCCGAGTAAAATACGGCCGCACGCCTTCTCCCTACTTCAGAATGTTGAGACCGATGAATACGCCCCATAATACGATGGTGATGCCCAGGGCAACAAGCGATATGATGTACTGCCTCCTTGCCCCCCGTAAAGCAGCCCTGGTCTGCGATTCCTGAAATAACTGCGATACCAGCTGCTCAAGATGGGCAACCCTTAAAGACAGAGCTTTCACCGTCGCAGTTTCTATCACTCCCGGGAAAGACTGCAGAAGAGATTCCAGCCTTTCACGCTGTGCCCTCATACCGTCCGATAAATTCTTCCACTCGTCCTGCACCTCCTGCACCTGGCTCTTGAGGGTCTCTATAGCCCCCAGATAATCAGTCTTATGCCACTTACGCCAGCTGCCCATTTCTTCACTTAAATTATCCAGCATGATCTGTAAGTCTGACATTTTATCCGGCAGGGTTGTTTCTATCACACCTTCACCAACCGCCTCTTTAATTTCCTCCACGTGCTTGATAGCCCCGTCAGTCTCAGGTATGTCAAGCTTGATATACTCCCGTTCCGGCGATTTATTGTTGAGTTCTTTCGTATTCATTCCACGCTTATTATAGCACCGTTTTCCCAAATGTTTAATACAGCTTTACCGGAAAAAGTAGAGGGAACTTTAACAGCGCCGGGGTCAAATGATTAACACGAGGGGCACAACAAGCGCTATCAGCCCGGTAAAAATTACCACGAAGAGGAAGAGGTTGTACCTTATCGCATAATTACTCAAAAGTGATGCGTCGTAATAACCTTCCACACCCTGGTCTTTATACATCCTCAACAACCCGCTGATTAGCTTGATTCTGGTCTGTTTTCCTTTTAACAGTCCCACCTCTACAACAAAACTGACTACCACCACGAGACAAACAAAGGTGAAGAAAACAACCCAGGTGGTAGCGTCTCTATCCGAGCCCTGGGCAACCGCCGAGTTTATGCCCAGAGACAACAGATTTAGCAGAATCGCCGTGAGGATGAAAATCGTATCTGTGCGGGTGTTTTGCTGGAGTTCCGTAATGATATGCTCATGGACACGCTCAATCATGTTTCTCCTCCTGTCTCTGCCGGAGCAGACTGAATTTAAAATATTACCACTATAATAACCTCACAGACATATTGAATACAAATACTTGCCATCACATAACGTGTGGATTAAACTACTGGTAAAAGCGCATTTAATACGGGATACCGTAAATACTGCCGGTTCAGCGGCGGATTTCACTAGTCTCACCGTCTCTGAGCGCGCCGGGTTGACGCCCTATGAATATCTTTGAGGACAGGTTACATCTCCCGGGCACGGGGGTGCCGGTCACCTCCCTGAGCCCTTTTGCAACCCCCCTCCAGGAGTATCAAACAGCTTTCGGGAAGCGAGAGCAGCCCTTCCTGGAATATTATTATTTCTCCGGGAAACGTATAAACCGGAAGACCCTGACCAGAGGAGAGTTCCGGGACCTGGCCTGCTGCGGAGCCAGATACTTGAGCGACCACGGTGCGTCGAAAGGCGACCGTGTACTGCACTGTTTCTCCTGCAACAGCTATTACGACGCCATCTTCAGGCTGGCCTCAGTGCTGGTCGGGTGTGTTCCGGTGACAGTGAACTGGCAGGCCGATGATAATGACCGCATCGTCACCAAAGCCAGGATAACCAAGGCCAGATTCATAATCTTCGATGAGGAATTTGCCGGTCGGATAGAGGAGATAAGAACCAGAGCTGATATCGAATTCCCGCTCGAGGCCGGCAAGCTGGATTTATACCGGGATACCGCCACCCGGTGGAGCCCCGCACTGCACCAGGGCGACGAAAAAATGGTCATCTTCACTTCCGGCACCGCCGGAGAGCCCAAAGGAGTCAGTCTGTCATACGGGAACTACCTGGCCAATAAACTCACCTTTGAGCAATATTTCAGCCTGCCCGAGACGGCACAACTGGATATTCTGCTGGTTAATCCTCTGCACCATACTAACTCGACTGCTTTTCTGGACTGGGGTATGAGGCGTGATGGGACAAAGATACACCTGCTACAACGATATAGTACCCTTTACTGGAAAATACTCGTTGACGTGGCACAGCAGAAACGCGATCTGCTCATTGCCCCCGCGGTTTCCCGTCACATCGATTTCCTGGCAGAGCTCCATGAGCGGTCAGAGCTTCCGGTTACAGCGGACAGGATAAAAAGTGCCCTCAGCAAAACCGATATGCTGATAGGCTCGGCCCCGGTCGGCCCTGCCACCATCAACCGCGTGCTTGCCCTCAGCGAACGCCTGCCCACCGTCCGTTTCGGCTCAACCGAAACCTGCCTTCAGGTCATGGCAACGCCAAGGACTCTATCCCAGGATGAACTGAGGAAAGCGTTTGAAGCCGGCTGGTCACATTGCTACCGCGGGAAAAGGGCTGTCGGCTACTACATCGGCAGGGACCACTTCCCTTTTACCCGGGTCAGAGCTGTCAAATCCATAGACGTTGAAAATAAAGGGTACCTTCAAGATTGCGCGGTGGGTGAATCCGGCTATTTAATCACACAGGGCCCCAATATCATGCGACACTACGTCGGCGATGCCTGGGCTACAGAGTCCGTTTTTCACGAGGGGTGGTACACGGGCCTGAGAGATATCGTCTTTACCCTGAGAAATGAAACGGACAACCAGCTGGATTACTACTGGATGACGCGAGACCTGGCGCTTCTAATTCGCGGTGGTGCCAATTATTCCTACGACCAGATTGCCGCCGAACTGTCCAGAGTAGTGGTAGAAGATTTCGGACTGAAACCGGAGCAATTCAAGCTGGCCGTGGTAGGTCTGCGCGTGGAAAGCGAACACGAAGACAGCTGCTGCATCACCATCGAGCTCGGCCCGGAGGTGGGCGGCAGGCAGAAAGAACTGGAAGCCAATTTCATACACAGGGCCGGCCAAAGGGTTGCCAAGGGTTTCCGTCCCGATTATATCCGGTTTGCCGAAATCCCGGTCAACTTTAAGGGCATTACCCGCATTCCGGAACTGAGACGGGACTACAGAAAATCACTGGAGAAGAAAGGGCTAACGATATATGCCTGAGATAAGGCCCTTCTTCCCTGCAAACCCTTTAATTATTAGTGGCGGTGGGTGGACTTTACATTCCCGTCATTTCCCTCTATCCTGCAAGAAGAATTCTAATGAACAATCTCTGGTAGTCACCCGGGGTGAAACATGAGAATCGGCCCTCTGGAAATAATCAGCATAGTAATAATAATCACGGCAATCACCCTGATGGCACGAATTGGCCGGGGGAAACAAAATGATACACAGCAAAATAGAGAAACACCTGCTGATATCAGTCCACGGCCAAATGACAGGCCGGGAAAGATACGCAACTACCTGAAAAGATTGGGTATAGCATTCGTTGCTGCTGGAATAATATTTGCCCTGGCCGGAATAAGTATGTTCAGGTGGGCAGTACAGGGCTACATCTGGGCATTCGCGGCTATGGCCATCGGTTTTTTCATTTTATTTCTGTTAAGGAAGCAATAGTCCGTCCCGATAGCCGGTTCAAGCAGAACTCAGTAGCAGCAGATAGATTGGAACAAGCTTTTACCAAACAGGAGGGAAAATGGATAATTCAGCAGTTTTGCCAGCGTAGATTACCGATTACAAACATGCTAGTAGAAGGAGGAAATCAAGTGCTTTTTATGTGTATATACACCTTCGAACCAAAAGAAAGAGGGACAGTAGTTAAGAGATTTATCGAAAAAGGGTCATTAGTACCTTCAGGTGTTAAGCTAATTGGCGAATGGAGTGCTCTCGCCGGAGGCCGGATGTTCAGGTTAATTGAATCGGATGACCCCATGGCTGTAGCGGAAAATTCAGCCGCCTGGGTCGATATATGCAAACTTGAAGTAATTCCTGTGATAAAAACTGAAGAAAGAATAAAGTTCCTTTCCCAGAAGTAGACTGGCATTACCCCGGGGAAAAGTGGCAGCGAGTGGATTCGAACCACTGACCAAGGGCTTATGAGTCCCCTGCTCTGCCACTGAGCTACGCTGCCAACAGAGAAAAATATAGCACCAACCAAACCGGTCTGTCAATTCCTCTTGATAACATGAACACCCGTGGCCTTGAAAGTAGCGTAAACCTGCCTGCCCTTTGTCAGGTTCATCTCTTCGGCCGACCTCTTTGTAACCAGCGCTACCAGCGGGAACCCGCAGTCTATCTCCACCCGGGCAAGCGGCCCCACAGACACCACCCAGGTTATTTCGCCAGCAAATGAGTTCCGGGCACTGCTTGAGACCCTGGTCAAAGCCAGTATTATATCCTCCGGCCTGATGCAAGCGCTAACCTCTTCGCCCGCCCCGTAGTCTGCCACCGCCTCTATAAACCGCCCCCCGATATCTATCGTAACCACCCTGTCCCCGCTCGAAACAATCTTCCCGTCGATAATATTTTCCACCCCAACAAATTCAGCCACCTCCCTGTTCTGGGGATAGGTAAAGACCCCTCCTGAATCTCCGGCCTGCTGAATTTTACCGTTCATCAGCACGCCCACTCTATCCGCCAGCCGCTGCCCCTGGGACATATCGTGCGTCGCCATTATGATGGTGGTGGCATAACGCCGGATAATACCCGCTATCAACTCCTCGATTCTGGATGCTGAAAGGGGATCAAGGTTGGCGGTAGGTTCGTCCAGCAACAATACCTCCGGTTCGACCACCATGGCTCGGGCGATAGCCACCCTCTGCGCTTCTCCTCCCGATAGTGTCCGGGCATTTCTGTCTTTATCTGCGAAGAGGCCAATCGTCTCAAGAATGCGGGTGATTTTTTCACGAAGGTTACTCCCCTTTACCCCCCGCCACCTCAAACCGAAGGCGATATTATCGTAAACGCTGGCATTAAACACCGCCGGCTTCTGCAGGACAAACGCCATCCGGCGGCGCATTTCCAGCCGCGCTCTCGCCGATGCAGCCGTATCCACACCGTCAAAAAATATTTTACCTGACGCTGGCATGGCAATGAGGTCAATCAAGCGCAAAAGCGTGGTTTTACCCGCCCCGGTGGGCCCGATGAGGGCAAAGACTTCCCCCTTTTCAATTCTCAGGTTAACGTCCTTCAGAATATCCCGTTCGCCGATTTTCTGGCATAAATTTCTGGTTTCAATTAAAGCCATTTCTTACCTCTGCTGTATCCGGTTCAAGATGACATTTATTACCAGGGCAATAGAGATAAGAATTATGCCCAGGGCAATTGACAGCTCCAGGTCACCCTTGGAAGTCTCCAGCGATATTGCCGTGGTGATGACCCTGGTGAATCCCCTGATATTGCCACCGACCATAAGGGCAATCCCCACCTCGGAGATAGCCCGTCCAAACCCCATTATAACTGCCGCCACAACGGCAAACCTCGCTTCCCTGAGGATGACGAGCGCCGTCTGAATGCCGCTGGCACCGAGTGACCAGGCTGTGTCCAGGATTGCCTTATCCACCCCGCTGAGAGCCGAAATGGTCAGCCCGAGCAGTACCGGGGTAATCAGTATCATCTGCCCCACCACCATAACCGCCGGAGTGAACAGCAGGTCAAGACCACCAATTGGCCCGGCCCGGGAAAACAAGACAAAAACAAACAGACCAACGACGACAGTGGGTATACTGTAAAAGGTCTGAACCAAGTTGACCAGAACCCTTTTCCCCGGAAAATCATTAAAGTGAATAAGGCTGCCCAGCGGCAGGCAAATTAAAGATGCCAGGATAGTGGAGGTCACCGAAATCCTCAGTGACCTACCGGCTATCTCCATTATCTCAGGGTCAAGGGTAACTATGAGCTCAATAGCCCTGGTGAATCCCTGCCACAGTTCAACCATCAGTCTGACTCTTTCTTTCTGGCAAACGCCATATAACCATCAGCGCACACGTTTCTACTCCGGCAACCAGCATGGCGTCCCGGCCCGGACTTTTCCTGAAACAACACTTCTTCTCATCTTACCACCATTGCGGAGGCTGGCTACCGCGCTGGCTCTGCTCCGGCACACGGAATGAATAGCTGCATGCCGTATTCTTCAACGCCGTACTCACCGAAGAGTTTCTGCACCCCGTCCGAGGTCAGGAAATCTATCAGGTTACTGGCCATATCAATGTTTACTCCTTTAGCGCTTTCCGGGTTGACCGCGATGGCCGAATAAACGTTGAGCAAGATATCGCCCTTGTCCACCACCGGCACCAGTTCCAGCTTGCCCCTGTAGGCCAGATAGGTGCCCATATCGGTCAGCGTATAAGCCTGTTTCTCACCGGCCATCATCAGAGCAGGACCCATACCGGTCCCGGCTTCGATGTACCAGGTGCCGGCTTTTTGCACCGCCTCATATTCGTAGCCGGCCGCTTTCCAGATTGCCTTCTCCTTGGAATGAGTGCCGGAGTCATCTCCCCGGGAAACGAAGCTCCCCCCGCCCGTATCCATCAACTTCCTGAAAGCACCTTCGGGACTCATTCCCTTAATGCCGGCCGGGTCTGCCTCCGGGCCAACGATAAGGAAATAGTTATAGGCAAAGGGAACTCTGCGGACACCGTAGCCTTCGGCAATAAACGCTTCCTCACTAGCTCTGGAGTGAACGGTGATAACGTCCACATCTCCCCGCCTTCCGTACTCCAGCGCTTTCCCGGTCCCGGCATACATCACATCCAGCTCAACGCCACATTGCTCTTCAAACATCGGCTCCAGATATCCCCAGAGTCCGGTATCGTAGAGGCTGGTGGTGGTTGCCACCTTTAACCTCTGTTGCGGCGGCAGCGGTGACAACTTGGCCGAAGAAGTGGCACAACCCTCAATTAGCGCCGTCGAGATTAGCAGCACCAGCAGGAGGCTCGCTATCTTGTATTTCCCTGCCGAAATAAAGTTAAACGGCATTAATTACTCCTTCCCCTTTTCCCCAAACGTCAAATTCAGACCCGGCGTTCTCAAACAGGAGGTAGCCTGGCGGCTCGTTGTGAAGTGAAAACGAAGGAAAAAGAGGAAACCAGAAGAAGGCTAACGGAGGCAAAACATATGAACAGAATCAAATCAACTCTCCTTTCCAAACACGGGAGGCACCACCGTTTCCAGTGACACCCTATCGGCCTGTTCCCATGGGTACTCCTTTAGGAGAACAGGCTCGGAGAAACCGGTTTAACTTTGGAGGATTATACCACAGGGCCGGAAAAGCTGCAATCCTTCTTGTGCCATCTGTCATACCGGCAATTGTCTTGACGCCAGGGTAGGCTTCTGTTACAATTTGCTCGTTTCAAATGCCCGAACTCTTGTGGGCGAGGAGGCACCCAATGGCCCTGATTGAATATAAGAAAGAGGGGAAAATCGCCACCTTCATCATCAACCGCCCGGAGGCACTCAATTCGATAAACGTGCCGGCTATCCGGGAACTGCACGAGACCATGGAGGGCTTCCGGGACGACGCCGAAGCATGGGTTGGCATCATTACCGGGGCCGGCGAAAAAGCGTTCTGTGCCGGTGCCGATATAAAAGACATGCTGCCCTTTCTGAAAGAGAGCCGCCGGAACAGACCATGGGCAATGCCGGATACTCCGATGCGCGGGATGGAAGTCTGGAAACCTCTTATTGCCGCCATCAACGGCGTGGCGCTGGGAGGCGGGCTGGAAATAGCTCTCGCCTGTGACCTGCGGATAGCTTCAGAGAAAGCCCGCCTCGGCCTGCCCGAAGTAACCCTGGGGCTGATACCGGGATGGGGGGGCACCCAGAGGCTGCCCAGAATGGTTCCCCGATGCAAGGCAGCCGAACTCCTGCTCACCGGAAAGCATATTGACGCTCAGGAGGCATACCGCATCGGGCTGGTCAACACCGTTGTCCCCCCGGAGGCAGTGCTACCCACCGCCAGAGAATGGGCTGAGACCATCTGTCAGGCGGGACCGCTGGCAGTAAGAGCCGCCAAGGAAGCCATGGTCAGGGGCATCAGCCTGACCCTGGAAGACGGTTTCTGGCTGGAGGACGCCCTCGAAGCCTATCTGATGAGCACAGAGGACTACACCGAGGGAACCACCGCCTTCCTGGAAAAGAGAAAACCCGATTTCAAAGCGAGATAACCTCAGGAGTAAGGAGGCACCATGGTCAAGCAAGTTGGCGTAGTTGGCTGCGGGCAGATGGGCGGCGGAATCGCCCAGGTATGTGCCCAGGCGGGTTACCCGGTGATAGTCTCCGAAATAAACGATGAACTCCTGAACAAGGGGCTGGCTTCGATTAATTCTTTCCTGACCAGAAGCGTGGAGAGGGAAAAAATTACCCGGCAGGATAAAGAGACCATCATAGCCCGCATTAAAGGAACAACCGATTTGAAAGACTTCAGCGGCTGCGACCTGGTGATAGAGGCAGCCGTGGAGAACCTGGACCTGAAAAAGAAGATATTTGCCGGGCTGGACAAATACTGCCCGGAACATGCCATCCTGGCTTCGAATACCTCAGGCCTTTCCATCATTGCCATGGCAATGAGCACCGCCAGGCCAGACAGGGTGCTGGGGCTGCACTTCTTCTACCCGGCGCCGGTCATGAAACTACTGGAAATCGTCAGGACCATCGCCACCAGCGAAGAGACCCTTGAAACCGGCAGGAGCTTTGGCGAATCGCTCGGCAAGACGACCATCATCGCCCGGGATGCTCCCGGCTTCATTGTCAACCGGCTGATGGTGCCCTTTATCCTCAATGCCATCCGGATGTTTGAAGCTGGCTTTGCCACCAGAGAGGACATCGACACTGCGGTATCTCTGGGCCTGAACCACCCTTCGGGGCCGCTGGCCCTGGCCGACTTTATCGGGCTGGACACCCTCTTCTATATCGCCAGCAGCACGTATGAGGAACTCAAAGACCCGCAATATGCCCCGCCGGTACTGCTGGCCAAAATGGTCACCGCCGGGTGGCTCGGACGCAAAACGGGTAAAGGTTTCTATGATTATGGATAAATTCAGAAGCGGGAGCGGAGCTACTGAGGCAAACGACGGAGCCAGGCTGTTCACCTTGCGATAAATTGTGTTAGAATATGGATGCATTTTACCGCATACCGTGAGGGCTGGTCATGGCTGTTACCAAGACCGACAAGAAAAAGGAACAGTTGAATATGGAGACGCTGACCTGGGGCGACCTGACCTGGGTTAACATCGAGCGCCCGACAGAGCGGGAGACGGAGTACCTCGCCCAGCACTACCCCTTTCACCCCCTGGACCTGGATGACTGCCTCAGCCGGGTACAGCGCCCAAAAATAGATGTATATAAAGATTACCTGTTCCTGGTCTTCCACTTCCCGGTGTTCAACAAAGAAGCGCGGGTGACCAATCCCAGCCAGCTATCGGTATTCATCGGCGAAAACTATCTCATTACCCTTCATAAAGGCGAACTCAAACCACTGGTAAAGCTGTTCCGGGATTGCCAGCTTCACGAAGAGTCCATGGAGGAGAATTTCAGCCAGGGGCCGGGGTATCTCCTCTACCGGATAACCGACCGCCTGGTTGACTACTGCTTCCCGATTTTGAACCGGATTGTCGAGAATATCGAGGAGGTCGAAGATAACATCTTTTCCGAAGATACGCGTGGCACCATAAAGGACCTCTCCCTGCTGCGACGTGATATAATCTCCTTCCGCCGCATCATCTGGCCGATGAGGGCAGTTATCGGCAGCCTGGAACCTAAAATCCGTCGCTTTACCAAGATGGACCTGCTGGTCTACTTCGGTGATATGGTTGACCACGTGGACAAGATGTGGGATGCCCTAGACGAATACAAAGAGGTAATCGAAGGCCTGAACGATACCTACAACTCGCTGGCATCCAACCGCACCAACGACGTCATGCGGATGCTAACCGTCATCGGTACCATCCTCCTTCCCCTTATCGTGGTTGCCAGCGTCTACGGGATGAACATTCCGCTGCCCTTTCAGCACTCCGATTACGCTCTACCGCTCGTGTTTGCGGTCACGCTGGTAGTCATTGGCGGGATGCTCTACTTCTTCCGCCGTCAGCGCTGGATTTAGCCAGGGCAGTTAGAAAGCTGAAATATGAATATCTCACACCGGCTGGTGATTATTACCGTCATCTTCATTACCTGCCTCATCACCGCCAATGTTATTGCCGTAAAAGTAATCAGCCTGGGACCGTTCATTCTGCCCGCGGCTATCTTCGTCTTCCCCCTGAGCTATATCTTCGGTGACGTCCTGACCGAGGTCTATGGCTACCGAACGGCAAGGAAGGTCATCTGGCTCGGCTTTATCTGCAACCTGATTTTTGTCATCTTTGCCTGGATAGGGCAGATTTTACCCCCGGCCCCCTTCTGGGAAGGGCAGGAAGCCTATGAGAGCATTCTAGGCTACTCGCCGAGGCTGCTGGCGGCTTCCTTCCTCGGCTACCTGGCCGGCGAGTTTGCCAACTCCTTTGTCCTCGCCAAGATGAAAATCCTGACCCGCGGGCGCTGGCTATGGAGCCGCACCATCGGCTCCACGGTACTGGGGCAGGGACTGGACACTTCCATATTCATCACCGTGGCTTTCATCGGCACGCCCTCGTTTCTGGCGGTAATGATTTTGTACCACTGGCTGGCAAAGACCGCCATTGAAGCTGTTTTCACCCCCTTCACCTATACCATAGTAAATTTTTTGAAGCAAAAAGAGACGCTCGATACATACGATTACAAAACGAAGTTTAACCCTCTCCTCATCTCGGATTAGAGCCACATTAAATTTAGCGGGAAACAGGGAAAATGAAGGTTGAAGTTCTGGGCGCACACAACTGTGAAACCAAAAACGCCAGGCTGGTCAGCCTGCTAATCGACGATGTCCTGGCAATAGACGCCGGGGCAATTACCCCCAGCCTGTCATTCCGGGAACAGCAAAAGCTCAGGGCAATTCTGCTCACCCACCAGCATTATGACCACCTCAGAGATATTCCGATTATGGGCATGAACGCCCTCCTCCATGAAACCACCATCAGCGTCTATTCCACCCGGGCTGTTTATGAAGCCCTGACGGCTCACTTCCTGAACGGGACAACCTATTCCAGATTTACGGAAAAGCCGCCGGAGAACCCGATTGTCAAATTCACCCTGATAGAGCCGGGCAAAGTCTACCAGATTGCCGGCTACACTGTCCTGGCTGTCCCGGTAAACCACTCCGTCCCCACCGTGGGTTACCAGGTTACCTCGCCCGATGGCAAGACCCTTTTTTACACCGGAGATACCGGGCCCGGTGTAAGCGACTGCTGGCATTATGTGTCCCCCCAGCTGCTGATAATCGAACTTACCGCCCCGGACCGCTATGAAGAATTCGGCCGAAAGTTGCTGCACCTCACTCCGGGCCTGCTCAAACCGGAGCTGGTCTCTTTCCGGAAGCAGAAAGGCTATCTTCCGCCGGTAATCACCGTCCATATGAGCCCCAGCCAGGAGAAAGAAATAGAAGCGGAAACAGCGCTGCTGGCAGAAGAGCTGGGCGCTTCGATTACCCTGGCACATGAGGGGATGCAAATCCAGCTATAAATACGCGGGGGCAGGGAAAATTAAGGAACTGAAATTTATCGTTGACCACAACGTGGGCAAGCTGGCCAGGTGGCTGAGAATAATGGGATACGATACCGTCTTCTTCGGCGGCAGCAACGATTCCCACATGGTTACCAGAGCCATCACCGAAGACAGGGTAATACTGACCCGGGATACGCAAATTATGAAAAGAAGGGTGGTGACCAGCGGACGGGTCAAAACCATCCTGGTTAAAAGCGATGAGCCGGAATCGCAGATGCGGCAGGTAATCGGCGCGCTGAACCTGGACTGCCGGTTCAGGCCCTTCACCCTCTGCCTGGAATGCAACCGGCCGCTGGAGGGCAGAAGCAAAGAGCAAGTCAAAGGACGGGTCCCCCCCTATGTTTTCCAGACGCAAAGCCAGTATATGGAGTGCCCTGCCTGCCACCGGATCTACTGGAGGGGAACCCACTGGGACGCAATGACCAGAAGGCTCAGCAAATTTGCCTGACATAACCCGGCTGCACCCGCTGACTCCGCCTTGACCATATTCCGGGATGTTGCTACACTCAAATCAGCGCCAGTATGGATGTCTTACCATGAAAATTGTCACCAGCGAGCAGATGCAACAGATAGAGCAGGAATGTGCCAAAATCGGGCTGCCTCCTGGCGTGCTCATGGAAAACGCCGGCAGGGCCATTGCCGGAGAAATCAGGCGCATCCTGGGGGAAACCGACCGGCGGCAAGCCCTGCTGCTGATTGGCCCGGGAAACAACGGCGGGGACGGACTGGTCGCTGCCCGCCACCTGCACGACTGGGGGTTCAGGGTCAGCCTTTATCTCTGCCGCCAGCGAGCAAATGACCCGAACCTGGAGTCGGTCCGAAAGCGCGGTATAACCTGCGTTGAAGCATCTCAGGACGAAAAGCTCGATGAATTCGGAAAGCTGCTTTCATCGGCGGGCTGCGTCGTCGATGGCCTCTTCGGCACCGGGAAAATCCGCCCGCTTCAGGGCATCTTCCAGAAGGTGCTGCAAAAGGTAGCCCAAGCCAGAAGCAGCAACGCCGGCCTCCGCATCATCGCCGTCGATTTGCCCTCCGGGCTGAACGCGGACAGTGGTGCCGCTGACCCCGCCTGTCTTTATGCGGATAACACCATCACCCTCGGCTTCCCCAAGCCGGGTCTATACAATTTCCCCGGGGCGGAAAGGACGGGCAAAATAACCATAGCTGACATCGGCATACCCGGTTACCTGGCTGACGCGGTAACCACCGAGCTCCTCACGGAAGAATGGGCAAGGACCGTTCTCCCCAGGCGTCCGCTCAACGCCCACAAGGGCAGCTTCGGCAGGGTACTGGTATTCGCCGGCTCAATCAATTACATCGGTGCCGCTTACCTCGCCTGCAGCGGCGCGCTGAGAGCCGGCGCCGGACTGGTAACTCTGGCGACAGCCGCCAGCCTGCAGCCCATCCTGGCTGCCAAGTTAAACGAGACGACCTATCTCCCGCTGCCGGAATCGTCTCCAGGTACTGTCTCTCCCCAAGCTGCCGGAGTAATCAAGTCACAATTGGGCAGCTACGATGTCCTGCTTGCCGGCTGCGGGCTGGGACAGAGCCAGTCCATCACCCAACTGGTTACCTCCATGCTATCCTGGAAGGAACTGCCGCCGCTGGTTTTCGATGCCGATATGCTGAATATTCTGGCCAAAATCCCAAAATGGTGGCAACAGCTGGGCAATGATGCTATACTTACTCCACACCCGGGCGAAATGGCGCGATTAAGCGGGCTACCCGTAGCCGAAATACAGTCCGACAGGCTGGGTACCGCCCGAAGATTAGCCCTGGAGTGGCATAAAACTATTACCTTAAAAGGGGCCTTTACCGTTATCACCACGCCGGAGGGGTGCTCCAGAATCAGCCCGGTAGCCAATCCGGGGCTGGCCTCAGCCGGGACCGGAGACGTGCTCACCGGGGCAATTGCCGGGCTTTTAGCCCAGGGGCTTTCACTCTTTGATGCGGCTGCTCTCGGCGTCTATCTGCACGGCAAAGCCGGCGATATGGTAAAGGACGCTATCGGAGATACCGGCATGATTGCCACTGACCTTTTACCGGCACTGCCCGCGGTGATAAAACAACTGAAAGAAAAGAACCAGCCCCCGATTAAAAGGAACGGATAGAAAATGCTACTGGTTGCGGATATCGGAAACACCGATATCAATATCGGCGCCTTTGACGGCGAGGAGCTTCACGCCACCTGGCACGTGGCTACCAGCATCCAGC
Source organism: uncultured Dehalococcoidaceae bacterium (assembly GCA_964598405.1). Lineage (GTDB taxonomy): Bacteria > Chloroflexota > Dehalococcoidia > Dehalococcoidales > RBG-16-60-22 > CAZRBS01. Next base: position 16,447 of record CAZRBS010000014.1, read on the forward strand.
GCAGGAGTGATGAGTACGCCGTCCTGCTGCTTGACCTGCTGCGCCACCGGAACCTGGGCATATCCGATATTGAAGAGATAACCATCTGCAGCGTCGTCCCGCCGCTGACCGCCACTTTCGCGGACCTGTTCCAGCGCTACTTCCATACGTCGCCGCTGGTGGTAGGCGCCGGCGTCAAGACCGGGGTGCGCATCCGCATGGACAATCCCAGAGAAGTTGGGGCCGACCGCATCGTCAACGCCGCGGCTGCCCACCACCTCTACGGCGGCCCGGTAATCGTGGCTGATTTTGGCACCGCCACCACCTTTGATACCGTGTCCCGGGAAGGGGACTATACCGGCGGGGCGATTGCTCCCGGGATAGGCATCGCCACCGAAGCCCTGGTCAGGCAAACGGCGATGTTACCCCGCGTGGAACTCACCCGCCCCAGGCACGCCATCGGCACCAACACCATCCACGCCATGCAGTCGGGTCTTATCTTCGGCTATGTCGGCCTTGTTGAGGGCATCGTAGCCCGTATTCAAAAGGAACTGGGGGAAAAAGCCAGGGTGGTAGCCACCGGAGGCTACGCCGAACTTATTGCCAGAGAAACCGGCGTAATCAACGTCGTAAACCCCGACCTGACACTGATGGGATTGAGGCTCATCTACCTGATGAACAAAGCTTAACCGGTAAGAAAGCCGTCCTCCAGGGAGGAAGATAATGCTAGCCAATAAAACCGTAGTCCTGGGCATAACCGGGGGCATCGCCGCCTACAAGGCGGCGGATATTGCCAGCAAATTGACCCGGGACGGCGCAAAGGTGGAAGCGGTTATGACCGAGTCAGCCAGCAGGTTCATCACACCGCTGACCCTGCGCAATATCACCGGTCGCCCGGTGGTAACCGACATGTTTGCCATGACCCCGGAATACAGCCTGGAGCACGTAGCCCTGGCTGAAGCGGCTGACATTATCGTTATCGCGCCGGCTACAGCCAATACCATCGCCAGGCTGGCTGCCGGCATTGCCGATAATATGCTTACCTGCACCGTGCTGGCAACGGCTGCCCCGGTCATCATAGCGCCAGCCATGCATGAGACCATGCTGCAGAACCCCGTAACTCAGCACAATCTGGACAGGCTGAAAAGCAGAGGATTTACCATTATCGGCCCCGACTACGGTCGTCTGGCTTCAGGCAAAGCGGGCTGGGGACGGCTGGCCGATACCGGCATAATCATCGGCACCATAAAGCAGGTGCTGGGCAGGAAAGGCGACCTCGCCGGCAGACGTATCCTGGTCACCGCCGGCGGTACCCGGGAACCCATTGACCCCGTCCGCCACATCGGCAACCGCTCTTCGGGCAAGATGGGTTACGCCCTAGCCGAAGCCGCCCGTGATAGAGGGGCTGAAGTATCCCTGATTACCGCCCCCACCTCTCTGCCCGAACCGGCCGGCATCGAGGTTGTCCGTGTCCAGACCGCCCGCCAGATGAAGGAGGCGGTAGCTAAAGCCGTCGCCGGGGCTGACGCCCTGATTATGGCGGCTGCTGTGGCTGACTACCAGCCGAAGAGGTTCGTCGCAGCCAAGATTAAGAAAGAAGCGCCCACCATGACGCTGGAGCTGGTCAGGACGCCGGATATCCTCGGCGAGGTAAAAGGCAACTTCATAAAGGTCGGCTTCGCCGCCGAAAGCGAAAATTTAATCGCCAACGCCAGAGCCAAGCTGGAAAAGAAGGGGCTCGACCTTATAGTCGCCAACGACATTACCGGTGACGAAAGCGGCTTCAACGCCGATACCAACAAGGTAACCATCATTGACCGAGATGGCAAAGTAGAAAATCTGCCCCTGCTGACCAAGCGGGAGGTGGCGGAGAAGGTGCTGGACAGGGTGGTGGGGCTGATGAGCAATAAGAGTGAGGGAGTTTAAGAGGGTAGAACCCTAGGGGAAATCCCCCTTAGTCCCCCTTTGCCAAAGGGGGAAAACCTCTCCCTTTCGTAAAGGGAGAGCGAGAGGGATTAGTGAAGTGAGGTTTCCAAAACCTGACACTAGAAAGAGATAGCCATGACAGAAGCACCAGACGTTTCATACGAAATGCCCAAAGCCTACAACCCCGGTAAAACCGAGCAGAAGTGGTACCAGTTCTGGCTGGGAAAGGGCTACTTCAAGCCCCGGATGGACCCGGAAAAGAAGCCCTTCGTTATCATCATGCCGCCGCCCAACGTCACCGGCGAGCTTCACATCGGGCATGCTCTGACCGCCACCCTGGAGGACATCATGACCCGCTGGCACCGCATGAAGGGCGAGCCCACGTTATGGCTGCCCGGGGTGGACCATGCCGGAATCGCCGCCCAGGTGGTGGTGGAACAAATACTGGCTAAGGAAGGCATTGACCGGCACCGGCTGGGCAGGGAAAAATTCCTGGAAAGGATGTGGCAGTGGGCGAAAAGCTGCCGCGGAGCCATTTCCAGGCAGCACCAGAGGCTGGGTGCTTCCTGTGACTGGGACAGGGAGGTCTTTACCCTGGACGAGAAGCCGAGCCGGGCGGTACGCACCGCCTTTGTCCGCCTGTACCGGAAAGGTTTAATCTACCGGGGGGAAAGGATTATCAACCGGTGTCCCCGCTGCGCCACGGCTCTTTCCGACCTTGAAGTGCAGCACAAAGACGTTACCGGAAACCTTTACTACGTCCGCTACCCCCTGGCTGACAGCCAAAACGGCTTCATCACCGTGGCTACCACCCGTCCCGAGACCATACTCGGCGACACGGCGGTAGCCGTCAATCCCGGGGACAAGCGGTTCAGAGCTCTGGTGGGGAAAAAGGCTGTCCTGCCGGTACTGAAACGGGTAATACCGGTTATCGCCGACGAAGCGGTTGACACCCGGTTTGGCACGGGGGCAGTCAAAATAACGCCTGCACATGACCCGGTGGACTTTGAGGTGGCACAGCGCAACGGCCTGCCGCTAATCAACGTACTGAACCCGGATGCAACCATGAATGAAAACGCCGGCCCTTACGCCGGGCTTGACCGCTTTGCCTGCCGTAAAGCGATAATAGCCGACCTGGAGAAAGAAGGGCTCCTGATAAAGACCGAGCCTTACTCACACGCGGTAGGGCACTGCGTCCGCTGCCAGACAATGGTCGAGCCCATTGCCAGCAAGCAGTGGTTTGTCCAGACCAGACCGCTGGCCCAGCCATCGATTGAAGCCGTCACCAGCGGGCGAATCGCCATCGTTCCCCAGCGCTTCACCAAGGTTTATCTCAACTGGATGGAGAATATTCGTGACTGGTGCATCAGCCGGCAGCTCTGGTGGGGGCACCGCATCCCGGTATGGTATTGCCGGGACTGCGACGAGCTGACGGTAAGCGTTGAAGACGTATCAGCCTGCTCGGGCTGCGGCTCAAGCAACATCGAACAGGACCCGGATGTCCTGGATACCTGGTTCAGCTCCGGGCTGTGGACCCACTCCACCCTCGGCTGGCCGGATGACACCGATGACCTGCGCTATTTCTACCCCACCTCGGTGATGGAAACCGGCTATGACATCCTCTTTTTCTGGGTAGCCAGAATGATTATGATGGGAATAGAAGATACCGGCGAAATCCCCTTCCACACCGTTTACCTCCACGGCCTGATACGGGACGAGAAAGGGGAGAAAATGAGCAAGATTAGAGGCAACGTGCTCAACCCCATCGACCTGCTGGAGCAATATGGCACCGATGCCCTGCGCTTCGCCCTGTCCACCGGCACGGCGCCGGGCAACGACATCAAGCTCGCCGCAGCAAAAATGGAAGCCGGGCGCAATTTCGCCAACAAGCTGTGGAACGCCGCCCGCTTCGTGGTCAGGAACATCGACCCGTCCGCTGCAAGTACGGAAATCGAACGGAATTCCCTGCCGGTGGAAGACCGCTGGATTCTGAGCCGCCTCAATCAGACCATATCAGGAGTAGCCAGCCTGATGAACGACTTCCAGTTCGGGGAAGCCCAGAGGCAAATTCACGATTTCCTGTGGGGGGAATTCTGCGACTGGTATATTGAGTTCGCCAAAATCCGCCTTATTTCCGGGAGCGAACCTTCGCCCCTGCCGGTCCTGGTACACGTTCTGGAAGTCTCTCTCCGCCTGCTGCACCCCTATATGCCCTTCGTCACGGAAGAGCTCTGGCAGAACCTCAAAAGACACCTGCCGCCCCGCTGGCAGGCAGCCGATTCCATAATGGTCGCCGCCTACCCTGAAGCCGATACCACCGCAGCCGACTCGCAGGCGGAGCGGGTAATAGGGTCAATCACCGAAATAATTCGCGCTATCCGCAATACCCGGGCCCAATACAGGGTGGACAGCGCCAGGTGGATCGGGGCGCAGATTTTCGCGGGCAAACTCGCCCCGGCCATCGCTCCCTACTCCGAGGTCATCCAGACCCTGGCGCGGGCGAAACCGGTCACCTTCCTGAAGAAGCGGCAGGAAGGGGCGTCACGCGGAAATGCCCTGGTAACGGTGCTTAAAGAAACTGAGGTGGTAATACCCATGGAAAGCATCGTCGACCCGGAAAAAGAAAGGAAACGGCTACAGAAGGAGATAACGGAAGTTCAGGCCGAGATTGCCCGGCTCGAAGCCAGGCTCAACGATGAAGCCTTTCTGTCCAGGGCCCCGGCAACAGTAGTTGATAAGGAACGCCAGAAGTTCTATACTGCTATTGATAAGCTGGGAAGGCTGAAACAGCAGGCTTTCTAACCTTAAAGGGGGAGCAAATGTACGAAAGAATTCTGGTTCCACTGGACGGCTCTGAGGTAGGGGAAGCTGCCCTGCCCAAGGTCGAGGAGCTGGTCACCAGGCTGACACCGAAGGATAAAATAGAGGTAATCTTGCTGCAGGTAATATCCTCACTGACCCATTACGTCATCGCCGGAGAGGCAAGCGTTCAGGTCCCCTACTCGGAAAAGGAGGTTGAACAGATCAAGAGAAAAGCCAGAGCGTATCTCAACAAGTCCGGTGAGGGCATGAAAAGCAAGGGGATTACGGTGAAGACCAAAGTAACCACCGGCCGTGCCGCGGAAGAGATTATCCGGGTAGCTGATGAAACCAAGGCCGACCTGATAGCAATGTCAACGCATGGACGTTCAGGGCTCAGCCGGTTGACCTTCGGCAGCATTACGGACAAGGTCCTGCGGACAGGGCACGTGCCGGTACTGGTGGTCAGGGCACCGAAAGAAACCCGGAATACCTAGCCCCGGCTACGGTATACGCCGCAAAATAAAAGGATTGAGCGGCTGCTAGCCGCGAGCGGTAAGCAGTCCGTCGATAGCCAGTGCTCCCCGGAAATCCTTCCCCGCCCACAGGTGCCTCAACTGCTCCAGCGCTTTTCTGGTATCACTGGCAACTTTAGCCTTGTCGCACTGACTCAGCCGGTACCTGAACAGCCAGTAGGTAAACTCTTTTAGCTCGGTCAGGGTGACCGACTTTCGATGGGGGTAACCATTTTCCCGCCGGAAGCGCCTGAGCAAAACGGCTCTGGCAGCCCCGTAGATACGCCGATAGGCCTCATTGGCTTCATCATGTCCTCTGCTATAGCCCAGTATGAGCCTCTCCTTGTGCACCTCATCCTGCACCACCAGGAGAAGCGCTTTCTCCACCGTGATACCGTAGAAGTAGTTAAGGTACTGCCGGTACTTACTATCGCCGATAAGCTTCCGCACCTGCTCCGGGCTGAGCGCAAGCGGCGACTTGCCGCGGAAAAGGAGGTCTTCTTTCTCATCGACGGGCAGCAGACCATCGACCGAATCGCATAGCCGTTCCGCCAGAAGCAGCCAGTCGAAGGCTTCTCCGGCGATAAGGTAACGGTACACGCGCCCGTTGTAATATTCCTGGGCGGAACTCCATAATCCAATAGCTTCAAGCAGGGCAATATACCAGTGCTTGCCAGCGGTGATTGCCTGCGCCAGGGAGTTTATCACCTCGGCGTCACTGGTCTGAAGCGGCCGGAGATATGATGATTGTTTCGCCGAACCTGTCATTTTCCTTCACTCTGGTTGGAGTTTGCCTGTTCCGGAAACTCAGCCTTCAACCTTTCGTAGTAACCGAGACGCCCGGTGGTAACCAGCTCGGTAATTTTCCCGGTAATCGCCTCCCCCACCCCCGGGATTTCCTTCAGCCTGTCTTCAGCCACCAGTTTTTCCACCTCCACCGGCAATTCCCCAATAGAGCGCGCCGCCTTTTGATAAGCCCTGATTTTAAAGATGTTATCCTTCCTGAGCTTCAAAAGCCCGGCAATTTCGGTAAAGATACTGGCGATTTCAGCGTTTTTCATCAGGCTTTACCTTCCGCAGCAGTGCTTGTATTTCCTGCCGCTGCCGCAGGGACACGGCTCGTTGCGGCCTATCTTCCGGCTGCCTGTCTTCCTTATTTGTCTGCTGCCGCCGCTACTGCGGCCAGCCGCCTGTGCCACCGGAGTCGGCGCCTGCGCCGGTGCTTCCCGCCTGGCCGGTCTTACGTGATAGATGGTGTGCGCCACATCATGCTGGATAGTATCCAGCAGCACCTGGAACTGCCGGTATCCCTCCCGTTTATAGGCATCCACCGCCCGTGTCTGACGCAGGGTCTGCCACCCCGCCTCGAGGCGCATGTGCTCCATCATCGTCAAATGCTCCACCCATAGGCTGTCCATTATGCGGAGCATCACCACCCGCTCCAGCATCCTCATGTTATCGGCGCCCAGTTCCCTCTCCCGTTCCTCATGCAGGGCTTCGGCGAGCTCAACCAGCTTCTCGGTAACCTGCTCCCGTTTCATCCGGGCAATAACGTCCGCATTAAGCGTCGACGGCAGCGGAAAGAGGGTAGCCATATCAGCCAGAAGGCCAGCTATGTCCCAGCCGATACCATGCTCGTCGGCGAGATGCGCAGCTACCATGTTCCCGATTTCTTCCCTGACCATGGTCAAAATGTTTTCCTTGAGGTCAGTCTCCTTATTCAGTATCTTCCTCCGCTGGGTGTAGATAACCTCGCGGTGCTTGTTGACCACATCGTCATACTCAACCAGGTGTTTGCGCATATCAAAGTGGTAGCCTTCAACCCTTCTCTGCACGTCGGCAATCGCCCTGCTGACCAGCCTGTTCTCAATCGGCACATCCTCTTCCATTCCCGCCCAGTTCATAAAGCCTCTGATACGCTCACCGCCGAAACGCCGCACGATGTCGTCTTCCAGGGACACGTAGAAGCGGGAGCTTCCCGGGTCGCCCTGTCTCCCCGCCCTTCCCCGGAGCTGGTTGTCAATCCTTCTTGCCTCATGGCGCTCGGTGCCGATGATGTGCAGTCCGCCAAGCCCCACCACCCTGCTGTGCACTTTCTGCCATTCGGCTTCGCCCTGTCCGTCAGGGCTCCCCCCCAGCACAATATCCACGCCGCGCCCCGCCATATTGGTCGCCACCGTTGCTGACCCCGGTTCTCCTGCCCGGGCAATAATCGCCGCTTCCTTCTCATGATACTTGGCATTGAGCACCTGACAGGGTATCCCTTTCTTCATCAAGAGGTCGCTGAGATATTCCGACTTCTCAATGGACACCGTCCCGATAAGCACCGGGCGTCCCTCACGATAAAGCTGCTCGATTTCACGCGCCACCGCTTTGAACTTGGCTTTCTCATCCTTGTAAATCTGGTCGGGATAGTCCTCACGAATCATCGGCTTGTGGGTCGGAATCACCACCACATCGAGCTTATATATCTTGTAAAACTCCTCCGCCTCGGTTGCCGCGGTGCCGGTCATCCCGGCTAATTTATCATACATGCGGAAGTAGTTCTGAATGGTAATCGTGGCAAAGGTCATCGTTTCCCGCTGGACTTTGACGTGCTCTTTGGCTTCTATTGCCTGGTGCAGCCCTTCCGAATAACGGCGACCGAGCATCAGCCTTCCCGTGAACTCATCGACAATGATAACCTGACCGTCCTTCACCACGTAGTCGCGGTCTCTTTTGAAGAGGGCGTGGGCTTTAAGGGCACTTTCCAGATAACGGGTCAGGGAATAGTTGGCCGGGTCATAGAGATTGGAAGATTTTAGCAGCCCCTCCCGCCCCAGCATCCTCTCGACGTTGCTGATGCCGGAATCGGTCAGGTTCACGCTCCGCTCTTTTTCCTCAACCACATAGTCCTCCCCGGGACGCAGGCGGGGGACAAGCCGGGCAAAAAGCTGATATCTCTGCCCAGATTCTTCCGCCGGCCCGCTGATGATGAGCGGGGTGCGGGCTTCATCAATGAGGAGGTTATCCACCTCGTCGACGATGGCGTAGTTCAGGGGATTCTGGACGCACTGGGAGAGGTCCATAACCATGTTGTCCCGCAGATAATCAAAACCGAACTCGCTGCTGGTGCCGTAGGTGATATCAGCTTCATAAGCCTGACGCCTGGAAACAGGGCGAAAATGGCGCCAGCGACTGTCTCCGGAGTCGTGCCCGGGGTCATAGAGGCGGGATGGGGCATGCTCATCGGGAGCCTGCTGCGGATAGATACTGGCCACAGTTACCCCAAGAGCATGGTAGATGGATCCCATCCAGTAGGGGTCCCGACGTGCCAGGTAATCATTGACCGTAACCAGGTGGCATCCCCGCCCGGTGAGCGAATTCAGATAGAGGGGAAGGGTAGCCACCAGAGTCTTCCCCTCGCCGGTTTTCATTTCCGCGATTTTACCCTGGTGGAGGACGATGCCCCCCATCAGCTGCACATCAAAATGGCGCTGCCCGATAGTCCTCCTGGCAGCTTCCCGCACGGCGGCGAACGCCTCCGGCAGGAGTTCATCGAGAGAGCTACCGGCTTTCAGGCGGGCTTTAAACTCATCCGTCTTACCCCGCAGTTCGGCATCACTGAGCTTTTCAAACTCAGGCTCCAGATTATTTATCCGCTCTACCAGCGGCTGGAGACGCTTCAGATCTTTCTCGTTGGAATCGGTCAGACTGCTAAGCCACCTAAACATCATCTTTTCCCCTGATTAATTCTCTGGCTTTCTCTGCCGTTTCTTCCCGCACCATCACCCCCACCTCCCCCATCCCGTCAACGGTAAAGACATGCACCGAAGGGGCCGCATTCGACCGCAGAAAACAGGGTATTCCATGACTCTCCAGCAAGCCCTTGATTATCTGGGCCTCCGGTTCGCCGTACGCTCGATACACTTCCACCATTTTTCCGGGCTTTTCCATATCAAATTTACTCGAACAGCGCACCAACAGACAGGCCGGTGTGAATGCGGTGGATGGCTTCGCCCAGCAGCGGTGCTATTGACAGAACCGTTATCTTATCCAGTATCCTGTCATCTTTTAACGGAACGGTATCACTAACCACCACCTCTTTTACCGGGCACGCCGCTATTCTCTGGATGGCCGGGCCGGAAAATATGGGGTGACTGCAACAGGCGTATATTTCCTCCGCTCCCTGCTTTTCCAATGCGGAAACCACGTTTACCAGAGAGCCGGCGGTATCTATTTCATCGTCCACCGTGAGGGCTACCTTACCTTCCACCTCACCAATTACGTTGAGGGTCTCTGCCCGGTCAACATTGCCTATCCGTCTTTTTTCCATAATAGCCAGCGGGGCATTGAGCTTTTCCGCCAGGTCCCGCGCCCGCTTGGTAATACCGATGTCGGTAGCCACCACCACCAGGTCATCAAAGTCTTTTCCCTTGAAATAATTGGCCAGCACATTAAGGGCGGTAAGCTCATCAACCGGTATGCTGAAAAAGCCCTGAATTTGTGCCGCATGCAGGTCTACCGTCAGCACCCGGTTAGCCCCGGCCACGGTAATAAGGTCGGCAATCAGCCTGGCGGTAATGGGCACCCGGGGCTGGTCTTTCTTATCCGTCCGTCCATACCCGTAGTAGGGAACCACCGCCGTAATCCGTCCGGCTGATGCCCTCTTTAAAGCGTCAATCATAATGAGCATCTCAACCAGATTATTGTTAACCGGGGAGCAGAAAGGTTGAATAACAAAGGTATCCCGCTGGCGGACATTTTCCAGAATACGAACAAAGATATTCTCGTTGCTGAACTGGAAGACCTCGTTTTTACCCAGGGGTATCTTCAAATATTCGGCAACCGCCTGGGCCAGGGCAGGGTGAGCATTACCGGTGAACACCTTCAAGTCGTCCATTGGCTATTCTCTCCTTCTATTTTAGAACTTTTTGCTCAATATAGATTATAGCACTATTGCCTGCCTGACCTCACCCCTCAAGAGTCCAGCATGTTATGGACGCTTACAGCGAGCTTGACAATTGCTACCTCTCCCTTTATAATTACAGAAGAAAGTTCCCCCCTCCGCAAAAACTTGACATTTTAGGCTTTTTCTAATAAATTACAGGGGACATTCCCCGGAAACCTGGTGCCCGTTAGTACATAAGCCCGGCCTCCTATCTTTGATATACTACCAAGAAAATCAAAGGCTTTTCTTGATGTTTTAGAGTTTGGTTTCCTCTATGTCAAAATATATCTTCGTCACTGGTGGTGTGGTCAGTTCCGTCGGCAAGGGTATCACTGTCGCTTCTATCGGCAACATTCTCAAAAGTCGTCAAATCAGTGTATCCGCACAGAAGCTGGACCCTTATCTCAACGTCGACCCGGGCACGATGTCCCCTTACCAGCACGGCGAGGTGTTCGTTACCCAGGACGGCGCCGAAACTGACCTCGATTTGGGCAACTATGAACGCTTTATCGATACCAATCTTACCGCTGACTCTAACGTTACCTCCGGGCAAATCTACAGCGCCGTGATCGGCAAGGAGAGGCGAGGCGACTTCCTGGGCGGCACCATTCAGGTGGTACCCCACGTCACCACCGAGATAAAAGAGCGCTTCAAACGTCTGGCCCAGAAATCCCGGGCTGACGTGATTCTCATCGAGGTAGGCGGCACCGTGGGCGATATTGAGGGACAGCCATTTCTTGAAGCCATCAGGCAGATGAGAAATGACGTTGGCAGGGATAATGTGCTTTATGTTCACGTAACTCTGCTCCCGTATCTCAACTCCACTCAAGAACTGAAGACCAAGCCAACCCAGCACAGCGTCAATGAGCTGCGCCGGATTGGTATCCAGCCTGATATCATCATATGCCGCAGCGACCTTCCCATCCCGGAGAGCATCAGGGATAAAATATCGCTCTTCTGCGATGTGGAACGGCAAGCCGTTATACCGCTGCCCACCGTACCCAGTATCTATGAAATTCCCCTGCTCCTGGAAGAAGCAGGACTGGGACAAATAATCGCCCAGAAGCTCGGTCTAAAAGCCAGGCGGACTGACCTGAACCGGTGGCGGAAACTGGTGGAACGCCTCAAAACACCTCACGAGCAGGTTAACATTGCCCTGGTCGGCAAATATGTGGAACTAACCGACGCCTATTTCTCGGTTCGCGAGGCGCTGTGCCATGCCGCCCTGTATCACGAAAGGGACATCAACCTGTTCTGGGTCCACTCCGAAGACCTGGAGAAAGATGGCTGCGATGCTTTACTGCGTTCCGCTCAGGGTATCATCGTGCCCGGAGGCTTCGGCGTCAGGGGGATTGAGGGTATGGTCAGAGCGGCTACCTATGCCCGGGAAAATAAAATCCCGTATCTGGGACTGTGCCTGGGGTTACAGGTCATGGTGATTGAACTGGCACGTCACGCCTTGAATTCACCTGAGCCAAACTCCACCGAGTTTGACCCTGGCACTCCCTACCCGGTCATTGACATCCTGCCCGAACAGAAGAACCTGAAAGATAAGGGCGGAACCATGCGCCTGGGTAACTACCCCTGCCGGCTGACGGCAGGCACTCTGGCCGCCCGTGCCTACGGGCAGGACCTGATACGCGAGCGCCACCGGCACCGCTATGAATTTAACA